>CAYVAZ010000008.1:0-28743 GCA_964449065.1 uncultured bacterium
ATCGATCCCCCCTAGCCCCCCTTAACAAGGGGGGTAGGAAGGGGGCGAAGCACGCTTCCAACTACGCGAAATCCCCCGGAGCCTATGGCTCCACCCCCTTATGCAAGGGGTTATAATACCGATGTTATTTAGGAGCGCCGGGAAAGAAAATGGGTATGAGAATTATATTTCCGGAATAGACAAAGTTGTGATTCGCGTAGATTCGCGTGCATTCGCGGTTATAAATTGAGCAATACTATCTTATGAGGAGAGTGGTATGGAATCACGTGTGTTTGGCAGAACCGGCTGGGAAATCAGCGAAATCGGCTTTGGGGCCTGGGGGCTTAGCGGCGAATGGGGAGAGCAAACCGATCAAGAATCGATCGCGGCATTACACAAATACATTGATCTTGGCGGCAACTTTATCGACACCGCCCAAGCATACGGCGACGGGCGCAGCGAACGCATTGTCGGTCAAGTATTGAAAGACCGAAGGGAAGAAATCTTTGTCGCCACCAAACTGCCCCCTAAAAATGGACATTGGGCGCCCCCATCCTGGACCCCGCTCGAAAAAATCTTCCCGCTGGATTACGTGGAAAGCGAAGTGGAAACCAGCCTTAAAAACTTAGGCGTCGACTGCATCGATGTCTATCAACTTCACACCTGGAACGAAACCTGGAACACTCGCGACGACCTGTTTGAACGGCTCGAAAAACTGAAACAATCCGGCAAGGTCAAATATGTGGGGATCTCCACCACCGAAGGCTACCCCGAATGCGTTATTCCCGCACTGAAAACCGGTATCATCGATTCCCTGCAACTGATCTTCAATCTGTTCGAGCAGCATCCCCGTGAGACCTTATTGCCGTTGTGCCACAAACACCACATTGGTACCATCATTCGTGTTCCCTTTGACGAAGCGTCCTTAACCGGGAAATTCAAAGGAGATGAGACCTTTCCTAAAGACGATTTTCGTTCCATTTATTTTCGCGGGAACAATCTGAAACATACCGTGCAGCGGGTCGAAAAAATCCGCGCGTGGGCGGAGCGAAATGTGCCCGGTATGAGTATGGCGGAACTCGCACTGCGATGGGTGTTAAGCCACGAAGAAGTCGATGTGGTCATTCCCGGCATCCGCACACCGCTCCATGCCGAACGCAACACCGCGCCATCCGACGGCATCCGCTTAAGCGACAAGCAAATAAACGAACTAAAAGCCTTTGCCTGGCGGCGCAATCCCTGGGCGGAAGATTTACCGCCCTTAGAGCCGATAACTCAGTTGTAACCCTGTTACCATGAAACCGAAAAGTCCACTCATTGCCTTTCTCATCCCCCTATGCGCGGCTCTGTTGATTGTCGCTTATTATTACCAAAACCGCAAAACCATGATGGCGGATCTGGCCAAATCCGGCGTCAGCGCCATATACGATGGCGGGAATGTCAGTCTGGAAGATATCCGCCAATACTTCGTTCACCCCCCTTCCGAAGAAGGCTCGCTTTTGCGCGTGCTTGAGGTTACCCCAGAGGATTTAGCCGATCTGGATAAAGAAGAGGCTTCCCGCTTAAAAGAACCTTCCATGCAGTTGCTGCTCAGTTTGGTCATTCAACACATCGCCGCCGTAAAGTATCTCAATACGCGGGATTGGGAGTATCCGCGGGAGGTGTTAACAGAAGCGGTCAAAATCTACAAACACTCGTTGATGGCTGACCGTATGGAAGAAGAACTGCGCAAAATCGACCCCCTCATCACGCCGGAAGAGATGATGCAGTATTACATCAAAAACCGGAACGAATTTCACCGCGAAGGCAAACGGCTCACCCGCCATCTGATGCTCAACCAAGATGAAAGCGCCGCCATTCATTCCACCACCAAAGAAATATGGCAACGCATCCACAACGGGGAAGACTTCGCCGCCCTCATCCAACACTACTCACAATCCGAAAGCAAAAACCGTAGCGGCGTCTTAGGCTGGCATCCCAAAGGGGCGTTGCATCTAGCATTTGAACAAGCGATCTGGAGCATGGAAATCGGCGAAATCACCGGCCCATTGCAAATCAATGAAACCCTGCATTTTGTTCATTTGATGGACGCGCAAGAAAAAGGCTTAATGGGCTTTGAAGAAAGCAAACCGCATATTCAGGAAGTCTTGGACGAACAAAAACGTAAGGAACAACTATACAGTCTTTTAAACATCCCAAACGATCTTGTGGAGCAGGGCCATGTCGAATCCACACTGGAATATCAAACCCAACTGCTGAACCGGGCTTATCAAAATAACCTTGACCGCCAGACGGATATTGTCCAACAGGTTCATGTCTACGAAATGTACAAACGCGCCGACTTGTTGTTTAATGAGTATGTAGAAAAATACAAAAAAAACCAAAGGCATCCGGTCGAACAAGAAACCCGATGGGTCATCGAAAACCAAGCGCTCAAACAACTCTTAAATAAAATCAACTTCTCGTTTATCGTCAAATTTAATCTTCCCGAAAAAGAAACCAACACCATTCCAAACAAATAGTGTAATACCAAGTTGCCATAAGAATGTTGGTGAAAATCGAGTGGGCAAAGATGGTCATGGTGGGCTACGCTTCGCTTTGAGCCTACCCTACAAATCAATCAAATCGCTTTCAATTTATTCAATACCGTTCTTCCGGCTCAGCGGGAGCCTCGCCCTCCCAAAAAAAACCTAGCTCGGCGGGAGCCTTGCTTTCCCATGTCTCGCTTGCGCGAGTGGTGGGCTACGCTTCGCTTTGAGCCCACCCTACAGTTTTACCATACAGTTTTATTATCCCATATGGTTGCTTGAAAGATAACTCGCGTGATTTTGCCACCTGGTATAAGATTATGAGGCAACAAGATGTCGCTTGTGGCTTGTCACTCATCACTCATCACTCATCACTCGTCACTCGTCACTGCATCTATTCGGTACATAAACACTGCGGGTGTAATATATGCATCCGGTTCTCTCGTCCGAAACACATTGAGTTTATCCATCACCTTACCCGCACCGATACCGTGCAGCAGCGAGGTGCTGACAATGTACGTTCCCGGTTCAAAACGCTCTAACTCTTTCGCGTTGGTATAAGGAACCTCATAAGCATCCAACAGCGAAGGCGGCCCGAAATACAATACATTCACCGCACCCAGTTTGTTTTGTTCAATGTAATCCTTCACATAGAGCAAATCCTGCCCCCAATCCAAATTCGAATCGACCGCGAAATAATGCCCGTTCTTCGGTCCGCCGATTAACATATTGAAATACGATAAGTAGTGCGGATGCTGTTGAACCACATATCCGGTTTGTAATCCAATACACATAAAAAGGATAACGGCGAACAACACATCACTTCGCGTTGATCTTTCCGTACTTTTCTTCTGCCGCCTTATGTGGCGAAGACCGTTGATGCAATACCGCAACGCCGCCCCTGCAAAGATAAGTATGACAAATGGAATCACCGGCAGGGCATGGCGGTAACCGATATTGGCGGTGTTAAAAAACACAATCACCAATAAATACAGCAAGGGGATCAAACCCAACGCGGTCCAATCCTGCAAACGGAGGTTCACGTGCCGCGCGGCTAACAATACTGCCCCCAAGCCCAATAGAATGAGTAGCCCCACCGGTGTTTTGATCAAAAACAGCACGGGATAATAGGAACGCCAGCCGTACATCGACAGCTCACCCATGAAGTATCCTAAATGGCCGGAGGTGAGATGCGCCCGGTTGGCAAAATACCCTTCCCAATGGCTGAACGCCGGCAAATACCCGCGTAGAAACAGCCAAAGCGGCTGGTTTGGATCCACGCTGTTGATGAGGGCCGCTCCGTCATATCCCAGCATATACAAGATAGACCGCAATGGAACTTCGATTCCACTCCAAATATAACTCTGGTTGGGTCTCCGCTCTCCCGCAATCGAATCACCAATTTCAAACCCATACCCCGCCCATATCATCATTAGTCCAGTAAAAACAATCACAACAATGCTCACCAACGGGACAACTATTACGAACCATGGCTTTGTTAATTGCTTGGTAAACACAAACAAATATCGAAAGCGTTCCGGCTGCATCCACACCATCACACCGGTGCCTATCAGCAAAGCAGGCAGCAACACCACTCCGGAATGTTTGGCATACCACGCTAATCCAAAGCCCGCCCCCATAAACAGCAGCCATTTCCAGGTTGGATTGCGAAGAAATTTCCAGAAGGAATATCCGGTCAAAACAAAACACAACACCGAAGCGGTATCCGTTGTCGTCAGCCGGCCATGTGCCATCAAATTGGGTTCAAACGCTGTAACCAACAAGACCAAAAGCGCTGTCGATCCACCCCAAACCTCTTTCGCCCATACAAAAACAACCCAACACAGCAGCACCGATAAAGCGATGCTCCCCATCCGCCCGGCCATCAGCAGTTGATGAAAGGTTTCCGGATTGGCTTCCAGCAGGCGGTCTCCCGAACCGTTCCAAATCCCCTTTCGCCAGCTCTCATTGTCATAATCCAACTGAAAGTCATGAACCAACATCACCGGTATCGCACACGCCACATTCTGCAAGGGAGGCGCGGTACGGTTCATGCGGAAATCACCGGTCGACAGCGAATACAAGCCGGTTGCCAAATGGCTCAACTCATCCACCGTAGCGGATTTGTTTTGAATGCTGTGCCACAACACACCCGCATAGATGATATGGATTAATATTGCCAACCACCAAACCACCAACCGGTTGGAATATTGATTGTAATGAAGGCTGCCGTTGTTCTCTCCCTTAATAAGGGGAGAAGGGGAAGGGGAAGTACTCATTGATCCACACGTTCACATTAGCGCGTTTCAGATTTGCGTAGACGTTGTGCAATACCAATTTTCTGTCTATCCAATCTTGAATTGCTCTAGTATTATAAAAAATGGAATACTGGTTCGACGATGTTATATCTGCTGGCCGCCGCTCATTTGCAAATGAAAGAGTTTTTGATATAAACCGCATCGCTGAATCAATTCTTCGTGTTTGCCGGTATCCAATATCCGCCCGTGGTCCATCATTACAATTTTGTCAGCATGAAGGATGGTCGATAAGCGGTGCGCAATCACAAACACTGTGCGGCCCTGCATCAGTTTTTGGATCGAATCCTTCACATGCTGTTCCGAGCGGCTGTCTAACGCCGAGGTCGCTTCATCCAGAATCAAGACCGGGGCATCGCGCAAAAACGCCCGTGCCAACGCCAAACGCTGCCGCTGTCCGCCCGAAAGCCCCACGCCGCGTTCTCCAATTACCGTATCATACTTTTGCGGCAATTGCACGATGAATTCCTCCGCATGGGCGGCGTATGCCGCCGCCTGAATCTGCTCATCCGTATAGCCCTCATGTCCGCAGGTGATGTTGGCGCGAATGCTGTCCGCCATCATCATGACTTCCTGCGTCACAATCGACATCTGCTTTCGTAAAGATGACAAATCGAATTCGCGCAAATCATGGCCGTCAATGCTGACCGCGCCTTCCGTTGGATCGAAAAAGCGCGGCAGCAAATTCACCACCGTCGTCTTGCCGGCTCCGCTGGGGCCGACAAACGCAACCACTTCCCCTTTATTTACATGCAAGTTGAAGTCATGCAGCACCGGTTCATTTTCATCATAGGCAAACTGTACATGATCGAATGCGATTTCCCGCTCAAACGAGCGCAAGTTCACCGGGGTCTCTGCAGCCGGCAATACCGCGTTTTGATCCAGGGCGCCGAAGATTCGTTCCGACGCCGCCAACCCGATCTGAACGTCCTGAATGCTTCTCTCAATCCGCTTGATCGGTTGAAACAGCCGCGCCAGCGTGATGACATACAGGATAAAGTTTTCCGATTCCAACTCCCCCTGCACCAGAACAAAATAGCCGCCCAAAATCATCACACAGCAGGTCGCCGCCACCCCAAACATTTCATTCACGGGAGAAGAAACCGATATCGCCTTCACCATCCGCATCGAGGCCCGAAACACCCGCATCGCTTCGTGGTGAAAGCGCTTGCTTTGGTGCTCATACATCTCGAAGCCCTGCACCAAGCGGATATTGCTGAAATGCTCTTGCACCAGCGCGTTCAGGCCAGCGGTAAAGTCTTGCGCTTCCCGCCCCGCCCGGCGGTTTTTCCGCGCCAAATATTGGATGCACCACACCAACAGCGGCAGGGTTACCGCGTACAACAGCGTCAAGCGCCAACTTAAAAACAGAAGGAAAATGAGCGAGAAAAGTATAATGAACGGGTCCAGAATGATCTTGCCCATCATATTAAACAGGGCAATGCTCACCACCCGCATATCCACCGTGTAATACGAAATCAGCTCGCCGACTTTGCTCCGCGCGAAAAAGCCCACATGATACCGCGTCATGGTTTCAAACAACTCATGCTGCAAATCCAGCGCAATGCGGTAGCCTATCCAATACATCAAATACATTTGGATGTAGCGAAACACGCCCGTAACCGCTGTTACGGTTGTAAAAACAACCGATACCACCACCAAGGAAACCATTGGATCGGAGGCATCCACCCAGTTGTACAGCCAGGATAAATACGGTTCCAGGTTTTCAGGAACCTGCGGTTCCATTCCAAAAATCAATTGAATGACCGGCAGCAAAACGGTGATGGATACCACACTGAACCCGGCCACCAAAACAATGCTGACCAGCGCCCACACCGCCCGGGTTTTGTAGGGTGAGATATATCCGGCCAAACGCAGAAAGGTCCGCGTGGCTGAATCGGGTTTAACCGCTTTGTTCCGCTTAACAGAAGACATAATCACACGAGGCAGGCATTTTCTGAATGATCAAATTATCCTAAAAAAGCCATAATCTTTATTCCCCTCCATTATTAAGGGGGGGCATAGGTGATCGAAGTAGAGCAAAAAAACACTCGACACTAGAGCAATTCAGGTTTGCGCAGATAGTAAGAGATCGTCTTTGATACTCTCTACCTCTCTTATCAAGGGGGGTAACAACGGATAGCCAGCCGTCATTTATTGATTGACAAACTACCAGTTACCTATCACTCACCACTGCCTTTTGGTTTACTGATGATGAAGTGTTTCCAAAAAGTCTTGATTGTTTTTGGTTTTTCTCATGCGCTCGATCAACAGTTCTACCGCTTCGCTGGCGTTCATTTCGCTTAGCACCTTGCGCAGGAGCCATACGCGTTCCAACTCGTCCGGTTCGAGAAGCAACTCTTCCTTGCGGGTTTTCGAACGGTTGATATCGATCGCGGGGTAAATACGCCGTTCCGCCAGTTTGCGGTCCAGGTGCAGTTCCATGTTGCCCGTGCCTTTAAACTCTTCATAGATGACATCGTCCATCCGGCTGCCGGTGTCGATCAACGCCGTCGCCAAGATCGAAAGACTGCCGCCTTCTTCAATGTTCCGCGCCGCGCCGAAAAAGCGCTTGGGCGGTATGAGCGCGCTCGAATCCACCCCCCCGGAGAGGATCTTGCCGCTGTGCGGGGCCACTTGGTTATACGCGCGTGCTAAGCGGGTAATGCTATCCAACATGATGACGACATTTTTCTGGCTTTCCACCAACCGCTTGGCTTTTTCAATCACCATTTCGGCCACTTGTACGTGGCGGTCCGGCGGCTCATCAAACGTCGATGATATCACTTCCCCGTTCACCGTCCGTTTCATTTCGGTCACCTCTTCCGGCCGTTCGTCGATGAGCAGTACGATCAATTCCACATCTGGATGATTGGTGGTAATGCTGTTGGCCATCTGTTGCAGCAAAACCGTTTTTCCGGAGTTGGGCGGCGCCACAATGACCGCGCGCTGCCCCATACCGATCGGCGTAATCAAGTTGATGATGCGGCCCGAAATGTTCTTTTTATCGTCCGTCTCCAACTGCAATCTTTGCTGCGGAAACAGCGGAGTGAGGTTATCGAATAAGATTTTCCCCTTGGCTTGTTCCGGGGTGTCACCGTTGATATGCAAAACCTTCAACAGGGCAAAATAGCGCTCGCCGTCTTTCGGCGGGCGGATGATGCCGTGCACGGTATCGCCCTTTTTCAAGCCGAAGCGGCGAATCTGCGACGGCGAAACATACATATCATCCGGCCCCGGCAAATAGCAGTAATCGGCGCTGCGCAAAAACCCGAATCCTTCCGGCAAGGCTTCCAGCACACCGGTGCCTTCCAAAATTTTTTCCTCTTCGCCTTCTTTTTCTTTGGTGGTTTCTTCCAACAGGCGGTAAATCAGTTCTTGCTTGCGCAGGCCGCTGACGTTTTCCAACTTGAACTCTTCCGCCATCTTCACCAGTTCGGAAATGGTTTTCTTTTTCAGCGATTCCATCGCGACGCTGTGTTTTTCCGATTGGCTCACCGAATTGGATGGGGGGGGCGTTGCGGAAGCAGGCTTGGGATGCGGGTTGGGCGGAGGGCCTTGATTGCGTATTTGATTGCCCCGGTTGTCATCATTCCGCCCATTCCGGTTTTGCGGCTTGGCGGGTTGGCGTGTACGTTTTGCACGTGTTTTGTTTTCCATGATTGCTGCATTCACTCCTAAAAGGTTTCCAAATTAAAATTTACAAAAATAGTTGCTTGACTTTATTTTCAAGGGCTTCCATATCTTGATCGTTCAGGATCACGATATCCGCCCGGTTTTTCTTTTCGTCTTCTGCCATTTGCTGGGATTCACGCTGGGACAACTGCTCCACGGTTCCGCCTTTGTTTGCAAGATAGCGTTCATGCCGTAAGGGTTGTGGCGCGGCGGCTACAAGGATTGCATCCAACCAGGATTCGATTCCCCATTCCAATATCAATGCCGCGTCCAACACCAACGGACCGGATTCATGACACGCGCGAAATTGTTGTATACAATGGTGGATCCGCTCCAGCATAGGGGGATGTACGATTCGGTTTAATTTGTCTAATTGCTGTTGGTCCTGAAAAACAACCGCTCCCAATTTGGAGCGCTCTATTTCTCCGCAATCGTTCAGAATTCGGTTTCCGAACTCCGCGACGATTTGATTGTAGACAGGAGAAGTTTTAAGCAGCATATCGTAACCGATACGGTCACCATCAAGTATTATAGCACCATTTTGACGAAAGAGTTGCGCAATCGTTGATTTTCCCGCGCCAGGGTTCCCGGTTAATCCCAGCGCCAAATCCTGGACCGATTGCCCCGGCCGGCACAATTCCTTTAACGATACGCATTGTTTTTCAACCGTCATCATTTGAGTTCCGCCCAATCGGTTCCTTGATAACACTCGACCGGTGTGGGGACATCCAGGTCCACCGCGTGCTCCATCAACGTCCGGCACTTCGCGGCCGCTTCTTCGACAAAGTCGTTTCGTACTTCCAGCACCAATTCGTCATGCACGGTTAACAAAATCGCCGCGCGTTCCGGCTCGTCATTAAAGGCGGCATGAATCGCCACCATCGCGGCTTTCAACAAATCGGCAGCAGAGCCTTGAACGGGCGCGTTGATGGCGGCACGCTTGGCGTTGTCTTGCCGCATGCGGTTTTGGTCGCGAATGCCCGGTACCGGAATCTTGCGGCCCATAATGGTTTGCACATACAAATTATCCCGCGCGAACGCCACGGTTTCATCCATGAATTGTTGTACGTTGGGGTAGCGGCTGAAGTACGCGGAAATATACCGCGACGCCTCGCTTTCATCAATCCCCAAACGGCGTGCCAAACCATATGAAGTCATCCCATAGTTCAAACCAAAGTTAATTTCCTTCGCTTTCCGCCGCATATCCGGTGTCACTTCATCCAGCGAAACCCCAAACACTTCCGCGGCGGTGCGTTGATGAATATCTTCCCCGCGTGAAAACGCTCCCGTCAAACCGGGGTCTTTTGATATATGAGCCAATACGCGCAATTCCACTTGCGAATAATCCAGCGAAAGCAGTTGATATCCATCCTCCGCGATAAACGCCTTCCGCACCCGCCGCCCCAAGTCCGTCCGGGTGGGGATGTTTTGCAAATTCGGGTCGGAACTGGATATTCTGCCGGTGTTGGTCATCACCTGATGATAGGTGGTATGAATCCGGCCGGTTTCCGGACGAATTAACTTGCGCAGTGCGTCCAAATAGGTGGATTGAATCTTCTTCCGCTGACGGTAATCCAAAATCTGTTGCGCGATTTCAATCCCCTCCGCGGCAAGTTTCTCCAAGATATCCGCGCGTGTGGAGCGTTTTCTTCCTTTCAGCAATTCCAAATCATCATACAAGACCGCAGCTAATTGCGCGGGTGAGTTCAAGTTAAATTCACGTCCAACCGATTTGTAGATCGCGGCTTCCAACGCTTTAATTTCTTTCCCTAACTCGATGGATTGTTTTTGTAAAATGGCTTCATCGACTTTAATGCCGCGCCGCTCCATTGCTGATAAGACCGCGACCAGTGGAATTTCCACCTCATGATACAACTTCGAAACGGAACTCTCTTTCAACTTTGCGGAATAGATATCCCACAACTGCCAGGCGGCATCGGTATCTTCGCAGGCATACTCCGATACCGTTTCCACAGCCACATCCGCCATGGAGATTTGCGTTTTGCCGGAGCCGATCAAATCGGTGATCGGTGTCATCTTCATCCCCGCCAACCGAAAAGCCAAATCATCCAACTTGTGCGAGCCCGATTCCGGCTCCAACAACGTGGACGCGATGTAGGTATCCTGTACCGGCGGTTTGACTTCGATCCCTTCGTTCTGCAATATATGTGAATCAAATTTCAGGTTATGCGCCACCTTCTCCACATTCGGGGAGGCAAACAATTCCCGCAGCAGCGGATAGGCTTTTTCTTTATCCATATTACCGCCAGCTTTGTGACCGAACGGAATATACCAGCCTTGACGCGCTTTGATGGAAACCGACAGCCCAACCATTTCATTCCCCAGTACCCCAAGCGTGGTGGTTTCGGTATCAAAGGCAAACCAAGGCTGCTGTTTAATGGTTTCGGCTATTTTCCGAAATTCTTCAATATTCGTGACTGTTTCGTATTCCCTCGATACCGGATTGTCCGGCACGGCAGGCTCCAACTCTTTGGCAAACGACCGAAATTCATATTTTCGATAAAACGCCAATAGTTTGTTGGTTTGCTCGTCTTTTCGTGTATAAGGGAGCAGGCTTTTATCCAAGTTCATGTTGCGGCAAATCAGAACCAATTCCCGCGACATGTAGGCCTGATCTTTAAAATTTTCTAAATTTTCTTTCCGCTTTTTGCCCGTTACGGTATCCAACCGCTCATATAACCCATCCATCGATTCATACTCTTGAATCAGCTGAATCGCGGTTTTTTCGCCGATGCCCGGCACACCCGGAATGTTGTCGCTCGCGTCTCCCATCAGCGCCAGCACATCAACGAACTGGCTGGGAGACACACCATACCGATCTTGAACTTCTTTGGCGGTATACATCATGTTCTTGTTGGCCGGGGTTACACGCAGCATGGATACCGCATCATCCACCAACTGCAGCATGTCTTTATCCCCGGTAACGATGACGACGTTGTGGCCGTTTTGTTTCAGCAATTCCGCCGCTGTACCGATGATGTCATCCGCTTCATATCCGGCTTCTTCATAGATATGAAATCCCAACAAATCTGTCACTTCCTTGATCGGGGCAATTTGGGCAATCAAATCATCCGGCGGCGCTTCCCGGTTCGCCTTATAATCCTTATACCGGTCTTCCCGGAACGTAGCTTCTTTCCGGTCAAATGCCACCAGCACCGCTTTTGGTTCGTACTCCTTTAAAAGGCCGCGAAGGGTTAGCAAATAACCATATATGGCATTGGTAGCCATTCCATCGGAGCGGCGTAAATCCCGTATACCATGGTATGCCCGGTAAAAGATCGAGCTGCC
The DNA here is from genome assembly GCA_964449065.1 of uncultured bacterium. Classification (GTDB taxonomy): domain Bacteria; phylum Hinthialibacterota; class Hinthialibacteria; order Hinthialibacterales; family Hinthialibacteraceae; genus CAYVAZ01. The sequence goes on from CAYVAZ010000008.1 coordinate 11,807, forward strand.
GTCAATTAAAAACGCTGTTGTCATAGTCGTAGAATTATGAAATACTTTTTCAAACTATTTATCCATGCTAAACCAAATGGCGTTTAACGAAATACACTGGACAGAATGGCTGAATCAATTTGAAAACACTTTTTTTTCCAAGATGGGTAATTGGATCGCTCTTAAAGATAGAGTTATGCCAGCTTGGAAGAGGAAATAGCATTGGGCCATTCAAGATGTTGAGTTAGCATGGCGATACGCCCCTGCAAATGTAAAATGTATACCAAGACACGTTTAAAACGTGTGTTTGATTGTACGCATAGATAGAGTGTTCAACCTTGTAGGATGGCGATGAGAGAAGCGAAACCCACCATGTCCATCTACAATCACTTTGATTGTATCAAATAGTCTTATTGCAACTTGGTATGAGCGGTATTTGCACTCAACTATCTAAATAAGAACCGGCATCGAGTACACCGGGTTTCACATACCTGGAAAAGTCAGAGTATCGTTTTTGATAAAAACCTCATTCCATACTCTATCCATTTCGTTTCCTGTAACGGAAAAAAGTCTTCCCCATGACGTAAACTATGTATTGGTGAAAAGAATTGGTTGATAAATTTTCGCCGTTAAGGGAAATGAAGTACGAGGTTTAAATATGATTTTTATAAACGGATTCTGTTCTTTCTAATTAGTATAGGCAATCATATATGAAATGCAAGAAGATTTTTGGGTTTAGGCGAGAGAAACCATTTTTTGCAATTGAAGGAAGAACGGAAACTATTCCGTCCTTCCTTCAGAATCGCGTAATCAGTTAAATTCCGGATCAATAATTTTGGTCGTAATGAACATCAACGTGGATGTTTTGGTTTTTTCCAAGCTACGATCTGTAAACAACGTTCCCAAAAATGGAATCTTGGATAAGAAAGGTGTTTTGTTTTGATCGTCCTGTTCGCTTTCTTCAATCATTCCGCCGATGACCAGGGTTGAACCGTTTTTCACCCGCACACTGGTTTGCACAAACTTTTGTGAAAAGGTCAACGGACCGATATTTGGAATCGCCTGTCCCGCGGGAGCTTCACCGGTCAACTGAACCGGCAGGCGTTCACCCGCCTCGGTCACTTGCGGTGCCAATTCCAGGTAGACGTGATTGTCGTTCAAAATAAATGGCAGGAAGGAAAGGGTAACCCCGGCAAACGCGACATCAAAATCTGCCGTTAAGCGGTTGTTGGTCGGGTCATCGTCCCCTTGGTCTTCAAAGTCAACGTTGTCGGAAAACGGAATTTGTGTACCGATAAACAACTGCGGAGGAACCACCGGGTTGGCGACCGTCAAAATTTTCGGCGCGCTTAACGTATTGAAACTGGACGTGGATTCCAACAAACTCATAATGAACTCCAGACGGGATTCACCGAACGTCCGGGTGCTGAAGTCCAGTCCTGGGGTGACATTAACGCCGCTTAAATCACCGCGGCTGATACCGATGCTCATATCCTGCTGATCGGCATCATCCAATTGAATATTGTCAATCAACGGATTGGTTAAGATGTAATCAAAGTTGATTGAACGCAGGTCTTGCAGGTCAACGGTCACAATCCGCTGTTCCAGTTCCACCATTCGTTGCGGTTTATCAAAGGTCGTCACTACCCGCTGCACCAAATCCAACACTTGGGGGTCAGTTGTAAAAGCAACAATGCTGTTGGTGTTTACATCCGGAAAAAAGCGGACATCGAAAAATTGCAGCAGATCGGCACCGCCGCCGCCGCCGCCCTGTAAGTTGATTATGTCGCGGGTGGTGTCTTCAAAGATATTTCCGACATCCTGGTTACCGCCCTGGTTATCCGTACCCAAGGTTTGCAACGCGTCTTGAGACAAGAACTGGGTCCGGGTGGATTGCTGGGAATCGAAGAACAGCAACGCCAACGCGTCCGCAATATGAAACACGTTAACGTGCTCCACCAATATCCGTTCAAGGTGGATATCTTGCGTTGTTTCACCACGCACGCTGTTCAAATAATCTTCCACTTTACGCAAGTTTTCGGAGGTATCAATGACATCAATAGTGCCGCGTTCCGGGTTGGTAAAAATTTTACGGCCTTGCAGCGCGGCTTGTTCCAAGCCTTCACGGCCGTACAGCATACTTTCCAAAACCTCCGCAATCAGCCGCACATATTCTTCGCGGCGGGCAATGGCTTCCGGGGTATCATCCAAATCTTCCGGATCAGTCAGTTGAAACTGCCGCGCGTCCAATTCGCCTTCTTCAATTTGACTCTGCAACTCATTGTCTTGCAAAATTTGCTCAACCGTTCGAATATTTTCCGGATAATCCACAACAATGATCGAATTGGATTGTCTTTCCAGAACCAATTTACGGCGGTTGTCGCGCACATCAATTGGGTCTTGCTCTCCGTAAAGCGAAACCCGAATAATTTCGAATAGGTCTTGCGCGATTTCTTCCCGAACTTTATAGATTCCCAACTCAACCGGCTGGGTTTCACCTAAAATTTCCGGCATGTCATTTAAAAAAGCTTCTACCTTCCGCAGGTTTTCTTCGGTATCGGTTACATTCAGTGAGCGGGAGTTTTTGCTGAGATACAACTGCTTTCCGGGCACGTTAAACTCTTCTTGCGGTCCGTACAAAATGGTTTTTAAATTGTCGCTGGAATCCTGAAGGGTAGTTGGATCGCTCAAAATCAGTTCCAAGGTTTTGTATTGTCCATCCGACAACGGAAACACGCGGGTTTTAAACCCGGGTTCCACAAAAATCGTGTTGCCTTCCCGGTCCCAAATAAATCCGTATTGCTTTTGAATCACATTCAAGATATCGCGCAGCGAAGCATTTTTCATTTCCAACGCCACATTGCCGTTCAAGTTTTCATCCATCGCCAAGTTTAAATTGGTGAATGAAATCAAGGTGCTCAATACATCCTTCACATCAATCAATTCGCCTTGGGTGGAATATTGTTGTATGACCGTATCCAGCATCTCTTCGAACCGGGCTTCTTCTTTTGCCATTTTTTCGGCCTGTTCACGGGCCTCAACGGCTTGCTGGTATTCAACACGGGTGTTGGTGAGATAGGTTTGGGCGGCTTGATGTTCCGGGTAAATTTCGATCGCCTGGCGCCATTTGCTGACCGCTTCAATGATTTGATCCTGCTTGTAGAGAACAACCCCTTCTTCAAACAAGGTATCGGCGGCGCTGTGCAATTGCGAATAGTTTTCTTTGTTTCCTGCTTCGTCCATGGCGGCAAGATTTCTTCCCGCACCGCCCCGTTCATCGTAAATGCGTTCCAGCAGTGAATTCACGCGCTTGTCTTCGGGCGCAATCAACTTGGCGCGGTGCAGTTCCACCTCCGCTTTTTCCAATTGCCCGTTTTCCATATAGATCAGCGCTTTGTTGATTTGCTTTTCCAATTCGGAAAGATTGTAATCCATCTGCGATTGAACAACTTCTTTTACTTTTTCTTCGTTCCGCTCAATGGCCGCAATGTATTGTTCAATCTGTTTCTTTTCCTTACTGGAAGGATTTTTTTTCAACGCCGCGTCCAAGGTGGCTTTCGCGCCGTCATAATCGGTATCCTTCATCTGCGATTGAGCCACTTCCAGCAATTGGCCGGCGGATAAATTCCGTGTCGCGGCCTCTGCCGCGGCGATTTGCTGCTTCATCGAGAGCGGCACCCCTTGATCGGCAAGTGTTTCCAACGCTTTTTTGGCCTCGGCATTGCGCGGATCCAATACCAATACATTTTGCAGGATCGATTTGCCATCCTCTATTTTGCCCGCTTTGATTTCGGCACGGGCAAGACGAAGCAGGGTATCAATCGTTTTATCGGTACTGGTTTGTTCCGCTTTTGCCGTTGCCTGCAACCCCAACGCTGTTATGGCATGGGTCGATGTCAAAGCATGCAGGCCCGGCGCAACCACAAAAAGAAGCCCGGTCAAGGCAAAGATAAAAGTTATACTAGTCTGTCTTGGTCTGGCACCCGGATTTCTATTGAATTTCATCTACGCACTCCTTACGTTCAAATCCCCACCGGCATTGGCAGGTACATAACTTCAGATTTAAGTGAATTGACGGTTTGTCCTAAAGAAACTGGTTCCCCGTCATTTTGTTTCGGTTGCTTCGATTGTTTTCGCTTGTTTCGTGTTTCGCGTTTCACCGGTGAAAAGCTTTTATCTTATCTGACCAGCAAACACACACATTCCAAAAACCGATCCGGTTTCATCGTTCAGATTCATACAACCATTCGCGTGATCATTTGTGAACATTTCACTTTGGGAACGATTAATTATCGATGCCGTTATTGGCTCTTTTACTGTATAGATTTCAGAGAATCTTTCCAAGCCCTGCACACCTATTCAATCACATTTTATTCAATCACATTTCATTGCCATGCAGGTGGAATTTTGCTTCCGGCTCTGGTTTGCGCTGGAATCTCTGACAGCTTCCGTTCACACAACATTCCACATTCCCATTATTCTTCAGACGCACTCAGCGGCACTTCCGCATCCGTATAACCAGGCTTGGAGAGTATAACAACCCCCCTATCCGTGTCAACTTTCATCGTGATTCTTGTCCGCCGGTCCATCGAACCATCTCTCCACGTGGCGCTTGTCGGATTTTGCGTACGGCTGCTTAGATCGATGTACTGAACACTATAGGATTTGGACGTCGGAGAGACCGGTTTAATGCTGATAATCTTATAGGCTTCCGTCACCGGCGGCGGTAGCGTCAACGCGTTCAGCTGCTTCATCAACGATTGAATCGTCTGCTGCGATTCAGCTGGGATGGCGCTGCCGCCCGATTCCAGCAGCTGATTTAAGTTCTGCAAGTAGCGAAATTTGGTTTGCGGGTCAAAATTCTCATAGTCTTCTTGATTCAATATCTGCGTTTGCTCCTGCAAAAACGTTTGCGCTTTCGATATCACCAGCTGTGCCCGCTGTTGGATAAAGCCGTTGCGTTTGCTGATGATCTCTTGCCGAATCGAGGGGTCCTGCCCCTGCTGCAAATAGTTCATGGCTTGGGTCAGCGCGAAAATCGCTTCCTGTGCTTTGATGGGATCCTGCTCTTGCATCGCGGTGGTGAATTGGCTTTCCGCCTGCACGATAATTTGTTGGAAATTGTCCTTCAACTTGCTTTGCAGACGCTGCAGCAAACCATTGACACGCGCACGGGCGCTTTGCTCGATCAATTGCGCGTTGGGATCGATTTGATTGATTTGAATTTGCAACTGGTTCAGACGGAAACTTGCTTGAATATGGGCTACCAAATCGTTCCCCTGCAATACGTTTTGCCCTTCTTGCGCGGCTTGATCGATATCATCCAGAATAATCGTTCTTTGCAGATCACGCAGTTTTTGATCAACAGACGTTTGCACCTCTCTCAATTGATCCAAGTTCTGCTGCGGCAAATCCGGGTTGGCATCCAATACATCCGTCACCAGTTTCGACGCGCGGGAATACGCGTTTAAGGCTTCCCGCCGGTCCCCTTCTCCCGCAAGACGGTCCCCTTCCGCCTCTTCTGATTGGGCGGAATTCAAGATGCGGTCAAAGTTGAGTTTGGCGTCCTGGCTTTGCGCGCGCCGTTTGTATTCCGACGGCGGGATGGGATATTGGATCCGGGTTTCCGTCACATCCAACTCGATGACTTTGTCGAACATGGCAACGGATTCTTGAAAGCGCTGTTCTTCGTACAGTTCAATTCCCTGTTTGTAATAGGCTTCGACCTGCTGACGAATCCGCAACTGATCCTGTGGAGAGCCGAATGGATTGCTTTCTAAATTATACGTTTCTTCCGCTTCTTTCGCGGTTAACTTTTCGGCGACTTCGGTCGATACGATCTCGTCTCCTCCAGGCCCGTTCACCGGACCACCGGTATCGACTTCAAACCGGTCGGAAATCATCTCCCCCACGGTGCGGGAGCTCATTTCGTAAAGGTACCACCCACCGTAACCGGACGCCACAACCAGGAGCACCAAAAACAACTGATCTTTATATCTTCCAAGCAATTCTAAAATCGCGTCTTTATCCAATTTAAGAGCCAATGTTCTGCCTCACTTCATCTGAGTTTTGATACGAACAGTTATCATAATATCATGCGTATAAAAACGTGATTATTGTCCACCGGCCGGCATGCCGCCCATGCCGCCGTACCCACCGCCCATGCCGCCATACATACCGCCATACATACCGCCGTATCCATAGCCGCCCGCCGCGGCTCCATCATCATCTCCGGGGGTAGGTGTAGCCGTGGGTTTGGGTGTCGGTTGCGGTGTTTTTTGTTCAAATTTCGCCAGCAACTCATCCGGCGTCATCCGGCGGTCAGCCCACGCTTCCACTTCTTCACGGCTGATCACATAATGCGTTACCAGATTGCTTTGCAAATCATGAAACCGCAAATCAATCGTCTTGACCGTCTGATCTCCAGACGCATCCAACGCGGAGTAAACTTTACTTAAAAATCCTAGACGGCCGTCGTCCTCTTCAAAGTCATAGCTTCCAATGATCAACGTCGCGTCCGATTCCGGATCGTCCGGCACCGATCGCTCAAATTCAATAATTAAAATCGTGTCGGTCACGCGGCTTCTAAATTCATCCACAAATTTAATTTCCGATTCGGTCGGCTCGTTGTAGCTGAATATCGTGATCGTGAAACTGGTTGCCGAACGCCCGGTGATCGTGTCCGGTTCAAACTGGCTGTCGGTCAACGCAACCGCATTGTTGTTGAAGAATGGAGACATCGTCAAATTTCGCAAATAGGTGGAAATACTCTCGTAACTCAGCGCCTGGCCTTTCAACACCAATTGAGCGTATGACATCTCAATCGAATCCAGCCAGATATCTTGGGGGATCAACCGCTGCACTTCTAAAAACACCCGCGTCAATTCGCCGCGTTTTCCTGCCACTTCATTAATCCGATTGATCCGCTTCTTGTATTCGTCTTGCTGCTCCCGGGCTTCACGGAGCGGCTCCAACGTATCCAAACCCGGCTGCACAATCTCCTGCATCTGATTCACCGCATTGGCCTGCTTCTCAACCAAATTGTTCAAGAAATAATACGACCCGCCGATCATCGCCAGTAACACGACCAGCATGGATACCAACATCGGCGAACGGCGTTCCAACTCCAAACGCTGCTTGATGCCCGCCGGAGAAAAACTCATCGCGCATGCCGCTTTTCCACCGGCACGAACCGCCAAACCGATTAACGCCGCGTCATACCCCAGCGTTTTCACCTGCTCGTCTGTCAGTTTGACACAATCCACATCAGCCGCCTGAAAGGTGTGCACCGGCACGCCCAAACGGTCTTCAATAAAGTCATTCACTCCTTCGATGTTCACGGTCACACCGCACAGATAAATGCGTGTGACGGGCTCGGCATCGGGTTGTGATACATAAAAATCGAACGACCGGCGGATTTCCGTGATGATGCGTTCAAATCCCTGCTCCATCACCGATGCGACATCCTCCGCGTTCAACTCGGACCCTTCATACTCTTCCGCTTTTTTGTATTTGAGTTGTTCGGCCTCTTCACCCGTTAGACCAAACTGCTTCGCGATCATATTTGTCAACGTATCCCCGGCCACCGGGGCGCTGCGGATAAACTGCATCCGGCCATTTTGTTCAATCGCGATATCGGTGCTTGAATTCCCAATCGATACCACTGCCGTCACTTCTGCATCATCACGCTTATCGGAGGCCGCGTAAGCATTGTAAATCGAAAGCGGCGCGGCCTCGATGTAGTCCGCCCGAATGCCGCATTTCTTCAGAGCCGCGGCATAGCCGTCCGCCACCTCTTTCCGCACGGCAACCAGCGACACATCCAATTCGGGTATTTCCGCCCCCGAATCGGACACTTCATAATCCAAATTGACCTGGTCTAACGGAAAGGGAATTTGCTGTTTGGCTTCGTATTTGATGATTCGCCCCAACTGCTTGCCCCGGACGAACGGGATTTTAATCTGACGGGTAAACGCCGCTTTACCGGGGATCGAAACGATCGCGCGTTTTTCTTTAATCCCCAATTCTTGCAGCAATGGCGGCAGGGCATCTTGAATGGCCTGATTTAAGGTCTCTTGATCGGCGTTGGCCGGCACATTCATAGGCTTAAAACCGGCCTTCAGAACTTCCGTCCCTTCTTTGGTGGGACGCAACTGCATCACTTTGATGCGTTGGTTGTCTACGTCTATAACTAAATTCGGTGATTTTGCCATCGTGTTAAACCCTACTTGTATTGAACTTTATTTGATAGTAACCATTATCTTTGTGCACATGATCTTCGTGCAACGGTCCCGTTTCAATTCCTTCGAATTCCACCATTCATTCCATCGCAATAGCGAAAATCAAAATACCCGGCGATTTTATCAAATCAAATGGATTCCGTGAAGGGTTAAACGCCCCTTCATCCGGAATCACCAAAATATTCACGAACTTCTTATGGTTCTTGCGGAATCCTGTTTTCCGCTAGAACCATTGTTCCCGGTATAGTAGTATCACAAACTTACCGGAATAGACAACTACCCCTTAAATCCCATTTTTTTCAAGTATGCCATCGTGGGCCGTACTTCGACTGAAGAGGTTGTCACACCATCCGTCCACGAGTTCGGGTCACCCAACCGGTCTCGGCCCTTATAGGTAACCGAAGTGGTTGGCGCTTCCCCGTTTTGATTCAGCAGAACCCGAAAGGTGGTTTTTTTGGTCGGGCGCAGCGCCTTGAAGCGAATGGTGACAAACTCTCCCTCACCGCGGACCGGTGTGCCGAATCCTTTGACACGGTAATCGATAATACCCTTGTTGTTATCGGCCACGTTAATCATGGGAAAATCAAAGGCAAATTGATCTCGATACTGCCGGTCATCCAAATTCACACCGGCAGTAATAACATCTCCATCAATTGCTTGAAATATTCGCGGATTAAATGCAATCAGCAAATTGATGCCGTCAATGGTTTCCAAATCCGGATTCGCCAAATAGACATCCACTTCCAATACATCTCCCACATCCACTTGTGTCTGCTTCGGCATAACATGCAAATGGGTGGTTAACGTTGTTCCCAATTCCTCAACAACGCCGCTCTCGGCATTGGCGTTTTTGATCACCGGGCTTCGTTTGGCTTTTTCTTCCGTGGCATACACTTCCAAACTTAAATTGATTGTACCGTCATTCGGTTTCGCTTTTGATCCCAGTTGATCTTCTCCATTGTGAGTAAGAGCCGTTACCAAGTTGTCTTCATCCGGCGATTCACCCCCGGATTGCGAGAACAAAAACCGCAACGCGGTTTGACGCACATTTTGCAACGGCACCATCGGGATGGATGTGATGATTCCGGATTTTCTGCTCGGATTTCCATTCACCTTTACTTCCATATAGATGATACCGTTTTGGGTATCGATTTTCGTATCCACAATATTTGCATCGCTGGCGTTCGGAAACAAGCTGCCGGATTTCACCCGTCCCGGAATGCTGGACCGTTCCGAACTGATACCGGTTTTCAGAGACAATTCTTGCAGGGGAACCCATTCGCCGTCTTCATTCTGCCCCGCGGTTGGAATCATGGTCCGGGTATCATACTGCACGGCAAAACTTACAGTATCAAATTCCATCCGGCTTGGATTCGCCAATACCACATTCACGCTAAACGGCTTATTCACCACCACGGCAGGGGATGAAGTGGTCAACAACAAAGTTGATTTACTTCGCACCCGAACCTCCGGCTGCCCGTTATTTGACTGTCCTTTTGAGGGAGCGGTTCGGCGTGAGGGAGCCGTTTTTGCATCCGTCCCGCCTTGTGCGCCGGTCCCGGCTTGAATCGAAATTCCACCATCATTCCCACCCGAGTGGCCTCCTGACAACCCGGCTCCGCGGTTGGCATTCCCGCCCAAGGCCCGTCGGCGTGAAGACGACATCCCACTTGCTTCGGTTTGCACATTTCCACTGAGATTGCCCAAATTTTGGTTCGCGCCTTGCGGTATGTTTCCCCCAAAGTTTTGATTCGGGCTGGAAAAACGGCTGCTCCGTCCGCCGCGGCTGCCATAACGGCCACCCGCACCGGATTGATTCACATTCGCATTGAACCCGGTATTGCCGCCAAAACCGCCGCCGTATCCGCCACGGCTGCTTCGTCCGCCACGGCTGCTGCGGCCGCTAAACCCGCCACCGCCGATACCGCCACGGCCGCCCTGGCTAAACCCGCCGCCGCCGATACCGCCACGGCCGCCCTGGCTGAAACCGCCGCCGCCAATACCGCCACGGCCGCCCTGGCTGAAACCACCGCCGCCGAATTGGTTTCCGCCATATTGGTTTCCGCCATATTGATTAAAACCACCACCGCCATTGAAATTGCCATACTGCGCCATGCCCGGATTGGCAAACAAAATGGTGCCGAATATCAATAAATAATTCCATGAATTTGCTAGAAATGATTTTGTGTAACTTGAAAACATACCTTCTCCTCTTTGTAATATCTGAGTTGGGTTTAAATTCACTTTCGGTTAGATAACGATCGAATCACACTCCCAAGTAACAGTTCTTGAAGGTGGATTAACAATGTGGATTAACCCAATTTGTTCTATTGTGCAGGCATAAAGTATCGTGTGCAATGGCATTCGTCAAATAATTAGAAAAAACCCGGGTGAGTTCGCCTGCTCATGCGGCATAAAATACATCGCGAAAATTCCGCCATTTGAAGATGTTCCCCTCCCCTGTCTTCAATGCCATTGGCTGAATAAAATTCTTGGCGATTTTGTAATAAATTCAGTGATTCGGTTGTTCACAACCCCTTCTGTGTCTCTACCAAACTTGGGGGAGAAGTCATCGTGTTTTCAGATTTGGCTTCTTACGTCAAAGACATTGCCCCGGTCTTAGGTGGAGAATATTTTTGTACCCGCCATGGTTGAATTGGAATTTTTTTCGATGGACAAACTCTTACGAAAAACCAGGTATCTTACAAAAACCCAAGCCATTCTTGATTGGAAACTAGCTTTGAGAATTATCTTGCACTTTAATGTTGTGCAATTGATACTTATCAATTTTGCGGTCCAGCGTTGGGCGGGAGATTTTTAAAATATTCGCCGCTTGGCTTTTATTAAAGCGGGTAAATTCTAGAATCCGCAAAATATGCCGCTTTTCCGCTTCATCCAAACTTAATATTTCCAGGAGTTCATCCGCTTTGGTTTCGGTTTTGTCTTCACCCGCATTTCGGGTATTTGCCATGTGGATGTCGAGCGGAATATGTTCCAGCCAAATCATATCCTGCGTGTCATTCATCAAAACCGCGCATTTAATCACATGATGCAGTTCCCGCACATTTCCCGGCCAATCATGCCGCATCAAAAACTGCAACGCCGCATCCGATATCCCTTTGATCTCCTTATGATATTGCTTGTTATACATCCGGATAAAATACTCGGCCAAAACTGGAATATCGTTTTTGCGTTCCGACAATTTCGGCAAATTCAAATGCACTTCTTTGATCCGGTAATACAAATCCTGCCGAAAGGTCCCTTCGTTCATGTTGCCCATCAAATTTCCATTGGCGGCGGCAATCACCCGCACATCCACCGGTATCGGCTCGCTGCCGCCAATCCGTTCAACCACGCTTTCTTCCAGGAAGCGCAACAACTTCGCTTGCGTCGTGACACTTACATCATGTATTTCATCCAAAAATAGTGTCCCGCCATTTGCTTGTTCCAATTTACCCTTGCGTGAATAGACCGCCCCGGTAAACGCTCCCTTTTCGCATCCAAACAATTCCGTTTCCAATAATGATTCCGGCAACGCCGCGCAGTTCACCGCGACAAACCGGTTTTCCGCCCGCTCACTGGCATTGTGAATCGCGTGTGCCAGCGTTTCTTTTCCCGTCCCGTTTTCACCGGTAATCAAGACCAGCGTGTCGGATTTCGCTATCTGCTCTGCCGTGCGGACAATTTGTTCCATACGAGGAGTGTTATATACAATTTGACCGAACGTAACTTTTTTGCGTGACATACATCTATACCTTTGAACAATTTGCGGTCAGGAAGCACCCCATTTGGCATCAAAATCAGCAGACAATCATGCTCAACAGTATGGATAGTAAAGGAATCCAAACTAAACTTCAAGACTACAGCAACGTTATATTACAATAATTTTTATTATATGAAAAGATTCATCAATATATTGATACAAAAAAGAAGATGTTGATAGAGTTTTTATGCGGGGGATTTTATTTCAAAGGAAATGGGGTAGTGAGATGTGTTAAACAGTGGATACCGCTTCATGATGTCCATCCAATTGCTGAACGGTTTTTGCCACCACGCAGTCGATATCAGTTTCACGGCAATGGATGCCGCCTTCATAACCACAGGCTTTACACAATTTCTGCGCGACTTCATCATTCTCAATAAAGTCACACAGAAATTCTTCCAGGGTACTGTCTAGGTTCTCAATGGTTTTGTGCTGCAAACGATTCAGTATGGATAACAATTGATTCTCGGCCTCATGCAATAATATTTTGGCAATCGTTTCTCCTTCTTCCGTTAAATGCACGCGCACTTCCCGGTTGTCTTTGCCTTTATTATACCGCAGAATCCAACCATTCTGCTCCAGCCGGTTGACCGATTTTGTCGCGCCGGAAATGGTGTAGCCTAACCCAATCGATATTTCACTCATCTTCACATCGTTGTTCATAGCCAAGAAGCGCAGGGCATCCGCCTGCGCTTCCGTCACCTTATATGGAATCTTTTTGGAGAGAGAATCAACATTCACAACTTGGCGAATCGCTGCCGCGAATAATATCAACCGCCGCGACAGTTTGTGATGTTTCTCATTTGAAACACATACACAACATGCTTCCGTCATCAGGTTATTCTCCATAATATTTACGCGGAAAAAGAACTGCCGCAGCCGCAGCTTTGGGTGGCGTTAGGGTTGTCAAAGGTAAATCCGCTGCCGTTCAAACCATCGGTATAATCCAATGTCGTACCGGCAAGATACAAAAAGCTTTTCGAATCAACAACCAATTTCACGCCGTCAATCTCGAATACACGGTCCGTCTCTTTTTGATTCGTGTCAAAGTTCAGGGCGTAGGTCAAACCGGAGCATCCGCCTCCCCGCACTCCCATGCGCAGACCTGTCCCTTCCGGAAGTTTTTGCTCATCTTGCAAGCGCTTAACTTCAGAAATTGCTTTGGGGGTCAATGTGATCATGCTTTACACTCCTTTGATACAATGGATACTTCTTTTCGTAGTTTCTTCTTATAATACCAAATATACTTGACGATGTCAAGCAATCGGCATCATAGCAAAATCGAAAATGAGAGATTGTTCCTTCCCCAATGGAATGGAGGAGGCTAGAGCAATTCAGGTTTGCGCAGATAGAAAGAGATCGTCTTTGATTCCCCCCCCTTAATAAGAGGGGCAATAATGGATAACCAGCCGTCATTTTTTGATTGACAGACTAATTAGAGGAGGAGGAAAGAATAGAGAAAAATATCTTGGTGAAATATCTCTGGTAAAATAGTTATTTCTTCCCTAAAAACGCCTTGACCGCCTCACTCACTGCTTCCGGGTTCTCCAATGGCGAATAATGCCCCGCCTCCGGTATTACCACCAATTCCGCGTTCGGAATCCTATCCGCCATGCGCTTCGCCGCCGTCATTGGGGTTACTTTGTCGTCTTCCCCCACAATCACCAGTGTGGGCACACTGATCGACTCCAAATCCTCCACATAATCAGGACGCGCGGCCATCGCCTGCAAAGCGTGAATCACCCCAATCGGCGAATTTTCTAGTATCGAATGCCGCACCGCTTCCACCACATCGTTTTTCTCTTTCAACGTGGTCTCGCAAAACACCTTGCCGATCATCCCTTCCGCGATTGGATTCAACCCCTCGGACCGCACCGTCTCTATCGATTCCATCCGTGCCTTTTTGGTCTGTTCGGTATCCGCTTCCGCGCGGGTGTTGCACAATATCAGCCCGGCACAGCGTTCCCACGCGGTTCGCCAGAGTTCAAACGCGATGTATCCCCCCATCGAACACCCGCAGAAATAGGCTTTCTCGATCTTTTGGTTATCCATAAAACCGGTGACCGCCTTGGCATACGCCCCGATACTCGCATCCTCACGCAGCGTTGGAGATGATCCAAACCCTGGCAAATCAACCGCATACACCTCAACCTGATCCGACAGCGCCTCTACCTGATGCTGCCACATCTCATGCGCTACCGGAAACGCGTGGAGAAAAATAACCGGTGTCTTAGACGATCCCTGATTCACAAAATGCATTTCCATATTTTCGATCCTTTACGTTATTTTCGTTTGCCATTGAACGGGCTGCACTGGCTTCCAGCCGGTAATTATCTCTTATCGTTTTACCTCAACAGGGTTAAATAACATAGCCCGGGGCATCGCGCGGGGCATCGCGCAGGGTTTTCGCACGCGATCAAGCTAGTACAGTGTCAACGATCTATTGACGGATATCGATCCCCCCTAGCCCCCCTTAGCAAGGGGGGAAACAACGGATAGCCAGCCGTCATTTTTAGATTGACAGAGCACTAGCGCTAAAAGTGCGAAAGAAATAGCGTTGCACTTTCCACATTCCCTATCTAAACTATCAACTTTAAAGATTTACCAAGATTCGCCGAAATTATAGAAGAATATTGGAAGTATAACAGAGCACACAATAACCAGAAACAAATAACCAATAAATAAACGGGATAAGCTTATGAGCGCCAGCGCACCAGTCGAAACCAAAGTCGATCACAACTATCACCAAATCCCCAGCAATAAAACCAACGCGTGGGAAGATACCCTTCCCGCCGAATATTGGGAATACCGCCGCCGCTGGGAAGAAAACCCCAAAACCCATGTGGTCGAAGCCTTCCCCGTGCATTTGGATATCGAAGCCACCTCCAACTGCAACCTGCTTTGCACCATGTGCCCGCGCACCGAAATGGTCGAAGACGGCACCTTTTGGAAGGTGAAAAACTTCGATTTTGACCTTTACACCCGCTTGATCGATGAAGGCGCCGAAAAAGGCCTCTGCTCGATTAAATTCAACTACCTGGGCGAACCGCTGATGAACCCGCGCCTGGTTGAGATGATCAAGTACGCCAAATACCGCGGCGTCATCGATGTGATGTTCAACACCAACGCCACCCTGCTCACCGAACGCATCGCCAAACAGCTGATCGAAGCCGGGCTGGATAAACTTTTCTTCTCGTTCGATTCCCCGTTTCGCGAGCATTACAACGAAATCCGCGTCAACGCGAATTATGATAAGACCCTGCGCAACATTCAGCGCTTCAAAGAAATCCGCGACAGCTACGGCACAAAAAAACCGTTCACCCGCATCTCGATGGTACGCATGAAAGAAAACGAAACCGAATGGCAGGCGTTTAAAGACCTCTTTGAGCCGCTGGTCGATGCCGTCGCTTGGGTCGATTACATCGAACACACCAGCCAATCCGGCACGGATTCAAAGATTGCGGTGGAAAAGGTCAAAGCCGGCGGGAAAAAATTCTGCTGCCCGCAGCTGTGGCAGCGGATGTTCGTCCACCCCGATGGCGTGGTTACCGTATGCTGTGTCGATTCCGCCCGCAAACTGCAAGTCGGAAACATCCACGGCAAGACGGTGGAAGAAATCTGGAACGGCCCGGAATACCAAAAACTCCGCGAACTGCACGCCACCGGGAGGATTGACGAGATTCCTGTGTGCTCCAACTGCCATTTAGCGTTGACGCCGTGAAGTTATAATCAGATGAACAATCAAAAAATACTCTTTAAAATTAGTGAAACTCAAATATATAATTCTAAACAATCTAAGAATCTTCGTTCGTTTGCTCAACGTATTCAAAGATCGTTAGAAAAATTTGAATATCACGGAATATTAAAAAAAGCTAATTCTAATCAATTGAATTTAAGTTTTGATGATGATATATGCAAAATACTTCAAATTCCCAAAAAGGATTATTCACCACTATTAAACTCAAGAAAATTAAATGATGAAAACTATATCAATGCAAGACAAAAAGCTGATTTTATTATAAATCATTCAAATATTCCTAATTTTCCTGTAGTTGTAGAGATTGAAAAATCAAATAAGAAAACTATATGGTTCGATTTTATTAAAATATGGATGTTCATTGAAACGAGACAAGCAAAAGCTGGTATATTGATATGCCCTGTAAATTATGCTCATAGAAACGGTGTATGGAATGTGTTTGATGAGGCTTGTAAATACTTCAATTATCTAAAACGATTTGCAGAAGTGCCAACAGACAAAATGAACAAAATAGCAATCATTGGTTATAAACAAGATGTAAAAATTAATGGGAAATATGTTGAATGGAATGAAGATTCCTTTAGAAATATTAAAGGTATTCCATAAAATTCATAAATCAATTCTTTCAGATTCCCGACGGCTGCGTGTGATGTATTCTTGCGCATCTTCACCACACGCTGGATAGGGCAATATTCCCACAAGATCAGCCCATTTCTTTTTAGGGCGATCTGTGTGAGAATCCAGTCGAGTCGCCTTTCCCGAAAGCGCGTCCAGCACCTGCTGTTTTTCTTCCGGGTTCAACAGTTCGATTTTCTCCAACACTTCATCCAACGCTTTTGTACTCATAGCTCCGCATATCCTTCTTCTTGTTTGCAACCATTATATCACAAAAACAGGCGGGTCGCCGGAGACACTCGCCGCGTGAGTTAGATGTTCAGGACGGATAAAGTCCCAACATTTCTTACGCTTGCTCACGGCGCGAACACGAGGATCTGCGAGGATAGGCTGGTCTCGCGAAGCAGCCCACCGGATGAAGGCGATTGCATACATCAGCAAGGGGAGATGAACGGCATTACCTTTGCCACCCGGCTGTAAGAAATATAATAATAACTGTAAAACTATGAAATATTATTCACTTTCAATCTTTCTAATTATTTCTTTAAATTCTTCTCTTACTTCTTTAATTGACAAATTTGAA
>CAYVAZ010000008.1:28753-37374 GCA_964449065.1 uncultured bacterium
TTGAATCATTTGTTGTTATTTGTATTAATTCATTAAGATCCCAGTTTACTTTCAACTTTTGTCTTGAAAAATAGATTCCTACCTTTTCAATTTCATACTTGTTTGAATAATCTAAAATTGCATAACCAATAAGCTGTCTTAGTGTTAGAGGTATATCTCGCACATCTTTACTTTTTGAAGTTTTAATATCATATAAGCAATTATCTACAACAAAATCAGCATCAGCACCGCCAACATCTAGACTACCTTCAAATGTTGGATTTAAATAAATATTCTCACTAAATAAATCCTGACATGATTCATAAAAACCTTTAGATAGATTCACCATATCTTTTATTGTTGTCTCATCAGGTATTTTTAACAATGCTTCCAAAGAGTTTGTATTTTCTTTCTGGGCTAAGGGTGAATATTCAAACATTACATCACCTGCTCTGTAAAACTCTTCAAATAAAGCCAGAACATAGCAATAGGCATTTAAGAGAATTTCATCTTTCTCATTTAATAAGTTATGCCTTGGATTTATGTTATCCACAAATCTTTGAAACTCTTCAAAAAAACTTGTAAGTACAAATGATGATATACTATATGAACTTTTTGGATCTCTAATAAAATGGCTGGAGACATAGGAATTATCATCCACTTTTATATAATCTAATGCATCATCACTTAATCTACATGCTGCATGCCAGGCAACAAAATCTTTATATTGCGTTTCCCCCAAATAATATCTAATACGATAATCTATCGCACTTCCAACCGTTGACCAGTTAATTTCTTTTTCTGGCAGAATTGGTACAGCAGCAGCATAAAGTGGTTTAACCTGTTTTGTTATTTTGGTACATTTGGAAAATCGATTTTTAAAAAATTCATGAATTGGACCTTCTTTTGTTTTTCGGATATGATATGTTAATGACATTTTTTATCTCCTACTAACCTACTATCACTAATGATTATAAAGTATTCAATTGAAAATTTCTAGAAGAGGTTGTATGAAAAAAAAGTAATCTATCTTCCCTCATAACCCACTTAATCTTACTGTCTCCCCCTATCAAGGATAAAAAGAGTCTGCAAGATCAATCCAATCCCACTATCCCAACGTCAGCCCACTCTCCACCAAGACCGGGCGAGACACCCAAAGGCCAAAGGGGATTAAGCCATTGACACAGACAACTGTACCCATCGCGCCCCCTCTGTCCTCCTAACGTCGGACATTTCCCCAAAAAATTTTGGGGGAGACAAAAACTTCGTCCATTCTACCGCTTTATAGAACACCCACATAGACCAATCCCCACCTGCTCCACAAATCAAAATCCTGCCCATCCCACCTATCCTAAAAATCTTGCTTCAGATTAAGAAATACTGCTATAACACCCTCAGACCTATCGCTTTATCTCTGTCCATCCGTGCCTCTGTGGTGAATTAACTGAACATCAGCGCGCCAAAGCCGCCGGCAAAATGCGCGTCGAAGGCAAAGACTACATCGTGCAGGAAGGCGATGTGATGCACTTTCGGTTTAGCACGTGAATCCATGTCTTAATAAATCGCCCATTCGTTCATCGAGGATGGTATACACCATTTTAAGATCACACCGTCCCGGTCGCCGCTGATGACGGTATGATTATCAGCGAATACCACAGCATCCACAGAATTTGTATGCCCGGTAAAGGTATACAAGATTTCCCCCGTAAATGTATCTAATACATGAACATTATTTTTAATTAACCCAACAGCAATTTTTTGATTGTCCGGTGAAACATCTAACGAGATAATGGACCGCCAATCATCTGGGATTTGATGGACTAGTAATTCCGAGCCGGCCGCAAGATCAATGATATGTATTCGTTGGTTCGTCGCGGCCACAACCGCACGGTTGTCGGATGAGAACAAAACCGTATGAAACTGGTTGGTAAAAGAGGGAACATATAGATTTTGAAGCTGCTGTCCAGTTTCTGCATCCCATATAAAAATATTGGAGGGATCACCTACGGTGGCGATCAAGGTTCCATCTTGCGAATAATTCGCCGTATGGAGTGTACCACGAATTGAGCCGCTATGGCCGGATAATGTGAACTGAAAGTCTCGAGTTTCCACATCAAACACATCCAGTGCAAGCCGGGATTCGCTATTCATAAACAGTTGCGTTCCATCCGGAGAAAACTCTAAAAAGGGGAATGGTGGAAAACAAAACGAACAGCGAAACCCCGCTATCCGTTCATCGGTAACAGCCGAGTGAACACGAACTGTACCTGCCCGGTTGATTGCATACTTTAACCCATCCTTGGACAAAGCCGCATTGTAGATAATCCCGTTGCTTCTACCTCCAAATTGTTTGACATTTTCTCCAGAAAATTCATTCCAAATTTTCGTTGAGCCATCTTTGCCAAAACTAAACAAAACCTTTTCGCTTGAGGAAAGCCCTCCCCCATTATTTGCAACGGTCAATTTCTGAACCGAACCATGATGCTTTGGAAACTCACTGACTGGCCGCAGATTATCCAAGTTATAAATCCGAAGTACGAAGCCGTAATCCATAACCGCAATCAATTGCCCGTCATCAGAGATTGACGGTGCGGGGATAGGGATGGGAATCCCGAAATCCGCATGCGTTTCGAGTGTCTGCTCATCCATAATA
This sequence comes from uncultured bacterium, assembly GCA_964449065.1. Classification (GTDB taxonomy): domain Bacteria; phylum Hinthialibacterota; class Hinthialibacteria; order Hinthialibacterales; family Hinthialibacteraceae; genus CAYVAZ01. The sequence continues at coordinate 31,386 of CAYVAZ010000008.1, forward strand.
ATTCCGTGCGATTCTTCAGATCGGTATCCCCCAAGGTATAACGAATTGGGGTAATGCACATTCTCAACCTCGTCAGCCGGTGGATGCACATCAATCACAGATGGTGTAAATCGTAAATCCCGCCGATTAATCAATTCTCCTGTTCCTACATCCCAGACACGAAGCGTTCCACTACTGCCGGTATATAAACGGCTGCCATCATTGGAAAAGGCAACGGCATGTCCATTCAAATTTTGATCCGGGATTTTTGTAGAGACAGTGAGCCGGTCTATTCTTAGCGGGGGAATATATCCATATAAATCCATATCAGAAGCAATATACGTTAAACGGATTGTATGCTCACCCATCGTTATTGGAACAAATTGAATTGCTTCACCTTGAATATCCTGCTTATTTTGAAGTTCGCCATCAATATGGATACGTAAATGATCGGGATTCAGTAATTGTTCTGTATTAATATGATAAGACAAATAAGAATCTTCCTTTGCACTCACTGAAAACTCTACATACGTCTCGTTTGTTGTATTTTCAATGTCACCTACTTGTAAAGATTGCAATCCATCGGCAGCCCATTCTGTATTAATCACCCACGGCGACGATATTGAAGTCATCCACCCTAGAGGAAGGGTATCTGAATCCTCAAAACTTTCTTGATATATGACTCCTTTTTCTTCATAAAATGATTGGATGGGAAAACCGGTAGTGATATCAAAAATTTCAGCAATCCGGCGAGAACCGGATACCGCAACCGCTTGACTTTCGGGTCTAAATTGAAGGGAATGAATTCGTCCGGCATGCGTTTGAATTACAGTTTCCTCCTTTGAATCCAAAGGAATAAGATAGAGTTTTCCTACCCTTGTCCCCACGGCTGCCAGCTTGCCATTGCGAGATAGATTAATACATGTCAGCGGAGTTGAAAATTGTTTTATTCGTGAACCCTGTGCTGGATTTGCCATATCAATCTTTAAAACATCTCCATCATCACTCACGGCATACATATTTTGACTATCCGAAGTAAAATCCATGTCAGATATCGGGGCATCCGTTTCGTTCACAGCGGCTACAAACTTTGGTGGACTCGCTTCCCAAATATGAATACTGCCCGTCTCCGATCCCGTTACGATCCATTGACCGTTTGGAGCAAATGCCATAGCGGATGCTTTCCCCAATCCATATTGCAGACAAGGTTCACGGATAATATCTTCGGCAACCGCACAAATGACAAAAAACAGAAAAAGGCACACAAAACAAATTTGCATCGTTTTTCTCATCACGAAATTAGTCATGAATAAACAATAGCATAACACACAACATCCGTACGCAATAAGTTGTAATTTGTTGTGAATACACCTAAAACCCGCCTGTCATGCGTTGATACGGTCCCGCGTACTTATCCGGCGTTTGTTTTGGGGTGACCTGGTGCAGCGTCATGATTTCACCGCGGCTGTATATGCCGTTGCTTACATCGTACTGTACCTTGTCCGGCAGGGGGTTTTTCTGCTTCTTCAACTTCCCCGCTTCATCATGCCAATAGGGTGAGAGGCCGATCAATAAAAATTCTCCCGGCTCATCCACTTCTATTTTTCCATCAAATGGAATACTGCCATACGACCATCCGGGATGCGTGTTATCCCGGTCTACAATCGGGTCCCAATCGATATACAAAAAACTTTCCGCGCCCGGGTTATCAAACAACTCGCCCGGCCATATCCATACCTTTGCCCTCTCTTTCAGCCGCCACGGATCAAGCGGAATCGTGTTGAGATACGCAACCGGCGTTGTCAGCGGTGCGGTGATATCGCTCATCCACCGTGAATATTCCGTATGAGCGCCCACACCATAATGCACTTCTTTGAGAATGCGGTGCGCCATATCGGTATCGTCATCCCACAAATCCATCAGCATCGCGCCGCGTTCCGCGTACATGGTTTTTACCGCTTGTGCCACCGTCTCTTGCTTTTGCAGCGATTCAGCGATTTTCACATTTACCTGCGCATCCATAAACTTGGGCAGCATGACTGTAATCAGCATAGAAAGAATAAGCACCACAATTACCGCTTCAACCAGCAAATACCGCTTGGAATTCATCTCATCTCCCCCTCCATTCGTTTCTGCTTGTTTAAAACGTATCAAAAACATGAATTGTTGTGTAGAGATTAATGTTGTTTTCCAATATCTGAAACAAAAAACGATCCATAGGGTGCATGTCACTTCTCTCGCTGGTTATGCGGGGTAATACCATTTGCAAATAAAAACGTTCACTATGAATAACGGAACGCAAAACGTTTTTTATAATAGTGCAGGCATCTTGCCTGCAAAAGCATTTGGGGGAGATGTCCAACGCAAGAAGGACAGAGGGGGTGCGAAGAGAACCATAAACCATAAAGATTCAACCGATTTTAAGAAGTAGTTTCCTCGGCAATCAAACAAAGCAATCTATTAAACCGTTTGGATTTGAGTGAACATCTCAACTTGGAAATGGTATAACCAATTCCAGATTGGGTTCGCGAAGCAGTGGAGATCGAAGCGTAACCCAACGGCGCAAATCCCCCGGAGCCTGCGGCTCCACCCCCTTAAGGGGGGTATGGAACGGCGCTATATTGTGGAAACTAGAAAACCCCAACGAACTCAAACTCTACCGCCTGGGCAAACCGCGTGAAACCCTTACTCGCAGCCAAGGATACCTATCGTCGGCAGCCAATGATTCCACCCGCATTCCACCCGGTCACCCCGAGGGCTTTTATGAAGGATTCGCCAACATCTATTGCGGCATCGCGGAAGCTATTCGCAAGCATATCGAAGGCAACCCCCTCAAGCCGAAAGAATACAACTTCCCCACGGTATATGACGGCCTGCGTGAGATGGAATTCATTTACAAAGCGGTAGAATCGAGTGAAAAAGGTACCGTGTAGGTGGAGGTGTAAAACAGGCTCTGATTTAATTTAAACCAGAGCCCATATATTCCGGTTATTAGATTCGGCTACTTCCCAACCAGCGCGTCATTGCACGGAAACGATGTCCGCGGGCCGGTGCGGATAATGTCACCCCGGCTTTTCAACCCATTGGTTGACGCATAACTGATTTGCCCGGTATCATTGAAGAAATCCGGACCGTAGCTGTTGATGCGCCATTCCGAACAGCGAAAGGCGGGGCTAAGCACTGTCGCACCGCTATAATTGACGGTCGCCCAGGCATCAATGTAATCATAGGTGGTGTAGGCTTCGTGTTGATCGACTAAAACTTGTCCAGGCGCACCAAACACAAAGGGGTCTTGCGGGACTTGTGAAATATACGCAATCGGGGTGGATAAACCAATCAGTCTTCGTCCCACAGGATTGCGGTTGCTTCCGTCATCGTCTTTCCAGGGGGGATAGATATTGTTATCCATGCGGTACATCTCCAGCGCGGTGTCTAATGTTTTCATATCCGATTCCGCGTTGGCAATCCGGGCTCTCATCTGCGCGTTCAAAAAATTGGGGACGGCAATCGCCGCCAAAATCCCGATGATGGCGACAACAATCAGCAACTCAATCAGTGTAAAAGCTTTTTTCACGTTCCATCTCCTTTTGCAGAGTCATCTCATTTAGTTTTTCTTTCGATTCACCCGATGACATGCTTGTTATTAAACATCTATTTTACTACATTACCGTAAAAAAGTGTATTTTTCTATACACCTTTTTTGTAAATTTCCGTTAAATCTCTCATCGCTTTGAATCAAATGCAATTCGTGTTCCAAAGATTATGCCGTCTTTGTTTTCACGGCGCGGAAATAAATCCAAACACATACCGCTGCCAGAGCGGCAACAGAGACAATATCAAATACAACCGCACTCATTCCGTCTCCGAAATGGAAAGACGTTATGTTCATAAACGCCAACGTTCCAATCAACACGCCCATCAATGATTCCCCCGCAATCAGGCCGGAAGCGGTTAACAGCCCTGTCTTTTGCCGAATCTCATTCTGCCCGTCTTTCGCACGGGAAATAAAGTAATGAATCAAACCACCAATAAACATCGACGATGAAAGCCCCATCGGCAGGTAGATTCCAATCGCGACCGGCATGATGTGCAGGCGGAACTTGGCGCCGCCTTTCTCTAAAAAGAAATCGATGATCTGCAAGACCACACCAATCGCGACGCCAATGTAAAACATATCCCACGGGATGGTGCCGCTGCCGAAAAATCCGTCGGTAAGGGTGGCGAATAAATTGGCCTGCGGCGCGGGCAGTTCTTCACCGCCGATCCCGCCGGTACCATTGTTGATGGACCCCTTATGCAGCACCGTCAGCACCGGCGCCATCACAAACGCGGATGTGAATACCCCAATGATTTGCATCATCTGCTGGTTGCGCGGCGTGGCACCCACCAACTGTCCCGTCTTTAAGTCGTTGCAAACATCACCGGATGTACAGCAAACGCAGCACACAACCCCGGCTACACCCAATGTTGCAATGATTGCAACTGTGCCTGACCACCCAAACAGATAAACCAACGCCCCTGTGAACAAGACGGTGGTAATCGTCATCCCCGATACCGGGCTGTTCGAGTTCCCCACCAAACCGACGATGTAACTCGCTACCGCGGTAAAGAAGAACGACATAACAATCATGATGAGCGTAATGAGTGAAACGAGAGCGAACGAACCGGGCAGCATTCGGGTATATAAAATAAAGATAAGCACAACCGTCACCACAGACCAAAACGCGATAGTAGTAATGCTTAAATCCTGCAACTCCTTTTTGGTTTCTACCCCGACGTTGCTTGTGTTAAATTTGCTCAACAATTCCGCGGTTGCGGCATAAAGCCCTTTTCGCACTTTATAGAGTGAGACAATCCCACCGACGACCATCGTGCCAACCCCGGTATAGCGCACCTGAGTTGACCACAGCGTCCACGCGTCATCCATGGCAACGCCGGTATTTGCCTCATTCGATAACGCGGGAATCATGATCAACCAGCCGATCACTCCACCCATAAACACCTGCACGGATATCGAAAGCCCCACGATCACACCCACCGCGATCAGTGCCGGCGAAACATCCGCGCCGAAATACATCACCCGGCTGCCGGCATACGCCGCCCATTCCACTGTGTGGCGAAACAAGCCTAAAAACGTGCCGAGAAATTTAAACATCCCGCCGACAATCAATCCTAAAAATACCGTAATCGCACCCGTGTTTGATTCTTCTTCTCCTTCACCCGCGCGCAGCACCGCCGCGCACGCTATCCCTTCCGGGAACTTTAATTCCGGGCTGTTCAACACAAACACCCGCCGCATCGGGATCATAAATAAGATGCCAAGCAATCCCCCAGTTAACGCGACCGAAGTCGTAATCCAATAATTAAATTCCGTCCAAATCCCGGTTAAAATCAGAGCGGGCATAGTAAAGATAATCCCCGCGGCCAGCGACTCACCCGCGGAGGCGGAGGTTTGTACCAGGTTTGATTCCAGGATCGACTTGCGTTTCATAATGCCGTGCAAGATGCCCATCGCCACGACTGCCGCAGGAATCGAAGCGGACACCGTAATCCCGGCCCGCAGGCCCAAATACACATTCGCGGCCCCCATCACAATGGACAGCACGATTCCCAAGATGATTGACGCAACGGTTATCTCCCGTGTAATTGAGTTGTTGGACACATCCGTATGTTCAGACATATAACACCTTCTTATTTCAGTGGATTTGGACATCTCATCAACAGATGAAGAGAATGTCAAGAAGAAAGCACAACCTTCTTTTTGCGTCTTAATAACTGATGTTACGCAATCCATGATTGACGATTGCTTGAAAAATGGTTTTTGTTGTGAGCCAACTATTCTTAGTCAAACGCAGTGTCTATCGTCTTCTCCCTTTGGGAGAAGATAAGAGATGAGAGCGATTGCTCCCTATGACGCAGTCGCGTCATTAGAGGTTTATTCCTCCCGAACCCTCACCCCGGCCCTCTCCCGGTGGGAGAGGGTGATAGATTCAGCGAACGATTAGAAAAA
>CAYVAZ010000009.1:0-37147 GCA_964449065.1 uncultured bacterium
TGGAAAACATTGCTGGAGCAAATGAAAGAAGACCAATAGTCTGACAGAGTCCTAAAGTCGGGTTGAATTGGGAGGGCGAGGCTCCCGCCGAGCCTGACCGACCGTACAGTTCGGCTGAGGTTCGATAGTCGAGAGCTTGGTGTACCCGCCGGTAATTATAAAATTCAATGTATTCCCTCAGGGTTTGACGTGCCTAGTGGACCGGATCCGGTGGATTGATGGAAATGGATTCCTGTTTCAGAGAACGCCAGAATCGCTCGAGGTAAATATTGTCCATGCACCGTCCTTTCCCAATTCCACAAATTCTTGCTTCAGAGACATTCGGTCCACCTCTTTCCAAGGCATATTCCGCTCTCCTTTCTGAATCTAAATAAGCCTTTATTTTGTGCTACCTATGTCCCCGAACACCTGTCAATCCTGTCCCCAAACCATACACCTTGATAAGGGGGACAATGACAGATTCTGTTTATCTAACTCTGAAACGTTCTAAAAGATGCCGTTTACATTGCTGGAACCTTCCCGTTGAATGATATGATAGACGGTGGTTGCGTTTAACCGGATTTCAATATCTTTATTTTGTTTTTCGGTAACCGGTACGGTTTTTGCCGTCGGCATTCCGTTCTCATCAAGAGCGGTTACCGTTTGCCCCGCCATGTTTTTAAGGGTTACCTTGGCTTGTATCTTTTCTACGCCGAAGGGGTAACTTCCCAGATTTTCGATGGCTCCTTCATTGCCTTGGGAAGCGCGAAAGCCGTAGGGGCGTTCATGTGTCATGGCTTGGATTAGGATCTTCTTCGAGGTGGAAAGCGGTTGATTATCCAATGAGATCACCGCGATGGCGGCATATTCGTTACCGCATTCAATCGAAACGTCATTTAGGTCAATCGTTCCACTTTGATTGAGGTACCCGGTTACGGCTTGGCAGCGTGGGGTGTTTATGGTTGCGATTCCATCGCCATACTCCCACTTCAGTTCACCGGTGATGCTGGAGATAGTTTTCTCGTCGCGGTTTATGTGTTCGGATATATTAACCTGCACGGATTGGTGGGTGTCTTCAGTGAACTCGCGTTCCACCTTACCGACATAAAACGAGAGCGGATCAAAGCCTTTGACCCCGGTTTCGATTTCTTGGCCGGGCGGGATATCCGCTTGGCGAAACGCATCAAAGGCTTGCGCCGATGCGCCGCCGGACCCCTTCATGGCGAAGAGTTCATCCAAATCCAGTCGCTCGGAAACAACCGGCTTGGCTTCTTGCACATCTCCACGGCGGTAGAGCAGAGCATAGGCGGGGAAGTTGCCCAAAATGACAGGAGAGGAAAGCGCGAATTTTTCCATACCGGTATCCCAAAAGGCACCGCCCAAGGCGAAGGTGTAGATGGCATCGACTCCCTGCAACGCGCCATACGCGGAGGCGAGAAAGGCGAAATCGGCGCGGTAAATGTTGGGGTTGGTCCAGCCGATTTCGGATATGGTTTGGGGATAATCCTTTACTTGATAAAACTGCAAGGGTAGGCGTTCAGGAACTTTGAGCGCGGATAGATTTTCGAAGGTGTGTCCGGTTCGGACCGCGTAGGAATGACTGCCGTCTTCGCTTTGATGCGGCCCGCTGAAGTATCCGTGCATGTCGATGACATCGCCAGCGGTGTAGGTGTAGCGTTCCAGCGCGTCGAGCAAGACCGGATCGGTAACATGCCAATTGCCGGCAGAGACCAGACTCTTGCTGTCCAATTCATCTTTAAAATAGCGGGTTGTTTCTTCATAAAATTTTCGCTGTAGTTCGGTTAAAAACTCAACTTGATCGCCGGTACGTTTGCGCTTGCCTTCGTTTGCCTGCCGGATGGCGTCGCCGGTCATGTGCCAGGCTTCGTAGAGGGCAAAGTGGTTTTGGCCGCGGTTGTCGCCTTCTTTAGTTGTGTTGTTCCATGCCAGCAATGTCTCTCTGGTGCTGCCGTATTTATCGAGCAGCCATTCGGAGAAGCGGGATTCCAACTCGTTCCAATAATTGGGCGGAATGTTGTTTTTAGAAAAGGTCCAAAAGAAGAAACTGTCTTCGTTGATCATTTCAACAATCGCGACGGCCGGTTCGTTCGCCAAGATTTTGCCGGTGTAGGGATTTTTAGTGGTCAGCAACTGCTTGGCCCAGGCGTAATAAATTTCCTGCATGCGATCTTCGAAATACAGCAGCGTGAAGGGGCGTTTGTTGTTGATGCGTTCAAAGCCTTCAAAGCCGTAATGGGGTTGGATATCGAACCAGAGCGGGAAATAGAAACTAAGCGAGGTGTAGATGCCTTCTTCTTTTAGCGCGTGGATAAAATAAAACAGGTCATCCAGCTTATTGGGATCAACGGATTCCGGGTTGGTGGATTGAAAAAGCGGGCTGTGATAGCGCACCATGTTCACGCCCATTTTTGCCAGTTTGCGCGCGAGGTAATCAATCGAGTTGCGGTCCAGTGCGGCGATTCCGCTGGATGCATTCACGCTCCAAAAGCGAACGGGCTCACCGTTGCCCAATACGAACTGACCGCCGTCTTTTTTGATGAAACCATGCATCCCCGCTTGCTCTTCATTCAAATGACGCAGATCCAATAACGACTCATCGGAAAAGGTATCGATGGGTGGTTCCCAAGCAAAATAGCCTTCATCTGCTTGGCCGGATTTTTCATCCGGCTTCAGTTTGCCGCGTGGAACGAAGGGATGCCGGGTGAGTAGAAAGCAATCGAAACATGCGGTGAGGGCTTCTCCCTGTTCGGCGAGCAATTCCAGTTCGAAGATGGTTTCACCTGCGTCTAACGAGACTTCGCCGAGATAAACCCAATTGGCGCCCAAATGTTTGCGGATGCTGACGTTGTCCGCCAAGGCGATATCGCGCGGGCAAATATCCCAGGGTTGATCGTCAAAACGCCAGCGGAAGGGACCGTGTTTCCAGAATTTGCGTGTCCAAAAGTGGTATTCGCCTGTATCGTGTATTTGGACGTTATACTTCGCGAACGCGGCTTCTCCCTCGCGGTCACCGGCATTGGTCAGCCATTCACCTTCGGAGAGGAGGCCCCGCTTGTCGCGGAAGGTGCTGGAGGAGAACCAGGTTTCATCGGGGAAATTGGTTGCGAGCGTATTTTCGCCTTCCCACCAAATGTAGGGTTTTTCTTGGGTGTATGAAACATGAGATATTAATGTAATTGTGACTAACGCTATTGGAAATAAATAATTGTTCATATTGCGGGTCCTTTGATGGAGTTTTTATTAATTGTGTCTTGTTTGAGGATGGAGTAAAGGATTGATGGAAAGAGGAAGTCGCTTGCACGAATGGCAAGTCAGAACGAGGCAACTCACCTGCCTGCCGGCGAGCTGCCACAAATATTTGTAACGCTAAAAGATTGTCGCGTATGAAACCGTACACGTTTTTCTTCGACTGCCTTCGGGCGCTACGTTATTTTTTGTGCTTCATTTGACTGTGCTTCAATGTCATTTTATGAATCAGCTCGTTGTCTATACTGTGAATTTCATAGGAGACGGTTGGGTCATCTTTGGTTGTATCAAACTTCAGCAAGCCGAAGGAGCATTTTTCGTTATACCCAAACAAAGACCCATCCATAATGCCGTGGGTATGGATATTGGTTAAACGCGAGCTTTGAAACTCATACAAATCATATCCATTCTCACGCTTAATCTTCCATGCATCCGAGCGGTGGCGGTCGGCGGAGATTAAGAATATCCCATCAATCTTGTTTTCTTCGAAGAAAGAGAAGATTTCTTTGCGTTCTTCTTTATGGCCTTGCCAGGGATCAAGGCTGCCCGGTTTGGCTCCATACGACCACGGTACCGGTGACGCAATCACTTTAAACGTTGCGTCTGAGTTTTTCACCGACTCCTTCAGCCATTTCATTTGGGCATCACCCAACATACGGGCGTTTGGTTCTTTCGGGTTCATCTTGTAATAGCGGCTATCAAGCAAAAAGAAATCGACATCGCCCATGGAAAAGGAGAACCAGCATCCCGGCTGGTCTTTGCCTCCGCCGTAGGATGGGTTCACCCAGTTCTCTTTAAAGAGTTCCCACACGGGAACTTTCCAATCGGGTTCGAATGTTTCGGGACCGCCCCAGGCATCGTTGGTGGTAAAGTCGTGATCATCCCATACCGCGTTGACGCTGCGGGTGGCGGTGAAGTAGCGGTAATCCTCACCGGATTGACGGCGGTAATAGCAGTAGCGCTGCACGGCGGGGCGGGTGGGGTTATCGATATACACGTTATCCCCCATAAATAAAAACGCGCGCATGGGGTGGATGTTGATCGTCTTCCACATACGCTCGTATGGCGGGGTGTATCCGGCCCCGCCGCCGAAGGCGATATCGAACTTCGTCTTCGCTCCATTGGATGGGTAGGTTTGAAACGACCATTTGCCTGCCTGCTTTTCACCGTTGATAAAGATTTCATATCCATAATGAGTATTGGGCTGCAAACCGGTGAGCGGTACTTCGGCGGTATAGTCCCGGTTTTTGTCAGTACGGACAATATCGGTGGTCATCTTGTTATAAATGTTGGAAACGGGATGATAAATGACTTGCACATCCGCTTCTTTCGCGGTGCGCAGCCATACCTTGGCGTTGGTTGCGGTGACGCTGCCCAGCATGGGGCCGTGCACAAATATATCCGCATCGCTCAGCCATTCGCTAAACGCGGGATCTTGGTATAGAGGATGCATCAAATCGCGTGGACCGGCAACAAAGCGTTCTTTCGGCAAGCCGTGTTCAACCGCTTTCATCGCTGTTTCTAACGCTTTATTCATTTCGCCTTTTTGACCGTGAACAATTGTCATGGCAAAGAGGGATTCCAAATCATTCGGAAAGCGCTCCAAAATGTCATTCAGATCGTTCAACGCTTTTTCGTATTTGCCGTCCACGATATCCGACATCACTTCGCGCACGAATCTTTTGTACTGCTCCTGTGCTAGGATTGTTGGCTGTGTGAATAGTGTGAAAGACAGAAGAATCCCTAAGATCGCTGCAAAACGCATAATATCCTCCAATTAAAATATACCGGTTTTCGTTTAGTATAGGATAGATTTCAAAGAGTCTTTAGCCCCAGCTGCGGTTGGTTTGATGATCGTGAATCCTTCTGCCGAAGCGGCATCGCATTGGCGGTGATCATCAGAGATAAATATCACATCGGACGATTCGCTTATCCTAAGTATTTGTGCTGCGGAAAGATGCATGGCATCTCCTGCCCGCAGTGGATATTTCCCCAAAAAATAAACAGTACTTGAATATAGTTCTTGATTGGTCTCAATAAATTGTATCGTATAGATACTCTCTTCTAAAAAGGCATTTACATAAGTGAATGCACGTTGTGCTTCCCATGCATTGATTCTCTTTTTCATATTTATTGCAGAACATACTTCTGAAATTGCGTGTCTAGCGGTGAAGAGCCTTTTTTGTTTTGAAAAAACAGTATCGTAGAGATAATTAACAAAGTCATCCCCAGGCTCTACACAATACCTTTTTGTGATGGCAGAGGAATCGATGTAAATGTGGGAAGGTAGCAGGATATCACCTTCCTTCTTCACGCATCTGTATAAGGATTTCTGTTAAAGTAGGACCTTTGTCATCTTTGTACTTCTCCCGCAGTTCATACACGGATAGTTTTTCATGCGGGCCGAGTTGAGACAAGATCGCGTCGACATCCTCCCGGGTTAGGCGGGAGGTTTTGAGTTGCGTTGTTTGCGTCTCTGTATTTTGTTTCTCGTTTGCGACCATGGTTTTGTTCCGTTCTTTAGGATGGATAACACAATTCAATTGTAACATACAAATTGTAACACAAAATGATAGGATTTCCATTTGTTTTTGGGACAACCGAATTGCTATTCTTGCCGGTTTTGTTTATGATATCAAAACAGTGCCGATTGAAAGGAAAGAATTATGAAACGTTTTCTGTTCATTGTAATCACCGCGTTATTTGCTGTACCGGTTTCCACAGCCCAAACCGATTTTTCTCCCAAGCCGAAAGAGCAGCAGCTCCCCCAAGCGATGCATTCGCAAATGAAAACGCTGCCGTCCATCACCGTCGGTATGGAAGACGCGGATATCATTGGCAAAGACAACCGCGCTCTACAGGCGGCGGTCGATTACATCGCGAACCTGGGCGGGGGGACTGTCATCATCCAGCCCGGTGAGTATTTGATGAATGACTCACTTCACCTGCGCTCGAATGTAACCGTGCGCGGCACTGAGGGGCAGACCGTGTTGATCAAATCAGATGCATCTGTTTCACCTTTAGCGCTGGATGGCGACTTTGGTGAAGAACAGATCACGGTTGAAAATCCCGAAGGATTTAAAGTCGGTTATGGCGTGGCGATTTGGGATAAAAACGCCGGAGGCTTCCATACCACCGTCGCCCGCATTACCGGTAAGGACGGTCACACCGTTTCGATCAGCAATCCGCTGATGTCGGATTGTATGGTACACAACGGAGCCGCTGCCGCAACCGTTTTTCCGGTGGTGAGTGGATATAATCTTGAGAACGCCAGGATCGAAAACGTAAAGATTATCGGCAACGCGCAGAATAACCCTTACCTTACCGGATGCCGCGGGGCGGGAATTTTTCTCTACCGCGGCTTCGGAAGTGAAATCGTCAATTGCGAAGTGATGGACTACCACGGCGACGGCATCAGCTTTCAGCAATCCAACGATGTAACGGTGAAAGACTGCAAAAGTCTTAACAACACCCACTTGGGATTGCATCCCGGCAGCGGCTCGCAGCGCCCCAACATTAGCAACTGTATCGCGCGGAACAACGGCAGCGACGGCCTCTTTTTATGCTGGCGGGTGCGGCACGGCGTTTTCAGCAAAAATCTGCTGGAAGGCAACGGCCGCTTTGGCATCTCCATCGGGCATAAAGATACCGACAACCTGTTGCAGGAAAATATCGTGCGCAGCAACGATAACGCGGGTGTGTTTTTCCGTAATGAAACGCTGGGGATGGCGGGGCACCGCAACGCCTTGATCGGCAATATCATCGAAAACAATGGAGTCAAAGAGGGCGGGGAAGGCATCCGCGTCCGCGGCGAAACCAACGGGCTGGTCTTCAAGAACAACATCATCCGCGACACCCGGCCGGAACACAAAACGCAAACAGTCGGCATCCGCATCGAAGACAGCGCCGGAGACATCGTGCTGGAAGGCAATCAGATTGAAGCCAAGACGAAGATTGAGGATTTGCGGAGGAATAATAATTAATTGCTGACAGTACTGGCTGTGGCAAGTAAATCTTTTAATGCTTCAGTCTGTATAAAAGGAGCTTGCGCACGAACGGTTTCATTGCCCAAATCACATAATAAATCGCCTTTGCCAAGGAGATTCTGACCGCCCGATTGATCCAATATGATTTCTGAATTCTTTTGGGTATTGACACGCATACATATTTTTAATGGAAGATTGGCCTTGATCAAACCGGTAACGATTTTCGCTTCCGGTCTTTGTGTGGCTAAGACAAGATGAATACCCGCGGCCCGCCCTTTTTGCGCGATTTTGGCAATCAATGATTCAAACTCTTTCTTTTGATCTTTGTCCGATAGAATCAAATCGCCAAATTCATCCACAAAAATCACCAAGAAAGGTATGTCCGTTTTCCCATCCGAAAAACGGTCTTTTAATTGGTCATACTTTTCATCAGACAACTGCTGATACCGGCGGTTCATTTCAACAACAGCCTCTTGTAAACTCTCAATCGCTTCTTCTATGTTTGTGATAATTGGTTTAGACAAATGAGGAATCGATTCAAACACATTGAAGGACAGAATTTTTGGATCGATCAAGATAAATTGAATTGCCGATTGAGTGTTTCGTTTGATTAAAGAATAAATCATCGATTTCAAAAACTCACTTTTCCCGCTGCCTGTCATACCGGCCACCAATGCATGGCAAGTGTTGGTCTCCGCCAAATCCGCCAGGATGAGTTTGTTGTTGATACCGATACCGATAGGGAATACAAGCGGACTATCCGATTCTTGAAACTCAGGCTTATTCAAAACATCCAGCAGGTTTACGGTTTCCGAATTTTCTTTGGGAATATCGACCGCAACATACCCTTGTTGCGGATGCACATGCGGTGCTTGGGGGAGTTCTAATTGCACCATTAAATCATCCGCCCTACCTGCCAATGAGACAGATTTAACCCCGCTCCCCGGTTTTAATTGAAAGCGTATGAGTTGGGGGGCTTCGATGGCTCCAATTACGTCCACATCGATTTTGAATGAAGAGTAGCAATCCTTAATTTTGTGAGAAAGTAATTCGATATAAGCCATTTCTTCTTTCGGTGGATTAGGAACCGTATCTGCTTCCTCTTTTTTTCCCGATGTTGGTTCGGGTTTCTTTGGGTGTTCAGTCAACAGATATCGTATGGTGGGTACAACTTTAGTATTATACAATTCATCCAACTCGGTTAAATCCACTTTCATAGTTTCCAGTTCCGGATTGTAATACTCTATCAGCCCATGAAAAGAAAGACCGGGTTTGGTGAGTTTTAAAAGTTGTGAGTAAATAGCGACTTGTAGCAAATCCTGCTCCCGGTTTTCGCCTTTGGTTAGTTTGTAGTCAACCACTTCCAATTCATGGTTGGGAAGGCTTCGAATGGCATCCACTCTCCCGGAGACACGCAGAATTCCTTCTTCAAATTCCAACACGACGTTCTCAATTTTAAATTCCTGCACGATGAAGATTTGATTCCAATGGTTGAAATCTTGAACCTCATTTTGCAGCGTTTCCAAATTATGACAGAACGTTTTCAGGCATTTCACTAAATGCGCGACGGTGTCTGGATTATGATTGCCTTCTAACAATTGGTTCACGTGTGTGCCCGCACTTTGCTCCCAAAGAGTAAGCCATAGATCGTTATACGAAAACGGTATATTCTTTTGATCCTTCGGAAAATGAAATAGCCAATTCACAAACTCATCAACGATTTGATGAAACCGCAAGCCATGGACCGGCTGTGACGATTTTCCGGGTAGAGAAAATGTGGGTGGGTTCTCACCCCGCAACCACCGCTCGCGCCACTTTTCATCTTGGCACGCGCATTTGAGCTGGGTGACGTTGATCGTTAACTCAGCCATTGTAAGTAACTCATTGTTGGGCTTTTATAATAATTGATTTCGGTCATGTCGTTTTGAACTGCAATGATTTTTTCTTCTGTAATTCCAGGGATGCGGCTTTTCAAATCATCCACCCCCAAGAACTTTTCAATTTGCATGATGTCTACAATTTTTTTTTTAAATTCATCATTGTTTGGTATTTCAGGGGATTCATTTTGCTCCTGTTCTAGGAGTTTCGACCAAAGAGGTTTGAATTGTTCGCGCAAAAACATCTTGACTTGGTCAGGGGAATATTCGATGTTTTGCCCCGTCGCGTCCAAGAACATATCGTGACCGGCATATAACAGTACGAGTTCATCCTTTGTCAATGAATAAACCGTTAAAATGTGGTTTTGTTTTGCTTTATTGATAAAATCAGCAACTTTCCAAGTTTGTTTCGGGATCGGTGGTTGATTGAAAATCCGAAAGAATATGCCTCTCTTAATTTGACCGGGGACCAATTGATAAGAGCGTTTTGTAATGGCATTCCAGCTGCTCCAATTGGTGTTATCTTGAAACCCAAAATAGTAGATTTCATTTTCGTTTAGAATTTGAAAATGAAAATATTTCTCACGATTGACGGCCCTGCATTCATAGCCCTCCGGCATTAATGTTTTCACCAGCCAAATGAACGTATCCCGGTCATATACCATTCTCTTGCGGTTTGATTGTACGATCCGTTGATACTCTTTAAAGAATTGTTCTAACGGCTTGGAGGGGGGAATGGTATGGGATTCATGATCCCATTGGTCTCTGCATTTGTGTATGAAATGACGAATCCCTATCGTGGTATTGGAAAATAAGGAATCCAACCAATCGTCTTCCAGCATTTGATGCACTTTTTGAGGCTCAATTTGAATGCCATCCAACCGGCCGCGGATGAATTCTTTCGCTTGTTGTTTGTTGATTCCTTCTAATTCTATCGGGTTGCTTAAACGGTGGGTATAAGCGTCTTCCCAAAAAGGAACAATGGTATTTTTCCAGGGTTCTTGATTGGAAGTTAATATGGTCATGTGATTATGAAACTCATCATTTAATGTTGTAAGAATGCCGCCTAAAGTTTTGGCTAAGTTTTCATCCAACCCGTAATTTTCTGTTTGGTCAAAGCAAAAAACAAAAGGCCGGTACAATCCTGCCAGCTGGCACAAATCAAACAGAATCGTTTTGCAACTCTCATTGAGCTGAGCGATGGACATTTCATAAGGCAAAACATCGCCGGGACGAATGCCAATATCATTTGCCTCATTGGGGTCAATGCAATTGCTTTTCATCCACTCTTGGCAAATCTCTTTTTTCATGAAATCATCATCGTATGCAAACGTGAGTAATACATGAATCCATGTCATTACGGTGTAATTCAATTGTAGATTGCATGAACTCAATTCGTCTGCGATTTGGTTTTTTTTCTCTCGAATGGTTTTTATAATGATATCAGAAACGTGTTCCAAGGGTGTGTTCTGAATATACTTTTCTAAATGAGGGACATTCTTTACTTGGATCGTACCTTTTTGCGCGCATTGGATCAACAACCGGCTCAAAACACCATGGGCAAAATAGGATATTTGCGGACTGGCTGTTTGATTTCCAACATGATCGTCCGGAAAATTCAACTCATTTGTTACTTGATTTAAAATGGATTTCCATGCCGTGCTATGATCGGAAAACGGCGTAATGTATATTAAATTCGCCTTGCGGTTCAAGTGATGAAACACTCGACCTAATAAATGGGATTTTCCGTAGCCGGGATCTCTCGATGTAATAAACTGAATGTGATCCAATTTTACATCTTTTCGGGGAAGAGGCGGTTCAATGAGAGTATTGAATTCATTCAAAACATGTTCTAATACCCGATTATTCAAACCGGAAATGCTGTTTTCTATCGATCTCGGTTTCGTGACAATATCTTGACTGAATGGGTTCATATGAGTGTCCTATTATGAGAGAAGCCGTACCAACAAAAATCGGTCTCCATCAAACTCCACCGCTCCTAAACGTGTTTCTTTTGATGACAAAGACCAATCCCCAAAATTGAATTCTGCCTTTCCCTCTTTGCGTAAGGTTAAGATATATTCCTTAATCCAATCCAGAGGGATGCCGGTTTCTTTATGCAGGTTATAAATTTCCACCGCAGAAAAGCCTGATTGTTGCGATAACTTTCGATAAGCCTCATTGATTTGCTGTTTATATTCATTTGTGTCAATAGGAGGCTCTTGAGTTGTTGTTTGTCCAGAAAGATCAAGTGAATCCACTATTGGTTTTACACCGATATAAGAAAAATAATTGGCGGTCTTTAATTTTAAAACTTTTTGTTCTTGTATCAGGATATCTAATGCTTCATTTACATGTTTATTTACCGAAGAATACTTCTTGATTTCTTTTATCTTTTCAATTTTTCCTTTCGAGATCAACTTCAAGCCATTTGAATTGAATATCTTTTCTAACTCTTCGTAAGCCCTTTCGAGTGGACGGTAATGTTCAGGAAGTACAAAGCATGCTCTTGCTTTTGATCCTAAATTAAAGATTTTTCTCTCCTGTAGCAACGCTTTTAGCGCCTCGGTTTTGATTTTTGAACTTCCGCAAAGATTGCTCTTTGTTATTCCTTCAGCGCCAACCTCTTTCAACCGCTGTAAAAGATTTTTTTTTTCGACTTCTACTTTAATTTGATTCATTCTAAAGGAAACATCCAATCTATCCTATTTTTTGCTGCCGGTATGTTCTAAATACAGAATAGCACGTACAAAAAGACGAAATCAACAGGCGTATAGAGTATTATAAAATTTTAATGCAAACTTAAAAACTATGAGAAAAGAAAGATGAATTTTCTGGATAATTACGGATATATTGTTATAGATTCAGATCGGAAAGAAGGTTTCTTAAACAGTCGGTTTGGTAAACAGACTCAAGCCATCCTTTGTCACCCAAACCGCGATACATCTCCATCGCTAATTGTTCCGTTGCTGATGTCGTAAAAGAAGATCAGGTTGCCGGTGGCGGCTTCGTAGTCGGTGTCGGGGCCTGCCCCGTGGAGGAGGAAACTGGCTCCAGAGGCTTGGCTCTCCACCAACCGAAAATTGCCGTTTGCCCGGTTGGTTTTTACCACTTCCGTGTCCCATAATGGATACGCGCTGTCTTCTGCCTGAAACATACCGTCTCCGTTTGGATCAATTCCTTGGCGGAACGGGTCGAGCGGAACGGTGCTCATGTATGCCACGGGTGTGGTGAGTTTCGCCAAACGGTGAAAACGCAGGTTGCCGGCCGTGTTTGGAGTGGGTGGGTACATGTTGTTGTCGATTTGATAGGTTTCCAACGCGGTCGCCAGGGCGCGCTGATCGGCTTGGGTGTTCGCGACTTTCGCGCGGATTTGCGCGTTGATAAAATTCGGGACAGCAATCGCTGCTAAAATTCCTATGATTGCCACTACAATCAGTAACTCAATAAGTGTAAAAGCCTTCTTCATCTTGTTCTCCCTAAATAAACATTTAACAATAAATGAATCATAATCAAAAAATAATTAAAATGCTATGGTATTATGCGTAATTTGATCTAGTAGCCTGTCAATCAAAAAATGGCGGCTGGCTATCCGTTGTTCCCCCCCCCCTTGTTAAGGGGGGCTAGGGGGGGATCGATACCCGTCAATAAATCGTTGACACTGTACTAGTAGCCTGGCAAGCGAAAAGTGTCGAGTACGGTGAAACCCCTGTGGCTCGGCGGGAGCCTCGCCCTCCCAATTCAACCCGACATAAGGACTCGGTCAGGCTACTGGATGCATTACGTGAAAATCCAAACACGGCCGTGAATTTTGTTGTCTTCGCTAAGGATGGGTACGGTTTTGCATTGGAAGGAATTGGCATAACTCTCGTCGTACAGGGGAAACGTATATATATCTTTCTCATTTCTCTTTATGGCGTCAAAGGTTTCTTTCCATTCGTCTACCGGAACGGTTTTAAAACTGCCCAAAATTTCCGACCATTTGGCATAATCACTGCCGATGAGTTCATTTTCTTTCTTGCCGGTCAGTTCCAAAAACGGTTGGTTGACGATTTTCACTTCGCCGCTGCGGTCGGTGATGGCGATCCCCTCATCAATGTGATGCAATGTGATGGCAAATCGCCGGTTTTGCTCTTCGATTTCGACATTGTGGTCGCCGATAGAAAGGAGTGCATCCTGCAATTCCGCCGATTGTTCTTCCAGTTCGTTGTTGGCGGCTTCTAACTCTTTTTTGAGTTCGGTAAGTTCTTGGTTGGTGCGTTCCAACTCCTGGTTTTTTTCTTCGTAAAGAGAAAGGGTTTGCATCAGGCTGGAGTTTTGCAGTTCAAATTCATCGCTGATGGTCGGGTTTTTTCGGGATGAAAATTTTTCTTGGAAAAAGTGGACAATATTTTGAGTAAGTGATTTCCCGGGGGCTGCTTTTTTTTTGGTTAACCGGACGGCGGTACCGTTTTTGCGGTCGGATTGAATGTCGATCGAATCCATCATGCGCTTCATGGCGGGGATGCCGCGCATGGTTTTTCCAGAGGTTTTGGTGTTGAGAACCTCTTGCAGTTGCTCGGGAGGAATGCCCTTGCCTTTGTCTTTACCGATGACTTCAAGGGTTAAGGTGTCATCTTCCGTGAACAATGAGATCGAGATTTTCCCTGAGCCTGCATAGAGCAGGATATTTTTTCCGAGTTCGAATATAGAGGTAGTGATCTGCATTTGCTGCGGGACAGTAAAGCCGAGCTCGCTGCTGATAACACGGGCACGGTCGCGAACCGCGAGAATGTCGCTTTCGCATTCAATGCCGTGAGAAAATATCTCCATAATATCAAATCAACTTGTAAAGCATATTTTCTTCATCATACGTTTTGTCTATTCTACGACTTCATACGGGCCGGTTTCAATGTCGAGATCACCGGTTTGAGGAACGTCCAATTCCGGCGTGGCTTCTTGAATATAACTGGAAAACCGCTCTTCCTCACTAATGGGTGGTGGAGCGGTGTCCTCTTCCAGTGTTTCTTCACCCACGATGAAGTATTCTTCTGTTGTTTCTTCTTCTTCTTCCGGTTTTTCCCCTATATAAAATTCCGCGTCTCCAATTGGAAACTCATCGACATATACAGTAGCCAGCCATTCTCCTTCTTCGCCCACTTCCAATAAACGGTCCATAGGGAAGAGAACACCCAAGGGATTGTAGGGAGGATTTTTGATCTCTTCGTTCAGGACTACCATATCATCGGGATTGGTCAATTCAAAGAAAATTCGTTTATTAATATCAGTGGGATTGAATTTCGCCACGACCACCACTTGCGGATCATCCTCCGGTAAAAATTGATCGGTAACGCCCACCCAACGGTTGTCGCCGGTCAATCCTTTACACAGAAAAACATCCCGGGTTTGCACGGAAGCCGGTTGAATGCCGGCTTGCTGTGAAGTGGTGCACCCCAAGCCAAAAAATATCATCAATGCAATAAGCCAAAACGGAAGACTGGATTTTGCCATAAATGATCCTCTCTTTCTAATTCACGAAATAGTATCTACTGAGATTGATAAAGGTCAAGCAAGATAGACAGTTCTTTCCGGTACGGTATTTGCTTTAAATTAACCGTGATTCTATGAAAGTCTACTCATTTAACGATTGAAGGAACAAGGATGTTATACAGGATTGTTGTTCTAATTTTCAGGAAGGAAAAATAAGGAGGGGGCAAAAAAGTCCATCTTGGGTTTTGACTGAAACCATTTTTTCCCCTCTTGGAAGTGAATCACAAATTTCTTGACTGCAAATTCTTTTCTTGAATAATGGTAAGTAGTACGTTAAGGATGATCTACATAAGAGGTGAATATCATGGGAGATGCAGCCGAACAACAAGCAGCCGAAGAACAGTTGCAGGAAGAGGGAGGGGGCAAGAGCAAACTTCCCTTTATTTTAGCCGGACTGGCAGTTTTTTTAATTATTGTCATCGCGATTGGATTTATGTTACTAAGCGGCGGCAAAACCGAAAGTTTGATTTCCGAGCCCACGAAAGAACCGCCTGGGTATATGTTGGAGTTTGACCAGCCGTTTACGACAAATTTAGCGCCGCCGGATGACCAGTATTTGTATTCAACGGACATTGTGTTGGAGTTAAAACCGGATCCGGAATATTCCGAATCAGCCATGCTGCAAGAAATAGGGGTGGATTCGGATTCAAAAAACATTCGTATGCCTGCGATATTGCATGCGATCAATGGAGTGTTGGCAACCAAGACAAGACAGGAAGTATTAAGCGTGGGCAGTAAGGAAAACATTCGCGTCGAAATTATGAAAAAGGTCAACGATATTCTTCAAAAAGGCGAAGTGAAAGAAGTGTTTATGTTCAGTTCCAGTGTGAATTAAACCTCAGTATTTAGGAGTGGCCAAACAGCATGGCTGATATTTTATCTCAGGGTGAAATAGACGCGCTATTATCCGCGTTCGCTACCGGTGAGGGACCGGGAGGCGGCTTTGGCGGCGGAGGAGGCGACGACGACGAAGAAGTGCGCGAGGTAAAAGTCTATGACTTTAACCATCCCGACCGGTTCTCCAAAGACCAAATCCGCACTATGCACAACTTGCATGATCATTTTGCGCGGGTGTTTTCGATTTCGTTGTCCGCGTTTTTGCGCACGATTGTGGAAGTGAAATTAGTGTCCGTTGATCAAATTTCGTATGAAGAGTTTATCCGCTCGATCCCGAATCCGACGTACCTCAGTATCATCAATATGGACCCATTAGAAGGAAAAGCCCTTATGGAACTCTCTCCGACGCTGTCTTTTCCGGTGGTGGACCGGTTGATGGGCGGTCGGGGAAATGTCTTTAAGAAAAACCGGGAATTGACGGAAATTGAGCAAACCATAATTGAAAAGGTCTTGTACCGCGCGTTCGATTGTCTTCATGAAGCATGGGCAAACGTGTTGCCATTGAACTTATCCTTGGAACAACCGGAAACCAATCCTCAACTTTTAATGCAATTGTATTTGCCTTCGGAGATGGTGATTTTAATGACCTTTGAAGTCACGATGCAGGATATTTCCGGCACGCTTTCATTTTGCATCCCTTATCCAACATTGGAACCGATTGCGAGCGAACTGTCAAGCACATCTTGGTTTGCGGCGGATAAGAAAGAATTGTCTGAAGAACACGCGGAAATATTGTATGACCGTCTGAGGCGGGTAGATATCCCGGTGATTGCCTTCGCGGGGAACGCCCATATTTCTGTAAAAGAATTGTTGGAATTGGCAGAAGGAGATGTGCTGCAACTCAACAAACGGGTCGATGACGAAGTCGTGGTACAGGTCGGAGATGAATACCGTTACTATGCAAAACCGGGAGAAAGCCGGGGGAAAGCGGCGGTGCAAATTTCCAAGATTCTGAAAGGTCCGGATGACGCGTAAAGGAGAACCATTATGGCGGAAGCGCTGACACAAGCGGAAATAGACGCGTTATTAAGCGGACAAGCGATGCCGGAGCCGGCACCGGAAACGTCGATGATAACGCCCGAAGAGGACGACACCTCGAAGCGGTATACCAATATGGTATCGCAAGCGGGGAAAGATGTATTCAGCACGTTGCTGGGACAAAGTTCTTCTTTGGAAATTGTGGATATTACTGAAGTCGCGAAAGAGAAAGTGTCGTCCGTTGTCGGCCAAAATATTGTGGTAAGCGATCTGGTTTATAAAGGTATGGTGCAAGGGAAAAGTGTACTGATTTCCCCTGTTGATGCTGCCCTTTCTATGGCCAGTCAAATGACAGGAGGCGGTGCGGAAGGAGACTTTGGCGATTTAGAAGAAAGCGCGTTCAGCGAAGCCATGCAAAATATATTCAGCAACGTGAACACCCAAATCGCCAATCAAACCGAGACGGAGGTTTCGCTGGAGCCTGTAGATGTCAACACCAATCCCCCTAAGATAGATGACTTCTTGCCAGAAACGTCTGAAAAATACATCATGGTGGAATATAAACTTTCCGCGGGGGAAATTTCCGCCCCGTTTTATCAATTGCTGCCGCGGAATTTGGTGCATTCCTTAGCCGGTGTGTTTTCCGGTACAGCCTCCCCTCAAGAAGAACAACAGCAGGACTTCGGTTCGTCCGCTAAAACGCCGGAAGTGATGGATGCCCCGCCGCAGTTCGGTGGGCCGATGGGAGGAGTGGGCGGCGGCATGCAGCAGGCGTTTCAATCCGGTCCCTCCGTGGATTTAGGGAATCTGGAATTGATCCTAGATATTTCGGTGGAAGTAAAAGTGGAATTAGGAAGAACACAGCGGAAGATCAAAGATGTATTGGAATTGGGCCCTGGTTCCGTTGTGGAATTAGAGCGGCTCGCGGGTGAGCCGGTGGATATTTTGGTCAACGACAAATTGTTTGCCAAAGGAGAAGTGGTTGTTATCGATGAAAACTTTGGGGTACGCATTACCGATATATTGAGTATTCAAGAACGTATCGAAGCATTAAAATAATCAAAGAGAAATTGGTATGGACCGTTCTTCCAGCATGAAACTTATCGATCTACTGGCGCTTCGTCCGGGTACATTTTTGTGCCGGAACGCGGTGACCGGCGAAGCGGTGTGCAAAGAAGTACAATCCATCTTTCAATATGCCGACTGGCAGGAGGAAGTGTCTCAGGCGGCATTTCCTGATTCTTCCGCCGTGAAATTGCAAAATTTTCAAAAACTGCTGGATATACCGATTGCCGCGCATTTGGTGCTTCGACATTCGTCTCGGAATGTAGTGGAAATGCTTCGTTTCACGCCAAGATTATGGACGCTGTTGGAAGAAAAGGTAGGATGTGAGGCTGATATAATGGCGGATAGCAAGTTGATCGCAAGCGGCCGGGTGGATATCATCGAAACGCATGTCGGAATTCACATCCAAAAAAATTATTGCTGGCGCGATAAACTGCATTGCAATTAAATAAAACCGCTTTATAATGAGAAGATTGAAACGATGCGTTTCATGGGTTGAATTTATCTATTTTTGGTTGAGGGACTGCAAAGCGTTTGATCGTTTTGCGGTTAAAAAAGCATGGCGTACATTACGATTCACCAAAACAGGTGTGTTAATCTGTTTTGTGTTTTCATTCTATTTTTCTCTCTAACTCCCCTTAATATTAGGGCTGAGGGTGATGGTGTATCCTCCGCTTCCCCGTCCATACAAAATGCTTCTGCATCTTCTGCAACCTCAAATGCCAGTCAGTCTATGATTGACGACATCTTCAACCGGGCGTTTGAAGAAGCCGGTTCCAATTCTTTGCAGCAAACCAATCCGGAAAGCACTCTTTCTCTTGAAAGTTCCAGTTCGGTAAGCCAATCGATTGGCAATATGCTTATCAGTCTGGCATTTGTTATTATGATCGGGTTGGGTATCGCTTGGTTGATGCGGCGTTATGTTGTGAAGGATTCCAATCTGGGAGGCGGAAAGATCAAGTTGGTCGCCTCGTTCGCGCTCTCTCAAAAATCAAAGGTGCATTTAATTCAAATCGGCCATCAGACCTTTCTGGTGGGCGAAGGCGCGAATGAACTGAACATGCTCTCGGAAGTGGATACGGGAACGACGGACATCCGTCAGTTGGAAGCCTTGGCATCCACCGGCACGGATGAACCGGTTCAGCATCCGCAGAACGGCGGCTTTCAAGAAAAACTCAATCAATGGACCAGCGCGTTAAAAAGTAAGGATATGCAAAGCGAAGTGAACACGAGTCTTCTGCTGTTGGGCGGCTTGGCGCAACGGCTACGCAATAAGCGGGAGGGACGTGAATGAAACGACTGAACTGGAACGAAATGGCGATCTTCATGCATCAGGCTGCGAATACATTATTATCGAATGGCGCGGCACGATTCGGCCTTTTGACCGGTCTCATGATAACCGGACTCGTCCAAAATGGTTTTGCGCAAGAGATTCCGATTGTTTCAAGCGTGGGCCGGGGGGAAGACCCGAATCCGGATGATATATCCATCACGCTGCAAATTTTATTTATGCTCACGGTGCTTTCGGTACTGCCGAGCATTTTGCTGATGACCACATCCTTTATCCGTATATCGATTGTGCTGGGGTTGCTGCGCAGGGCGATTGGAACGCAACAAACGCCGTCCAACCAGATCATCATTGGGCTGTCATTGTTTATGACCTTTTTCATTATGGCGCCGGTCATGGACCGCATCCATCAAGAAGCCATTCTTCCCTACTTCAATGATGAAATCACGGCATTGGAGCCGGGGGAGGTTGATCCCTACGGCCGCGTGGTTGCCGATGGCGATAAAATCCCCAAGTTTTATGTGATGCTGATGCGGGCATCGGTGCCGATTCGGGAATTTATGTGGCTGCAGATTGGATATGAAGGGTCTTCGGACGTCGCCATGTTCATGAACATGGCCAAGATGGACAAACCCAACAACGCCAACGATGTGCCGATGCATGTGCTGATTCCCGCCTTTATGATTAGCGAACTTAAAAAAGCCTTCATGATGGGCTTTATGATTTTTATTCCGTTTTTAATTCTTGATATTGTGACCTCATCGGTTCTGATTTCGATGGGGATGTTTCAGTTGCCCCCCGCGTTCATTTCGCTTCCCTTCAAAATCTTACTGTTTGTATTGGTGGACGGTTGGAGTGTCTTGGTGCGGGCGCTGGGCGACTCGTTTTTTCAAAACATGGCGTAATAACCGCCGGATGGAGAGAGTGCTATGAACGAATTGTTTGTCATTGAATTGGGCCAACTCATGATGTCGAAGGCGCTGTTGATCAGCCTGCCGTTGTTGGGAGTTGGACTGATTATCGGGGTTTTGATCAGTATTTTTCAAGCCGCCACACAAATCAACGAACAAACGTTAACCATCGTGCCAAAGTTATTGCTGGTGGGCGTGACGTTGATGGTCTTGATGCCCTGGCTGATTCAGGAGATGTCTGACCTCACGCTGCGGTTGTTTAACGAACTGCCCAAAGTCGCACGGTAAACGCGAATAAGGATTTGGTATGAACTTGCTGCCCGCGGAATACGGAGCGTTGTTTGTCACCTTTTTTTTGGTGTATGTGCGCGTGGCGGCCATGATTGTGGTTATGCCGGTGTTAAGCAATGAAACGGTCATGATGCCGGTTAAAGCGGGATTGGCGTTTTGGGTGGCGGTGATCATCATGGCGCCTTATATGGGATTGAATGAAGCGGAGTTTGAAGCCGCCTTCCCGATTGTGAAAGACAAAATTCCCGGCTTAATGGGGTTAACGTTGGCTGTGGTTAGTGAAATGATCATCGGCTTTACGATGGGCTTTGTCGGCCAGGTATTGCTGGTGGCGATCAGTATTTCCGGAGAGGTGATTGGCCAACAGGCAGGCTTTTCGGCGGCCTCGGTTTTAGATCCGGTAACCGGACAGGACGCGTTTCTGATGGCCACCATCAAGTTATGGTTCGCGACCATCATTTTTGTTGTGATCGGCGGCATCGAAACCGGGTTGCAAATCTTGGCGAAAAGTTTTGAGGTGGTGATTCCCGGCGCGGGGTTTACGATCGATGGGTTGGGCAATATGGGGTATGAAGTGTTCAATTACCAATCGCTCGGTTCATTAATGTATGAGTTGGGTGTGCACATCGCGGCGCCGATGATTGCCGCAATGGTGTTAATTAGTGTGGCGGAAGCGTTTATCGCCCGGACGGTTCCGCAACTGAATATTCTGGTTGTCGGGTTTGCGGTTCGGATTGGAATCGGGCTCTTTTTGCTTCACAACATGATGATATTTACCACGGAAAAATTCCGGCTGCACATGGATAATTACGCGTTTTATGCCCTGTCGGCATTGACCTATTTGCAGTGATCCTGAACGGGGATTTGACCCCCGTCTGAGTAGAGGTTGGTATGGCGGAATCTGAAAGCGGACAAGAGAAAACAGAGGCGGCGACACCGCGAAAACGCGAGCAGGCCCGGGAAGAAGGGCAAGTTCCCAAGAGCATGGATACCAACACCGCATTTATGTTGGTGGCCGGCGTGGTGGCCTTTTATCTGTACGGGCCCTCCATGTATATGAATTTGAAAGAGTATATCCGGTTTTACTTCGAAGAATCCGCGACCAAAGTCATCAACGATGTTTCGGTTTTCGGGATCATGATGGATGTGGGATTGAAGGTGCTGTATTTGGTGGCGCCGTTTTTTATCATTTTTTTTCTGACGGCATTGGCCATTAATTATGTGCAAGTGGGATTTTTATTGTCCGGCAAAGCCTTGCAGCCGAAGTTTAACCGCATCAACCCGATTGAAGGCATCAAGCGCTTGTTCTCGCTGCGCAGCGTGGTGGAATTGCTGAAATCCATGGGCAAGATGTTCATCATCGCCCCCGTCATGATTTATACCATCTACTCATTGCTGGATACGATGCCGGATGTCATGAACTTGGAGGTGTTGGAAATTCTTCGGTATATCGGAATGAACGCGCTGGATTTGGCGATCCGGGCATTGATTATTTTGATTGTTCTGGCGTTGATTGATTTTACGTATCAGCGGTGGCAGTTTGAAAAAGATCAACGGATGACCAAAGAAGAAGTCAAGCAGGAAATGAAAGACGTGCAGGGGGATCCGCAAATTAAAGCGCGCATTCGGTCCATCCAGCAGGAAATGTCGCGCAAACGCATGATGCAGGAAGTGCCCGAAGCGGATGTTGTGGTCACCAACCCGACCGAATACGCCATTGCCTTGAAGTACGTCGCGGGGGAAATGGACGCGCCAAGAGTTATTGCAAAAGGGCGGGGGGCAATCGCCATGAAAATCCGCGAGATCGCGCTGGAAAGTTCAGTGCCGATAGTGGAAAACCGTTACCTGGCGCAATCCTTATATAAGTTGGTCGAAGTCGGTGGATCGATTCCGGCTGAAATGTTCCAAGCGGTGGCGGAAGTATTGGCGTATGTATACCGCTTAAACAACCGGTCGTATCAATCGGCCTAGGGACGGAGCGTAAATGGCAGACGCAGCCGCAAACAACAAGTTATTTTCCGCGAAGCAAATCGCCAACCTGAGTGTGGCGCTTGGGTTTATCGGTGTGCTCGCGATTATGATTGCGTATGTGCCCCCGGGGCTGATGTCAATGTTTTTGGTGATCGATATTTCCGTCAGTTTGATGATCCTGATGATGGCGCTGTATCTGAACGATCCATTGGAATTTACCACCTTTCCGACGGTGTTGCTGTTTGTTACCTTTTTCCGGTTGTCACTCAATGTGGCCTCGACCAAGCTGATTCTCACGCCGGGTACCGGTGTGAGTGTGAACGAAAAGGCCGGGGCGGTGATTTACTTTTTTGGAGAAGTGGTTGCGGGGAACAACGCGATTATCGGTTTTGTGGTGTTTTTGATATTGGTTATCATTCAGTTTATCGTGATTACCAAGGGATCAGGCCGGATCGCCGAAGTCGCGGCCCGGTTTACCTTGGATGCGATGCCCGGGAAGCAGATGGCGATCGACGCGGACTTAAACGCGGGACTCATAACCGAGCAAGAAGCCCGCCAGCGCCGTTCCGCCATTACCCAAGAAGCTGATTTCTATGGGTCGATGGACGGTGCCAGCAAATTCGTTCGCGGCGATGCGATTGCAGGTATTATCATCACAGCGATTAATCTTGTGGGCGGATTTATCGTCGGGTTTACCGAAAATATGGAAGTCGCAAGTATTTTAGAAACCTACACCTTGCTCACCATTGGGGATGGATTGGTCAGCCAAATTCCCGCGTTGCTGGTTTCCATCGCGGCCGGTGTTGTGGTATCGCGCGCTTCGGATTCGCAAGGCTTGGGGGAAAGTTTAAGCCTTCAATTTATGAATAAACCGGAAGCGATGATGGTGGCTTCGGCGGCTTTGTTTTTAACCGCATCGTTGGGAATGGCGGTCAGCCCGGGGATAGTCATGCCGTTTTTGTTGATGGCATTTTTGCTGGGCGGCGGCGCGGTGTATTTGCGTATGATGCAGAATCGCGAATATGAGCGGACCCTGGAAGAAGAAAAAGCAAAAGAGGAAGAAGTGCCACCCGAACCCGAACAAGTGGAATCGTTATTGGAAGTGGATCCGATGGAAATTGAAATCGGTTTTGGCTTAATTTCAATTGTGGATAGTTCACAGGGCGGCGATTTGCTGGACCGGGTGAGTGTAATCCGGCGGCAAACCGCTGTGGAGATGGGGATTATCGTCCCGCCGATTCGGATTCGCGACAACATGCAGTTGCAGCCGCGGCAATACAGCATTCTGATTCGGGGGATCAAAGTGGCGGAAGGCGAAATCCGGCCGGAAAAATTGTTGGCCATTAAACCGGGCGGGGACATGTCGGATGATATTCCCGGTGTGCAGGGAATCGAACCCGCGTTCGGCACACCGGCCAAATGGATTGATAAAGATGAACGCAACCGCGCGGAAATGGCGGGATACAGTGTCGTAGAACCGGCTGCCGTGCTGGCAACCCATTTAACGGAAGTGATTAAATCTCATGCCGATGAACTGCTGGGCCGTCAGGAAGTACAGCAGTTGATCGACAATCTAAAAGAGCGCAACAGCGTGTTGGTCAACGAGTTGCTCGAAGCCTCAGCCGTAAAAGTGGGAACCATACAAAAGGTATTGCAAAACTTGCTGCGGGAACGCGTGCCGATCCGAAATTTAGAGTTGATCTTTGAAGCCATTGCGGATCACGCGGAAGCGACACAGATGAATCCGGACACCATTACAGAATATTGCCGGATAAATTTGAACCGAATCATCACCAGTTTGTACACCGATACCGATGGACGTTTGCCGGTGGTCACCATCGATCCCAATATTGAAACCCGTATTTTGGAGGGGATGCAGCGGGGTGGTGCGGCAGGAATATTGGCGACCGATCCGGCGTATGCAGAACGGGTGATTTCTCAAATCGAAAAGAATATTCAGGATGCAATGACCGCGGGGCATCATCCGCTTGTATTGACGACTCCGCAGATTCGTTCCCATTTACGCCGGTTGTGTGAGCGGCGGATCCCGAACGTGATTGTCATGTCTTATAACGAGGTGGCGCCGGATGTGCAGGTATCTCGAATTGCTACAGTGAGGTTACAACATGAGGGTGAAAAAGTTTCAAGCTAAATCCATGCCCGAAGCGATGAGCATGGTCAAAACCGAATTGGGAGAGGAAGCGATTATCCTCCATTCGCGTGAAAAACATCCGGGAATTATGGGGTTGTTTCTGGGCCGGGGGGTTGAAGTGACCGCCGCGGTGGATTTAAAAGAAGCCGCGACCAAACAGCAACCCAAACAACACGCACCCGCGCCCCAACAACAGAAAGAAGTGGATGACTTGCCCCCCATCCTTTCGGCCAAACCGCTTCGGCAAAAATCATCCGGCAGCAAATTCGATTTTAAGGTAGATGACGATACCAATGTGGATGAAGCCCCAAACCCCCTTTTGGAACTAACAAAGAAATTCCAAAGTGGAAATCCCAAGGAACCAAAAAAAGATTCATTCGATATGAAAACGGGGTTGCCGGAAATGCCCTTCTCCAAACCGCCGGTTCCGGAAGACCATCCCAGGATTGAGCGGCGTCTGTTTCAATTGGAGTCGCAATTAACAAAATTAACGGGGATGTTGGAGTCCTTATCGCCATCATTTGCAGGTGGCGGGGCGCCGTGTGTGCCGCCAAAAACGCGGGAGATATACAACCATTTGCTGGATCAGGATGTGGATGAATCGCTGGCATTGAATATCGCAACCAAAATCGCGGAAACCACGGATGAGAATGACGATACTTGGACGGTATTAAAAACGCATTTGTTGGATAAGATTCCAACGGCGCAACGAATCGAACTGGATGGAAATGCAAAGTCGCCCAAGATCGTGATGCTGGTGGGGCCGACAGGCGTCGGCAAGACCACCACATTGGCAAAGATTTCCGCGCAATACCGCTATGCGTTGGATAATAAATTTAAACCGAAAATTGTATTCATCACAGCGGATTTATACCGCTTGGCGGCCGTGGAACAATTGCAAAAGTATACCGAAATCTTGGGAGTGGATTTGGAAGTAACCTACTCGCCGGAAGAAGTAACACAAGCGCTGAAGAAACATAAGGATGCCCATTTAATTTTGTTTGACACCGCCGGCACGGCACAACGCAATATGCCGCAGATCAGCACACTGTGCGGCATTGTTGACGCGGCGCAGCCGGCGGAAGTCCATCTGGTGCTCTCAGCCACAACCAAATACAGCGACGCGGTGGATATCATCGATCACTTTAAAGACATGAAACCCACCCGGATTATCTTCAGCAAAGTGGATGAATCCACCACCTTCGGAACAATACTGAATATCTGCGTGAAGTATCACATTCCCCTATCCTACCTTACCACCGGTCAAAACGTTCCCGAAGATATTGAAGGAGCGCGGCCGGAACGCATCGCGAAATTGCTGTTAACCAAACCCACGGTAAACCGTAGTATGAACGGGGATTTTGAAAAACATGGAGCGAAACGCGAAGACGCTGAACCCAAAGAAAAGGCAGACAAACTGTTTGAAGTGAAGAAGGAATCATCCAAAACCAAAGAAGCAGAAAACGGCAAAACAATTGATTTGCCGGTTGACGAACCGAAGCCAAAAGAGTGGCGCAATCCAGGGAAATCCGCACAGGCGTAAGGCGGTAAGGTGATTGAATATGAATAGCGAACAATATGATCAAGCCGCGAAGCTGCGCGAACTGGCTTTGCAGGAGAATGAATTATCCAGTCCGGATCGTTCGGAACAAGAATCGAACACGGCTGTGTTGGATAAAGAAGAAATACAAGACTCCGCCTTCAAAACGCGCCGTGAGGTAAAAACGCCTTCTGAAAACCCACGCCCCAACAAGGCCGCTTTGACAAAGAGCGCAAAATCAAAGAAAGCGTTACGTAAAAAGAACAAGAACGAAAAGCGTGTGGATGCGAAGAACGCTGCGCCATCTCTTCCGGTGAAGCAAACACCTAAACCATCCACAAAGCAAGAGCGGATTACGATGGATTTGCCGGTGTATAGCGAAAAAGACGCCGTGAGAGCCATCTTGCCACACGATCAACTAAAAGAGACGGAACAATACGATACAGAAACTTCAAAGCAGTCACCGGACATATCGAAACCATCGAATGGAAAGAAAGATGCAGAACCAGAACCTGCAACACCTGAGATGAAGCCCAAGCCGAAGTTTATTCCGAAATCGGAGCCAAAACAAATTGAGATTCATCCCCCCAATGTACGGTTTAACTTTGAAACCACAACACAAGTGATTGCCGTAACAGGCGGCAAAGGCGGTGTGGGGAAATCGAACATCGCGTGTAATTTAGGCATTTCGTTCAGCCGGGCAGGAAAAAAAGTCTTGTTGATGGATGCGGATATGTCGTTGGCGAATATCGATGTGCTTTTGGGTATGACGCCGAAGTTTAATATTTCGCATGTGATTTCGGGTGAGAAAGAAGTGAACGATATTATTCTCCCCGGTCCGGGTGGGATTCAGATTTTGCCGGGTGGTTCGGGGGTGGAAGAACTCGCGCATTTGTCAACAGAAAGTATGACGCGGTTGTTTCAATCGCTGGCAAAATTAAAGCCGATGCCGGACATCTTTTTGCTGGATACCGCTGCGGGGATTCACCCAAACGTCTTGCAGTTTGTCATGGCGTCCGATCAAGTGATTGTGGTGACCACACCGGAACCAACCGCGTATGTGGATGCGTATGCCCTCATCAAAACGCTGGTGCACCACGAACCGGATAAGGAGATTGGACTCTTAGTGAACATGGCCAAAGATTCACGCGAAGCCCTGCATGTAATCCGTTTATTGCTGCAACTGTGTAGAACAGCATTGAAAACCGGCTTTAACAACTTAGGCTTTATTCCCAAGGATGATGAAGTCTCGCGGGCGGTGCGCAATCAGCAGCCGTTTTTGCTGCGGTCGCCCAACAGTCCGGCATCCAAAGCCCTGCGCAACATCGCCTCGACCATTCTGCAAATCGAACCGAATGTGGAGCAAGGGCAAGGGGGGATAACCGGTTTCTTCAAACGGCTGTTTAAGGCACGCCAACCGGACCGCAAAGCCGCGGGATCGTAAAAGAAGTGATGGGTAATGGTTCTATGATAATTTGTTTTCACTTTTGGATGTGTAATGTATCTGTGATAATTGAAATAGATTTAACACCGAATTCAACACTTGAAGGAAAGTGATATGCCCGCGAAACATCCACTTTACAATAAGGAAGATTTTGCCCGGATCGGTGATGCCATATACGAACGGGAAATTCGTGATCAAGTGCAAGAAGGAAACACAGGGAAGTTTGTGGTTATTGATTTTGACTCCGGTGAATTCAAAATAGACACAGATGAGTTAGCAGCGTCCGACCGGTTAGTGGTTCGTGTTCCTGAAGCACAAGTTTGGCTCAAGCAAATTGGTTTCCGGTATGTCCGCAGCGTTTGAAGATTATCTTCAAACGTGCGAAAAAATTAACCGCGCACCGCAAAAACCTTATTTCGGTCAATTAATGTTGAGTGCCCCCCCCGAAGTTCATGCGGCAGTTGTTCAGGCAGCCAAGGAAGAAGGCAGAAGCATTAACCAATGGGCAACTGAATTTTTGGGGATGCTGTGAATCGATAGCGTAAACGATTCTTTTTCTGATGCAAATTCATATCGTCAATATCGCCTTCACCACACCATCGCTTCGGTTCGATGCCATGATAAACGCATCGTTAATGTTCTCGAGCGGAAACTGATGCGTGACCAATGGTGCAATATCGATGGCTTTCGATTCCACCAGCTTGATCGCTTCGGGGTAGTTTTTGGGTAGCGATCTGCGCACAAATATCACTTCTGCTTCCTGCCGTCTGATCGCGTTAAAGTCCAACGGCATTTTGCCTTCCGCATAGATGCCAAAGAGATGCACCCGTCCGCCCGGTGCAACCAAATCGAAGGATTGTTGAAACGATTCGGGCTCTCCCGCGGCTTCAAAAATAAGTTCCACTCCATGCGGACAAAGCGTTTGTAAATGTGCATCAATCTCTTCTGTATCGTTTGGATCAAAAACGTTGGGGCATCCCAATTCTTTCACTTTTTCGCGGCGCGCAGCGACCGGTTCGGTTACCAAAACCACATCCGCGCCATGATGCTGTAACAAGAGGAGTACCAGCATCCCAACCGACCCCGCTCCTATGAGAGCGCACTGTTTGCCGCGTACATTGGGGGATAATTCCAGCCCATGTACGGCGACCGCTAAGGTTTCGATAACGGGAACCTGTTCATCGGGGATGGAATCGGGTATCGGAAATATGCATTCAAGCGGCATAGGGATAAACTCAGCATAAGCGCCTTTGTAAGGCGGAAATCCGGTGAATTTTACTTTGGGGCAAATGTTGCTGCGTCCCATCTTGCAGTATTTGCATTCACCGCAAGGAACAGCCGGGTCCACGGCCACTCTTGTGCCTTTTGGTGGAGAATCCGGCAAGCCGTTGGTATCCGCGATGACGCCGCCGAATTCGTGTCCCATGCGGAAGGGTTCTTGCAGGGTAACGCTGCCGATTTTACCATGAAGATAAAAGTGCAGGTCAGAACCGCATACCCCCGCGCGGTTCACTTGCACGAGCACTTCATTCTCTTGCAATGAAGGCACTTCACTATCGCTGAGTTCAAAGGTTTTCGGTTGGGTCAAAATGGCCGATTTCATTGTAGCCGCTCTCTCTTGCCGGAATTTAACTTATAGTACAATGCCATTGAATTCGATTTCGAGTAAAGGATATGTTTATGAACCATTTTATGCACCAATTGCAAGCAAGAGAAGCGCAAGTACGCAGTGTAATGTGCATCGGGCTGGATACCGTACCGGAACGTCTCCCGGAAATTGTGATGAAAGAACCGGACCCGCAGTATTCGTTTAATAAAGCCATTATCGATGCGACCCATGATTTGGTTTGCTGCTACAAACCCAACTTGGCGTTTTATTTGTCTCGGGGTGAAGAAGGAATGGCTGCACTGCGGGAAACCATTGAGTATGTTCATGAAAAAGAGATTCCTGTGATTGTGGATGCCAAATTTGGAGATATCGGTCATACGGCGAAGTATTATGCCAAGTCCGTATTTGAAAAGTTGCAGGCGGATGCGGTGACGTTGAATCCGTATATGGGTGAAGAATCGATCGAGCCGTTTCGCGCGTATAAAGATAAAACCTCGTTTATCTTGTGTTTTACCTCCAATGCTTCTCGAAACGACTTGCAAACAAAATTCTTACATGATACCGAAGAAAACGGGAAAACGGTATACAACCTGATGGCAAAGCATATTGTGGACTGGAACAAACAGGGCAATTTGGGAGCGGTAGTCGGTGCCACCGCCCCGGAAGAAATGCAGATTATTCGCGGGATGCTGGGAGGAGAGATTCCGGTGCTTTGTCCCGGTTTGGGGGCGCAGGGCGGCGATTTGGAAGAAATATTTTGGGCGGGTTATATCACTCCGGGCAGTTTGATCTTGAATGTATCGCGCTCTGTTTTGTTTGCATCAACTGGTGAAGATTTTGCTGAGGCCGCGAGACGGGAAGCGGAAATGCTGGTCAATCAAAACCGGGTTGTGATGGAACAATATGAAGAAGATAAACGGGGCGCGTGAGCCGTAATTCCCGGATTAATCGGCGGGTTGAATTGATTGTTCTTTTTCCGCTAAATATTCGATAGTCGGAACCATTCCTAAGAGAAACCAGAACATAATCGCTATCTTGTCAGACGGGCCGAGATTGTTCAAAAAGGCATGAAATAGATACGTAATCATCGCGCCTTGCATGGCGATTAGGAACACCTTTAAAAATTCCGACTGTACCCGATGCTGCAGTATGATGCAGTGCTTGAAGAACACGAAGATTAAAAAGAGAAACACCATCAAGCCGATGATCCCGGTTTCGGCGAAGATTTCGAGATACAAATTATGCGCTCCCATGCGTATGCCTGAAGAGAACGCATCTTCCAAGACACGATAGTAGGGATACACATCCGGATAAGCCCCCCACCCCACGCCGTAAATAAAATGATCCATTGCCATGCGCCAAGCCGCAAACCACCGGTCCAGGCGGTCATAGTTTGCCACGTAATCGGTATCGCCGATGGTTTGAATGCGCTGCAAAAACATATTGCCAAGATCGGTAATCGACAGCACGACCGTTGCCGTGATGAAAAAGGCCATTAGAACGATACTCATATCCACCGCTGAGCGTTTGTGCTTAAACTGAAATAAATAATAAGCCAAAAGCAAGGCCACACTGATCCAAGCGGCGCGGACGAAGGTTAAGGTAATGGCCAACGCGATCATCAAACCGGCCAGGCTGAGTAGCAGATGAGTTCTTCCCGGTTTTTGGTTGAGTTGATACGCCAGAATAAAGGCAAGTGAAATCGTTATGAATGCCGCATAAATACAGTGTTCGATAAAAAAGGGGGCGGCGAGTTTATCGTAAATTCGAATGCCGTTCATCAACTGGGTAATAAAACCGTAACAGACAATCAGAGTATGCGTAATGATGCCTGCGACACAAACCTGCTTCAACTGTTTTTCACTTTGAATGCATAATGGAATCAAATAGTAGCCGGTGAAAATATATCCCGCGTCACGGATGATTGCCTTTACCGTGCTCTCGGTTTCCCAAGTAAAAAAGAGACTAATCACCATAATCATATACATCATTAATACGCATAGATTCATGATCGACCAGCGGATCTTGATGGTGCCGAATAGAACCGTACGAATGACAAACGCGACGGCAATTAATAAAATAAGCGGCTCGGTTGGGACGGTAAGGCGGGTGTCTCCGGTAATATGCATTTCTACGGAGAAAGGCAATACAACAATCAGAACCAACGGGATATATTGATACCACGTCACAAAAGCCACTACGGTGATGATGCTGCCAAGAAAGGCCAGCAGCAACATCGGAGATTGCAACAGTAGAATGATGGAAGCCAATAAAATGGTTCCAATAAGACCTGCTAGGTACTCTCCATAGCGGATCGTATTTGAAGGTTGGACAGTGCGTATTTCCATTTTGTGAACCATAGTTGAGAGAGGATATTTTGTCAAGAAAATCGAGAGAAAAACATTGGGAATGTGAGTTCAACTTGACATTGACTGCCACTAAACCTACATTGCATAAAATATCACTCCTATCCAGGAAACGATTCAAATTTCATGGCATTGATAGAAGATCACGGCGATAGCCATCTTATTGGTTTATATCTCAAAGAAGTCGGCAAGTACCCTTTACTCAACGCTAAAGAAGAAGTGGAGTTAGCGATGAAGATGAAAGAAGGCGACGCCGATGCCCGCAGCCGTTTGATTTTATGCAACTTGCGGTTGGTCGTGAATGTCGCGAAACGTTACCAAAACCAAGGTGTTGGCTTAATGGATTTGATTGAAGAAGGAAATTTGGGGCTCATTAAAGGGGTGGAGCGGTATGATCCGACCCGTAATTTTCGCTTTAGTACCTATGCGACCTGGTGGATACGGCAACTAATCAATCGGGCGGTGTCGAATCAGGGATCAATTGTCAGACTGCCCTCCCATAAGCATGAGTATCTCGTTCGGGCACGGCAGCGGTTCCGCGAGATGGCAAAGGAATTGGGGCATGAGCCTACTCCATGGGAAATGATTGAAGAATTGGAAAAAACCCTCAAACCGGACGATGCACAGCAAATTGTCGATTTGCTGTTTGAGCCTGCCTATATCCAACCGTTGGTTGGCGAAGATGACAATCAAGACCATGACATACGGTTTGAGGATACGATCTCTCCCCGGCCGGATTTTGAGATTTCATTGTTGTCCCGGGATAAACGGATTTTTCAGTTCTTGGAACGGTTAGGAGAACGGGAACAAGTGATTATCAAAAAGCGGTTTGGATTGGAAGCGGATGAGCCTGCATCCTTAAAGGACATTGCGGATGAATTAGGCCTAACGCGGGAGCGGGTTCGGCAATTGCAGCATGAGGCGTTGCAAGCGATAAAAGAAATGATTGAACAGCAAGGCGAGCAATTTGATTTGTTGGATGCTTAACGAATTGGATAAGGAGTGAAGAATGGATTTAAAATCGGTATTACGACAGGTGCCGGACTTTCCCAAAGCGGGGATCAACTTTATCGACATCACGACGCTGTTGATGAAAGCGGATGCCTTGAAGTATGCATTGGATGAAATGGCCAAGCCCTATGAAAAGCAAACAATCGATAAAGTAATCGGTATAGAGTCGAGGGGATTCATGTTTGGTGTGCCTCTGGCAGAACGCTTTCATGCTGGATTTGTGCCGGTGCGGAAGCCGAAAAAACTACCGTCTGCCACGTTTTCGCAATCGTACGAGTTAGAATACGGCACGGATACAATCGAAATTCACAAAGATGCCATTCAAAGCGGGGAACGAATCATTATAGTGGATGATTTGCTGGCGACTGGCGGCACTGCGGAAGCTACAATTAAGCTGCTGAATAATTTTCAATGCGAAATCGCCGGACTTTCATTCGTGATTGAGTTGGCGTTTTTGAAAGGGCAACAGAAGTTAGGTTCCTATCCAGTCTATTCTCTGGTTACGTATGATAACGAATAACGAATAATCTAGTACAGTGTCAACGATTTATTGACGGGTATCGATCCCCCCTAGCCCCCCTTAACAAGGGGGGAACAACGGAAATCCAGCCGTCATTTATAGATTGACACAATACTAGAGGCAGCGGCTGCCTAAGACCAGTAGTCTGACAGAGTCTTAATGTCGGGTCGAATTGGGAGGGCGAGGCTCCCGCCGAGCCGGAAAGTTCAGTTCATTATAATCAAATCGAATTATTAAAAATTCCGATATACTTGAATCGTGGTAGGGGCACGTTGCAACGTGCCCCTACTATTCGAAATCCCATTTTTGAATGATAGTGTTTAATGAATCGACCATTCGCGAACATACGAAGTTGGATCACCAAATACCTCCTCTCCAACTTGTAACGATACATCCGAAAATACAGCGGCACTGATTTCTCCTACCGAGTGAGATGTAATTGCCAATCCGATATAGTATTGGGTTTCGTCTTCCAAACTGCCTAAATATTCCACATCGATAAGCGCGTGAACTTCTCTTTGTCTTCCGGTCAAGGCATCGTAATAGTAGAAAATGGTTTCATTGGTCACGGGATTGCGCTCCACCTCGACGGTTCCGTTTTGTTCACCATATCCTGTCCCACCAAGAATGGTTCTGCCGCCGCCGGCCGTTGCTCCGTTCCCACCGAAAACGGGGCGCCATTGCGGCACAAAATCACGCCCCCCTGAGCGGATCAATGAGAAAACGTGAGAAGCCGAAGCATCCAGGTCATCGCGAATCATCGGCCCGGCTTTGGCCCAGGTTTGTTCCCCATTCATCGGGTCCAACTTAACGGTCGCTTTCAATCGAACCGGGACATCCATGGGCACTTTTTTGTAGAGGTAATGAAAGTTATCCGCTTGGTTCCAAATGTCGTTCCCGCTGCCAACCACGGTGTAGGTTTCGGTTTCAGGATTGTAAACGGCTGCTCCATTGGCGCCTAAATTATCCCGGCCGGAAAAGTCGATGATATCCATGCTGTTGTCAAAGATTCCAAACCCACCCCCTGCGGGCAAGACGAAGATGCTTCTTCTGCCGCTGGCTTGAAAGAATTCGATGCCGTTGGTGACGCCGCCTTGTAAAGATAGACGACCTCCTTCTTTGCCAACGGTTGCCTCATACGAGAGGGTGATATTGCCACCGGATGCGTCGGGAATATTCCAAGTAATGATGTTTTCGGATGCGCTTGCCGTTCCCCGAATGGCATCAAAGTTTCCGGCTGTCCATCCTTCCGGAAGGGTTTCGGTAACGGTCAGGTCTTCGGTTTTACCCGGTTCTACATCTACGGTGAGAGAGATCGGCATAGTCTCACCGGAATGGATGATTTTTTGCCCGCCAAAATCACGTGAGACGGATGCACCGACGCCCTGAACCGGTTCAATAGATAGGCTCGAAAAGAACGCCCGCTCCAGTTTTTCAACATCGTGTGAGGTGACGGCCAAGCCAACATAGGCCTCGGTTGGGAAGTTGGGGACTTTTCGAGCGCCAATAGGCACGGTAGAGCCGTCTTCCAATATACGGTACATCGTAAACACATCACCAGTACGCAGCAGTTGAATCCTATCGGTTTCTTGCCCTTTTTTGGCAATGGTTTCCATCCCCACGGATCGCTCGCCCGAAGCGAGCCGGGCTTGCAATTCCGCCCCCAAATCTCTGCGCAATAAAGCGAAAACGTATGAACTGCTTGGGTCTTCAGGTTCCGCGCGAAACATAATGCCCATTTTTTTCCAAAAATTGCTGTTGGTGTTGCCGGGGATTTCTTGTGGCCCCCATTCCATTGAGACGGTGACACGGAAATTCCCGGAAATTTCTTTATACACCCAATACATGCCGTCAGCGGTGTTCCAAATATCATCGCCGGAACCGAGAACTTCATACGTTCCTGTAGATGAAACGAAATTGGCCTCTCCCAAACCGGCGTCGGTGCCTAAGCTGGCTTCATGAGTGAAATCACCGAGTTGCGCGAACGCAGGTAAAGAAATTAGACTTACGGCTGCTATCAAAATAAGTGAAATATGACTTTTTTTCATGGGATATCCCTCCCAGACAGTATTATTGATTACTTGGGTAAATATAACAATTTTGAGAGAGAGTATCAGATATTTTTTGAAGATGTAAAGAAATAAGGCGGTGAGTTGCCCCACCGCCTTTTTTAGCATAAAAAGATCAGACTATGAATTTAGTATAAAGACCATTCTACAACATCACTGGATGGTTCTCCAAATGTTTCATCACCGATTTTTAACGTCACATCAGAAAATACAGCGGAACTGATGATACCTACAGAGTGAGATGTAACGGCTAAACCAATGAAATATTGCGAGGCATCGTCTAAACTACCCAAAAATTCGATATCGGTTCGGACCATGGATTGAACCCGTTCGCCGGTTGCGGCATCGAAATAGTAAAAGATAGTCTCGTTGGTTTCGGGGATTCTTTCGATTTCAACCGTACCGTTTTGTTCTCCGGCACCGTCACCGCCAAAAACCAATGATGGGTCGCCATCCCAGGCACCGTTCCCGCCAAATGTAGCGCGCCATTGTGGCGCGAAATCGCGGCCGCCAGCACGAATCATGGAGAACACGTGTGAAGCGGCAGCATCCAAATCATCACGGATCATTGGCCCGGCTTTTGCCCAGGTTTGTTCTCCGTTCATGGGATCTAGTTCAACGGTTGCTTTTAGACTAACCGGAACATCAATCGGTACTTGGCGGAAAAGAAAGTGGAAATTATCGGCCTGGTTCCAAATATCGTTCCCACTGCCGACTATGGTGTAAGTATTGGTATCCGCGTCAAAGACAGAAGCGCCTTCCGCGCCGAGGTTATCCGGGTTGGCTGGATCCACAATATCCATGCTGCTGTCAAAAATGCCGAAACCATCCGATTCACCCAGAACAAAGAATCCGCTATCTCCACCTGTTCCGAATGTTTCAAAGCCATTGTTCACGCCGCCACCGATATTTAATGACCCACCGGAACCGGCCACATTGGCTTCATAGTTCAATGTAATTTCGTCACCGCTTGCGCCGGGAATATCCCACGTAATTACATTGCCATCAGCCGATGCTGAACCGGCGCTGGCAACTAGATTCGATGCAGTCCAATCCGCCGGCAATGTTTCGGTTACGGTTAAATCGGCTGTTTGTCCTTCTTCAACACCGACTGTTAATGTAATAGGAATCGTGTCTCCACTTTTAACCACTGCTACATCACCCGCATCACGGGAAACAGTCGATCCCACACCTTCTACCGCTTCGATGGAAACGTCACTGAAGAAGGCGCGTTCCAACGCATTGGTATCGTGAGCGGTGACAGCCAAACCGATAAACGCGTCTGATGGAAAATCAGGGATGGTGGTTGACCCAATGGTAACAGTCGAACCATCTTCCAAAAAACGGAACATGGTGAAAGTATTGCCAACACGAAGCAATTGCACCGTGTCAGTTTCTCCATCCGCCTTTCCGACCAGGGGTGTGCCAACCGCGCTTTCACCGGGTACCGGCCGGGATTGCAGAGTAGCGCCTAAATCGCTGCGCAACATAGCGTACACATAGTTGCTGCTGGCATCTTCCGCGATTCCACGCAGCATAATTCCCATTTTGCGCCAATCATTGGGGTTGTCCCCACCTGGAATCTCAGTTGGCCCCCATTCCATAGAAGCCGTTGCGCGGAAATTACCGGAAACTTCTTGATAGACCCAGTACATTCCATCGGCTGTATTCCAGATGTCATCTCCGGAAGCCAAGATTTCATACGTGCCGTCTGAAAAACTGGCTTCACCAAGACCGCCATCGGTTCCAATACTTGCTTCACCTGTGAATACGCC
Organism: uncultured bacterium; assembly: GCA_964449065.1. Classification (GTDB taxonomy): domain Bacteria; phylum Hinthialibacterota; class Hinthialibacteria; order Hinthialibacterales; family Hinthialibacteraceae; genus CAYVAZ01. Next base: position 36,526 of record CAYVAZ010000009.1, read on the forward strand.
CACTTGGGCGAAGGAGGGTGCCGCGAAAAACGCAGCAATTACGGACAGACTTACAGACTTGAAAAATTTGTTCATCATACATTCTCCCCAGAATAAGTAATTTTGTTCTTATAGAACACCATGATAATAGGATAAACGAAATAGGTTTGTAAAGGGGGAAATTTAAAAAAATTCACATAAAACTCATAGAATTTTGATAGGTTATGTTAATCGATTTAATACATATTAGTAATAAATAGGTTTTAAGTGCTTGTAAATTCTTGCAAAAGAAACCGTTAGTTAAAAAGTTGATTGAGTTACTAATCATTAAAATTGATGATAAAGAAACAGTAAAAAAATAATAAAATTAACTGATGTTATGCGAATGAGAATGAATCTTTGCTTTAAAATACATTTTGAAGATAGGCAGTTTTCGTTTAATTGAACGCAATATCCATCGTCTTCTCCCTTTGGGCTACTCTCCGTACATATCTTTTTATGGTACACAATACTCTAGCGCGTTTCAGATTTGAATAGCCGGGTAGCATCGGCTTCCAGCCGGTATATGTATGTACACTTTGCACCTCTACGCAATCTTGAATTGATCTAGAGCAATTCGAGATTGGATAGAGAGATTGGATAG
>CAYVAZ010000010.1:0-9585 GCA_964449065.1 uncultured bacterium
TGGTATGTTGCCGCGTCCCCCTACAATTTCACATTTCTTCACAAAAAGTTTCTTCACAAAAAAGCCCCGAAACAAGTTCGGGGCTTTTGCATGATTACCGTATAAGTGACAAAATAAGTGACAAATTAACGGATTGACCAATCTCTTACATTGGAGCCACCATCGCCACCGGTATTGTTGATGGTCGCACCGAGAATCAACCCGGTTAAGCTTTCGCTGCTGTTCCAGTTGCCGGCCACACCAGTTGTGTTGGTTTGATGCTCACGTCCACCATCCGGCCAAATGTCACCGTCATTTTGCTGTGGCGAAAATCCGATTACTTTTCCTTCTTCCAAATCCAAGGGATCATGGACTTCATCGGTGAAGTAACTGTCAAACCCTTCAGAGATGTTAGCGGGGTCGTCGATATCAAACCCTAAGTCACCGGCACCCACCAAAAATTCAAACGGAACAATTTTCATTTCCCAGTTATACTCAACCGGTGCTTCAATCCACTCGGATGCGCTGTCATCCGTTACACGGATTTGAGCAGCGGATTCAAAGAAATTGTCGCTGATATCCCAGGGAGCATGGGCACCTCCCAAGTTTAGAGAGCCTTCAATGCGTTCAAATGTTGGAACATCAATGAAATCGGTGGATACCGGCACACCGCCATCAGCCGTGTTGAAAAAACCAACTTGTTCATTGATAAAGACATTGTTTTCTAAATCATTGTCAGCTGACCAAGAATCCCAGGTATTGGGCATATCAAGGGTGTATTGTTGGTGAAAGCCACTGGTGGTGGTAGAGTTAGGATCGCCTGTGTTTAAACCGTCGATCACAATCTCTAACCGTTCATTTTGCCAGCCAGAATTGCCACCTGTTGAACCGATACCTTGAAACAAAACCAATGAATCATCGATCACATTCAAACCAAGATACAACGCATTGGTTTCTTCATCCCAAGCGACCTTGAGAGTGATATCCAAATCACCGGAACCATCTTCAGCCGCGGGACTATCACCGTCTTGATTCATCGGAACGCTAAATTCAGGAATATCAGCCCAATCGCTTAAGTCACCGTCGATGGTGGGGACGGTAGACAACTCAGGGGCTTCACCGGAATTCACGTTAACGCTGGTGTCTTGAGCCACCGCTGGGGCGAGGGCTAAAGACAGAGATAGGGCAGTAAATAATGCTTTCTTCATAGACTTTCCTCCACAAAATAAGATCGATAATATGTATTACTGATAGAACTTTATCAAAACATAATCTTAATGTCAAGTAAATTTTTATTTTTTTTTGATTGGAATCTTGACTTAACTGCCTATATTTAAACATTTTATAATACTATTTTAACCAAATCCATCCCAAAAAGTGAAAAAATACTATATCGAACAATAGATAAAATCATTTATTACCAGGGATGCTCGTTACGTATGTATTTCCCGTTTTGAAAGGCGGAAAAGAATAAATCCAAAAGTGGATGGTTGACCGGTTCTTCTGAAGAATCAGGCATGAGGCTGGTTTCGGCAGCATAAGTGTTCACAGTTGTATTGTGCACAAGCACATGGTACCAAGGCTGGTTGCGGTCCGGCTTGGTTTGGTTGGCTTGATACCAATCTTCATCCGCCTTGCAGGATAAATCGCACTCAACCACGACCCCGCGGTAGTGATAGCGGCGGTGTTTGACCAACTGGCCGGGTTGGAATTTTGGTTCTTTTTGAAAAACAGAATCACGATCTTTGTCGTCGTTGGGCATGATCATGGGCTTTCTCCATGTTAAAGTTATTTATCATGATTTTAACAGAGTTAATTTTATTAGAAAATGGACTTACCGAAACATGATTGAAGATACGATATGACAAAGCATTCAAGAAGAATTGTCACTTTGGCAAGTTACTCTGCAGGATGGATTGGAATGTGATTCTTCATAATGTTCTTGTTTAGTTCGTCAAGTATACAAATTGCATTGATGATTAAATCTCCATTACAAATCCCCGCTCACCTGTTACGAATGCGTTCTCCCGTTAAACTATTGCTGTTATTTGTATTGTAAGATTCAATCCAAAAAAACCAAAATTCCATACCCTATATAGGAGAGAGACATGCGTAAATTAATTATTGCAGGCAATTGGAAACTCAACGCGGGAACCGCGGAAGACGCTAAAGCATTGGCTAACGGAATCAAAGAAAAACACGGCCAAACATCGGCGGTAGATATCGTTCTTTGCCCACCGTTTACGGCTTTGCGGGAAGTGGCGTCGGTGATTAGCGGTTCGGTGATTGAGTTGGGCGGCCAAAATATGTACCCCAAAACCGATGGGGCGTTCACCGGTGAAATCTCTCCTACATTTTTGAAAGATACCGGCTGCAAATACGTGATCATCGGCCATTCGGAACGCCGCACGATCTTTAAGGAAAGCAACGATTTCATTAACGAAAAAGTGAAATGCGCTTTGGAAAATAACCTATCCCCAATACTTTGCATTGGGGAAACCGAGCAGGAACGGACGGATGGCAAAACCGAAGCCGTGGTGGAAGATCATCTGAAAGGCGGCTTGAAGGACATTACCGCGGAACAAGTTCGTGGCATTGTCATCGCGTACGAACCGGTCTGGGCCATCGGTACGGGCAAAACCGCCACTCCGGAAGACGCACAAGCCGTGCACGCGCATTGCCGTAAAATCCTGGCTGAATTGTATAACGAAGACACCGCGCAAGCCATTCGCATTCAATACGGCGGCAGCGTGAAGCCGGATAACGCCGGCAAACTGTTGACCCAGCCGGATATCGACGGCGCCTTGGTCGGAGGAGCCAGTTTGAAAGTGGATTCGTTCTGCGGGATTATTGAAAATTCCGGTGCGTTGTAAGCATTATTAAATGAAAAAGCCGTCGCGCACGTATGTTGATACATCCGTCATTGGCGGAGTATTTGACGAAAAATTTAAAGAGCATAGTCTGCAATTTTTTCGTTATGTACACAATGGTCATTTTGAAACCGTTATATCAACTTTGGTAAGAGACGAAATTGAAGAAGCACCGGTTCATGTGAAAGAGTTTTTTACAGAGTTACGTAAAAAATCAGAACCGGTGTACATATCCAAAGAAGCCCTATTTCTTCAACAGGCATATTTGGATGCCGGAATTGTTCATCCCAAACGGGAAAACGATGCATTACACGTTGCTATGGCAACCGTTCTTTCGTGTAATATGATTGTGAATTGGAATTTCAAACATATTGTCAATTTCCAAAAAATACCGCTTTACAACGCCATCAATTAAATTCACGGTTATAATGTAGTAGCCATCTACAGCCCGATGGAGTTGAAAGTTGATGAAGAAATCTTTTGATTGTGTTGAAATGAAGCACAATGCCGCAGAGAAAATTCATGAGCAATTAAAAAACCTTACACACAAAGAAAAGACATCTTATTGGGTAAGACGAAATGAAATTTTCAAGCAAGAACAAAAAGATTTAGTGTAAAAGCATACAGTTTCAAATCATGATTAACTCTCAATAAATTGGAGGTGTTTCCATTGAATACGATAACCAAATGGAGTGTATTTGCCCTTGTATTTTGCTTGGTCAGTTGTGTGTCGCTGACGGTGAACATCAATTTCCCGGCTGCGGAAATCAAAGACGCGGCGGAAAATATTGAAGACGCTGTCCGCAGCGGTGAAGGTTCCAGCGGACTGCAAAGCTGGCTTCCCGCGCTTCAACCCAACCGGTCCGCTTATACTATTGCAATCGGCTTCGGCCCAAAAAGCGCGTATGCCCAGGATGTAGACATTTCCGTGCAGTCACCCGAAATCAAAGCGTTGGTGGATTCGAGAGCGAAACGCTACAAAAAAGAACTGGAACCGAAACTCGATAGCGGTACATTGGGCGAAGGCATGGATGGACTTATTACCATTCGTGATGAGAAAGCCCATGATCTAAAAACTCTTGCCGGATTAAAGAAACTGGTCAAAGCGGAAAACAATGACCGGCTGGCGATGTACAACGCGATCCTAAAACTGAATTCGCTGGAAGCCAACAAAGAAAACATAAAAAAAGTGCAGGAACTGTTCTTTGAAGCCATCATAAAAAAAATGAAGCCGGGGCACTGGTATCAAAAAGATAAAGATACCTGGGTGCAAAAGAAAAAAGACGAAGATCAATAGTGAAGTATGAATACAAGAGCATTTTGCTTGGTATTGATGCCCTGCATGTTGCTGATGGGCTGCACAACCACAGGTCTGCTGGGTGACTTCAACCTCATCTCACCCCAGCAGGAAATGCGTTTGGGCGAGGAGTTGCATCAGGATATCGCCCAGCAAAATTTGGTGACCGATCCCGGGATTAACGGCTACGTTCAAGAAATTGGCAAGCGGTTAATCTCGGTATCTCTTACCCCCTCACAACCCTATTCGTTTTATGTGCTGAAGGACGATCAGGTCAACGCGTTTGCCATCCCCGGCGGCAAATTGTATGTGTATACCGGGCTCATCAGCCGGGCGGAAAGCGAAGCAGAATTGGCATCGGTCATGGCGCATGAACTGGGACACGCCGAAGAACGCCATCCGACCGAAGCAATGTCGCGCCAGATGGGGACGCAAGTATTGACGGGCATTTTGTTAGGAGAAAACCCCGGCGCGGCCAGCCGCTTGGCAGCGGGTTTGCTTGCCAATGGGGGATTAAGCGCCTACAGCCGCGGCGCCGAACTGGAAGCTGACCGGATCGCCTGTTATTTGCTCAACCGTTCCGGATACGACCCTGCAGCCCTCATCACATTTTTCCAGAAGCTGATGGAAGAAGAACGCAAACACGGGGGCGGCGGCCGCAGTCTATTTGCTACGCATCCCCCCACCCAAGAACGCATCAATGCCGCGGCCCAACTCATTCAATCCTTCGGTGACGCCCGGCAATACGGCAAAGAAGTTGTTGGGGGATTTGAAGCCCTCCAACAACAAGTCCGCGGTTTATAGACAAAGATTTCTTTCCTTCCTCATTCGCCAATTGACTGATTTCAATTGTTTGTGTTATGGTAATTTCATTTATCATTGCTTGAAACAAGGATGAAAACCATGAAACCATTTCTCGCTGCTTGCTGTATGTTACTCACTATTCCCTTCGTACATGCCGCCGAAACAGATGTGCTCATTTACGGAGGCACTCCGGCGGGGATTGCGGCTGCTATATCTGCCAGCGGCAATGACACAAATGTCTTGTTGGTCGAACCAACCGGCCGCATTGGAGGAATGACCACCAACGGTCTGTCCCACACGGACTTCCGCTCGTTTGAGGGAATATCCGGCATGTATTATGAATTTACCCAACGCATCCTTCAGTATTATAAAGATGAATACGGGGAAGACTCGAACCAAGTCAAGCAATGCTTTCGCGGGACACATGGCGAACCGAAAGTAAATCTCGAAATTTTTTATGAAATGCTTGGGGAACATCCCACCATAACAATCAAACACGGATGGTTGATCGAGGATGTGGAAACCGAAAACAACCACAAAATCCTAGCGGTTTCGTTCCAAGACAAACAAGGCGTTCTTCATCAAGTAAAAACCGGGATATTTATCGATGCCACGTATGAGGGAGACTTGATGGCAAAAGCGGGAATCCCCTACCGCATCGGCCGGGAAGCCCGCAGTGAATATGGCGAATCCCTGGCCCCGGAGAAAGCAGATAACCAAGTGCAGGGGTATAACTTCCGTTTGATTATGACCAAAGAATTAGATAACTTGGTCCTTCCACAAAAACCGGCGGGATACGACCGGGAAATGTATACCGGAATCCTCCCCCTGATGAAAGATGGGCGCATTAAAGGCGTGTTCGGCTACAGTCCTCCGGTATATATTTATAAAGCCCAAATTCCACATTTGCCAAATGGGAAGTATGACATTAATGATGTGTCTCATTCTCCCGTACGATTATCCATGCCGGATATTAATAACCCTTATCCCAATGGCAGCACTTCCATCCGGCGGCAAATAGTTGAAGAACATGTTCGGTGGAATATGGGCTTGCTTTACTTTCTGCAAAACGATGAAGCCGTTCCCGAACCGTTTCAAGCCGAAGCCAGGGAATGGGGTTGGTGCAAAGATGAATTTGTTGAGAATGACCACATTCCGGTTCAACTCTACATTCGCGAAGCCCGCCGCATGATCGGGCAATATGTGTTTACGGAAAACGATACCGAGTACGCCCCCGGCGATGCCCGCACAGTATTGCACAAAGACGCCATCGCGATGGGTGATTATGGCGAAAACTGCCACGGCACCGGCCGTGAAGGTACGCGCTTTAACGGAAAACATACCGGTGAGTTTTATAAAGCTGTGGCTCCCTATCAAATTCCATACGGTGTATTGATCCCTAAAGATGTGCGGAATTTATTGGTACCGGTTGCCGCCAGTTCCTCCCATGTTGGTTTTTGCGCGCTGCGGTTGGAACCGATATGGTCACTCATGGGGCAAGCGGCGGGATACGCCGCGAATATTGCTGTACAAGAAGAAATGGATGTACAAAATGTTCCGGTGAAACGAATTCAATCAATCCTACATAAACACGGTGCGGCTACCATCTATTTCGGCGATATCACACCCGGCCACCCGGACTTTGAGATGGCGCAGTGGTGGGGCACCGCGGGCGGGTTTCATGGTTTAGCACCCACACCCGAAAAAAAGGGACAGCGTGGAAAGCATATCCTGGGCCAGTATTTTGAAGCTTTCCCCCATCATGACGCGAACCTTGACCAACCGATGGACAAAGAATTGGCCGCAAAATGGATCGCGGTTGCAAATGAATTGGACATTTCAGATACCCATATACCTCAAACTCATACAAACAAAACCAGACGGGATTGGTTGAAGCGAGTATGGCAGCACCGGCCTCAACCATAACCCAAAATGGAACAGTAACGAGAACCTGTTCCCTTCCCGATCTCTCCATTTATAATATTTCAATGGATCTAACAAACGCAAAAAGAGTGTATCGCATGAAACGAAGACATTTTATTCAATCCAGCTTAGGCGGGCTTGCGATTGCGGGTATTCCATCCGTATTTGCAAAAGAAGAGCAAAGCAAACATTCCCCCAACATTGTACTGATCATGACAGATGACCAAGGGCAATGGGCGCTGGGGTGTTATGGCAATGAAGAAATCCACACTCCCCATATCGATCAGTTGGCGTCAGAGGGGATTCGCTTTACCCATTCGTATTGCACCAGCCCGGTTTGCTCACCCAGCCGCGCAACGTTTATGACAGGACTCATTCCCAGCCAGCATGGAATTCACGATTGGATTAATGAAGAAAATGAAGGCGAGCGTGCCGAATCCTTGGTGCAGCGGTTCACTACACTAACAGATGTGCTGCACGCGAATGGATACGAATGCGCGTTATCCGGCAAATGGCATCTAGGGGATAACATGACCCCATTCCGCCACCATGATTACTGGTTCACCATCCCCACCGGCGGCGGACCTTACAAAGACGCCAGAGTGGCATTTAATGGAGAAGAATACACTGCTGAAGGCTATTTAAGCGATCATATTACCAATCACGCGATTGAATTCATTCAACAAGACCACAGCCAACCATTCTTCTTAAATGTGCAATACACCGCCCCGCACGGCCCGTGGAGGCATCATCCCACAACTTATTTGGAGATGTATGAGGATTGTGAATTCAACTCGCTGCCGGATGAACCGCGGCATCCCTGGGCCTCTGCCTATTTGGGTAATTTGGGGAATAAGGATGTCTTAAAGCAATACTTCGCCTCCGTTTCTGCTGTGGATGAGGGAGTCGGGCGGATTGTGCGAACGCTGGATGAGTTGGGGATACGCGATAACACCGTGGTGGTGTTTATGAGCGATCATGGGTTTCAATGCGGGCATAACGGATTGTTCGGCAAGGGCAATTGCTCGAATCCGCGCAACATGTATGAGGAATCCGTCTTGGTTCCCCACATTGTGAGTGCGCCGGGATTGCTGCCTAAGTTTACGCATGGACAAGTTAACCACAACTACATCAACGGCCATGACCTCATGCCGACACTGCTTGATATCGCCGGGGCATCCATGCCGGATGGCCGTTATGCGGGAAGAAGTTATTTGCCCATCATGCAGGGCAAACGGATTGCTTGGGATAACACCGCCTATGCGGAATACGGACGGGCGCGGATGATCCGTACGCCGGAATGGAAGTATGTGCACCGCGCGGATGGCGGGCCGAACGAGTTTTATGATATGCAAAGCGATCCCAATGAAAACAACAACTTAGCCACTGTGCCGAAATACAATGAACAAATGGTCGAGATGCGCAAGCGGTTGTTCGAGTGGTTTCGCCGTTACGCGGAAGGCGACGCCGACCCGGTGGGGCATGAGTATTTAAGGCCGGATATGCGGTGAATTGCAATCAAAAAACACTTTATTGAATCATTTCCTAATTGCCAAATATACATACAGGCTTTTCATCAAATCGTGTTCGCATTACTCTACCCATCATGATAAAAACGCCCCCAATAGCATGCCGCGTGTTTGTATACGGCCATTTGTTCGCCAACATCGCGTTTGGAACGATGGCGTATGTGATTCATGAACATTTAGACCATGATTTCGGCCACGATCTCATCATCGCCATGATCGCCTTTGTGGCGCCGGTGTTTTTCGCCACCTATTTTTTTCCCCGTTATATTTATCTAATCACCTTGGCGATTACCTGCCTGTCAATTACCGCGACTGAATTTATGTTAGAAGATATAGATTCGCACGATTTTTACGTAATCGGGGTGATTACATTTATTTTATTGATTGTCAGTGAAGCGCTCTTCCGTTTGTTCCGCTGGATCAAGCAGTATGAAGAAGAGCGCAGCCGGCTTGCGGTGGCTGCCGCGGAAGAAACCTCGCGCGCCAAGAGTGAATTTTTGGCCAACATGAGCCACGAAATCCGCACCCCTCTGAACGGCATCATCGGCATGGCGCATCTCATGCATGATACCACCCTGACACCCCAACAAAAGAATTACCTCGATGTGATTCAGCAATCCTGCGAATCGCTGCTGGTAATTATCGATGACATTCTTGATTTCACCAAAGTCGAAGCGCGGCGTATGGAGCTAAAGGCGGTACCAACCAATTTACGCGCGCTGATTTCAACCATTCACAAACGCTTTCTTCCTGAGGCAAAGCAGAACGAAGTTGAATTTTCTTATCATTATCCTCCAACTGTTCCCAGCATGGCGGTAACGGATCCGGTTCGGCTGCAACAGATACTATCCAACCTGGTCAGCAACGCCATTAAATTTTCCGCGGATGGAACCGTCCGTATCGATGTAGATTTTGAACAGGATTCCAAATCCGAACCGCGGTTTATTTTCACCGTACGGGATACCGGAATCGGAATTTCCCTACACAAACAGCAGTACATTTTCGAAACCTTTACGCAGGTAGACCCATCCACAACACGAAAAGCCGGGGGCACCGGTCTGGGTTTGGCTATCGTAAAGGGATTATCGGAAGCGATGAACGGGACGGTTGAAGTTAAAAGTGACCTAGGCAATGGAGCCGCGTTTATCGTTAAACTGCCTTTGCCAGTAGTTGATAACGAACT
>CAYVAZ010000010.1:9685-36630 GCA_964449065.1 uncultured bacterium
AACCGCATGATACAAGTGCTACAATCTTATCTCTAATGAATTGATCTATAAAGACTTATTAAAAAAAGGCTTATTAAAGTAGTGGTCAAACGTATGTTCATTTTGGGAGGGCGAAACTTACGCTTCGATTGAATTGGAACGCATTTTGGGCAATCACGATGACGGATTAGAAAGGACGAATTTATGCAGTGGTTTGATACACATTGCCATCTCAATCATCCCGATTTTTTGGGACGGGAACAAGACGTCTGGCAGCGGGCGCGGGAAGAGGGCGTAAAGCATACCGTAATCATCGGTTATGACCTGCCCAGCAGCCGCAAAGCGGTGGAGTTGGTGGATGAATTGGATGGTGTATACGCTTCGGTAGGCGTCTCACCACATGAAATATTGCAGGCGCCGGATCACTATATCGATGAAGTAAGGGAACTGGCAACGCATCCAAACGTGGTCGCGATTGGAGAAGCGGGGTTGGAATATCACTATCCCATCGGACAACATGACATACAGCAGCGGGAGTTTATGAAGCAGGCCAGGCTTGCCGATGAACTGAAAAAACCCATCGTCATTCATCTGCGGGACGGTGACGATGATTTTCTTCGGTTGTGGGAAGAATCGCCGCCCAAACAAGCGATTTTGCACTGCTTTACTGCTTCGGAAGCCGTTATGCGAAAGGCAGTCTCATTGGGGCATTATATATCGTTTTCCGGCATACTGACTTTTAAGAAATCCACCGGTTTGCATGAGATGGCCTCAAAAATTCCACAAGACCGGATTTTGATTGAAACGGATGCGCCCTATTTGGCCCCGGTTCCCTTTCGGGGAAAACCATGTGAGCCGGGATTGGTGCTTCATACCGGAAAATTTTTAGGGGAATTGCTGGAACAGTCCGGTGAGGATATCGCAAAACAAACATTTCAAAATGCCATCAATGCTTTTCAACTGAACTCCCATTAGTTTATGAGGCGATATCAACAAACTCAGAGGCTTTTTCTTTTATGTATTCAATTGATTCTTCTTTAATTTCCTCGAATTGCTCTGCATTAATATTGACGGCTTTGAGAGCAAACTCTGAAACCGGGTATTTGAGTTGCTCACATTCCACCCCAAAACCGGATTCCAATGCAATGGATTTGGACAGGTGCACCACCGAAGTCAGCAGCGATTTAGACGGCGCATCTTGTGGAGAGCGGTGAAAGCGAATGGCATGGACCAATTCTTCCGGGAAATTCCATTGATCTACCAAGTGACCGCCCAACTCGGCATGGGTAAACCCGAGCGCGTGACGTTCCGCTTCCAAATCATTCATATTTTGTTCGGTAATCATTTCCAATATCGTTTCGGCGGTGTCTTGGATTTTTAGGCCGATAATTAAATGGCCTACATCAATTAACAAACCAGCCGTAAACGCTGTATCGGCTTGTTCACGGCAAAAATTTTTGGACAGTTTTTCGCTCACCATTGCCGTCGCGACTGAATTTTTCCAAAGTCCGTTTTCTTCATAACCATAGATTTTACGGTCCGCACTAAACAGATTGCTGACCGAACACGTAATAACCAGATTGCGTACTGTGTGAAATCCAAGGTACATTACCGCCTGTTGCAGTGAGGATACAACCCGGGGCAATCCATAATGGGCAGAATTGCACAGTTTTAAGATGTTTCCGGTTAAGGCTTGGTCTTTTGAAATCACGTTTGTCAGATCGTTCGCGGTTGTATCCGGGTTCCGTGACATCCGCATTACTTTTACTACCACATCGGGGAGAGGAGGTATTTCATCAATTTCTTGTATGATCTTTTTGGTAATATCATTCGATTCCATGTTGTAGTCCAGATAACATTGCCTGCTCTATTTTTACATCATAACATACAATAAAATCACGATTAATGAGGATTGTTTTCATCCATTTTTTGATTGATTTTTTCTTTCATCATTTGACCCGGCTTAAAACTGATGTGTTTCTTGGGAGGAACCATGATAATTTCGCTTGTTTTGGGATTACGGGCTTTTCGGGCAGGCGTATGCTTGACCTTGAAAATTCCAAAGTTGCGAATTTCAATATTTCCATCACGGGCTAATCCATGACTCATCGCATCAAACATGGTTTGAACTATCTGCTTCACACTTGCAATGTCAAAACCCGTTCTCGCTGCGACTTCCTTCACAAGATCTTTCTTTGTGGAAGTCATACCGCCTCCTTGTTCTGCTGTCAATACATCCCAAATCATCAACATAAATAAATCCAATACGTTATCAACAATATACAGTATACGTTTTCTGGTTTCAAGTGATTTTTTCACTTTTTAACCAGTTTTCTCTCTTTACTTCAATATCCTTAAGATTTCAGCCGGCTGCTGCAAAGTTGCAGTAAAAATGTTCTATATAAATTGCCTTATTCTTGTAGAGGATGCCACCTGTGGCTGCCCTGCTGTGGGGTAACCACTGAGGATTAGCCCTATAAAAGAAAAAATGGAATCACTCAATTTCTGTTTGCAACCTAATATGAGCGGTTTTCACACTTCCCAATCCAAAATAGAATTGGGATAAATCACACTATTGGAAAACCGAATCTTTTTTCCCTAAATAATTCTGCAGAATCGTTTTGATTTCGGATTGTGACACTTCAGAAGATTTCGTAAACGTTTCTGGTTCTACTTGGTTTACTTCAATTGTTTCTGGTTTTTCATTGAATAAAAAGCGCTCTATAACCAGACGTACAATTCCCAGATGCTTTCCCGCTGAGTAGGAACATTCCACATACGAACGGAAATTTTGCCGAAGAAATTGATAAAGGGTGAGTTGAATATCGTGCTCTAACTGTGCCAAATTCATTGATTCCCCCCCCAACTGATCACAATGCAATGGCCGCCTACCGCCAAAGGTCTCTTTCAAATCATGCACTCCCTGCTGCGAACAATCCTGAATTAGCATTTCGATAACCGGTTTTCCTCTTGCATTCCAATACACTCGTATTGTGATTGGTTTATGCGGATTGTTAGTATTCTCTTCGTCTCGCGTCACGGAAAGGACAATATCAAGAACCGATTGAACCATCTCATAAAACGCTAAGTCCGGTACTTTCACTTGTACATCAGACTCTACCGGTTGAGAAATCAAGTGCAATTGGTCAGGATAGGCTTCTTTCTCCGATACGATTTTTTGCAGCCACTGAGCCAATCGAATTCGTTGAACCGTTCCAACCTCTCCCTTCTCCATTTTTTGATAACGCTCAATTCGGCTTAGACACTCCCACAAGCGTTGATTTTGCTTTGTCTGATCCCCGTCCCTCCAAACGCTATCATCGTCTTCGCTGGTTTGGGTGTCATTCAGATGAGAAAGAATATCCAGCACCAAGCGGTGTGAGAAAAATTCCGGAGAATGTTGTTGGGGAAAACCGCTGTCTTCTTCAACAACTATAAAAAACAATTTCGAATCATCCGGAGTAGGTATAGTAATCGCCCGAATCCGGCATGAAGCGGCACAGCCCAATGATGGCTGCGGCCATGCGCATATATCATCAATTTTGTCAGCTGTACGAAATCGGACTAAAGGGGCCAAACTTCGCTTTAACCGCTCATCTTTCAGGATATCGTCATCAAAGTCGGCAAACCGCAACAATCGTTCCGCCGGCTGGTTCATCCAATGGATATGATATTCATGATCAACAATCAAGAGGCCGCACGATAAAAGACTTAGTAAGCGGCTCACCCCCTCCTGAACTTCCGCGTAAACCGCTTCAATTTGTTTGGTTTGTTTGTCTAACGCGCGCAGGGTTTCATGATGATGCCTTTCCATTTGACGAAATGAATCTTGAGAAAGCATACGCTGTTTTCTTGCCTCTTCCAATTCAGACAACACGCGATTGATGTATGTGGAAATTTCCGCCACATCGCGTGAAAAGGACCGGGGTTCCAAACGGTTGGAGTAATCACCGCTCACCAGCAATCCCAACTGACTGGAAAGCCTGTGATGTTCTTTGCTATACCGCTTCAATATCACAAAATACGAAAAAAGAAACGCAAGGATCAAGCTGATTCCCGATACAATCAGGGTTAACCGGTTTAGCGTATGAACGATCATGCTTTCAGAATCCAGGTCCCATTGAATTCGAATTTTACCCAATTCCTTCTTATCTTGGTTATCCGCGGTTAGAGGAAGTTCAACCATATTATCCGGCGAAAGGCTATTTGTGGATGTGAGAGATAAAAACGGCTGGGTTTCCAGGGAAAAAGACGGATTGACACGGTTAGGCCGGTCGATTTTAAACAATACCTTTTTAAAGGCATCAATAATCGCAAACGAATCAATAGAAGGATTGTGATCAAGATAGCGGCGCAATCGGTTTTGCATGATCTCCGTGTCGAATACGTCCTGAGGATTCGACAAAACCGATCGAATCGTTTCATCGCTTGCAATAAGATACGCTAAATATTGCGAGTCCTGAATGAGTTCAAGATTCCGTTTGTGATTAACGAGCACGCTCAGAATTATACCGCAACAAAACACCATGACCGATGTCGTTAACGCGTGAAAAACAGCGGATTTTAAGCGCAGTGTCATCATTGCATACCGATTCATATAGACGAATAACCTGCTTCACTCTTTTTTACAGTGAAGGGATACTCGTCAGTCAATGATATAGGAGGGAAGTTAGACACGATGCAAAAAAGGTGAACTACACTACCCTCAACCTCAAATCAACAAAATACATGAGTGAATTTTAATTGAATTTTGTTTCAAATTCAACTAAAAATCACCTCAACCCAAATAAGAGACAAGAAAAAAGCGGGCTGAATGCTGCCCGCTTTTTGCGAATTGTTCATCATATATTAGCCTATAAAAACTAACGAAGAAGACTCAATCCAAATTCCAATTCACGGGCGATATCCAAACCGAGGAACGGAGCGTTTTCTACTTCCGGTGCTCCGCCAATCGCATGAAGACCGCCAAAACCGTCCAGAATATAATAGCCATCTTGATAATCGACGGTTCCGTCTCCGTTGCTGTCATCCGGATTTAACCGAATATCACGCGCGATATCAAAGTTAAAGTTCGTTGCTCCCAATACGCCGGTAAGATGACCTACGTTATCCGGATCCGTCACGCCGCCGGCTCCAAGCAATCCTGCGGGAAAGCCGAAGACTTGTCCGGTACCGCTCAACATGATGAAGTCAAGAATTCTGCCTTCCGGTGAAACCACCAGTTCAAAGGCTCTAGCCAAATCGGTATCAAAACTGCCGGCAGTTTCGGGAGGACGGACATTTTCAGCGCCGATATCATCCCCAAACGGCCACAATGTGCCAAACCCGTCAAGAATAACATATCCGCGAACGTTACCATCTTCATCTTGAACAACTTCCAGTTCCTTTGAAATATCCGTTTCAAATCCTTGCACAAGGTTTGACGGGTTAACAATCGGTTCGCTGTCAAGAACTCCGTTTCCGTTGGCATCTTCTGTAGTAATCTCACCATTGAAATCCACTGAGAAATCAAGCGCGCCATTACCATTCGTGTCTTCCGTATCAAACACACCGTTTCCGTTGGTGTCTTCAAACAGCACATTGCTATCCTCAAACGGAATGCGGGCTACACCAATGGACTCGTTTTGAATGGATACGATATCACCAAAGAAGGGCGCTCCACCGTAAGGAACAATCAAGCCGTTGCCCATTAATACATAGCCTTGGAATGGATCTTCATTGATCACAACCAAATCGCGGGCGAATTGACCGGACACGGTAATGATTTCACTTTCGTCAGGCAGTTTGCCGCCTTCACCGATACGGGTTATGCTGCCATCCGCTTGCAAGAGGTAGAACAAGCTGGGGTTACCGGAAACATTAGCCAATGCCCGCACTTCATTCGCAGCGCTGATTCCGCTGTCTAATGTAGAAGAAGGAGTATGTATCAGACCCAGTTGATCTGCAATCAAAAATTGTGAGCCACGCGGTGGAAGAACGGGTTCTTCCACTGTTAGCCGAACGGTATTGCTTTCATTACCGGCTTGATCACGTACAGATATAAATACTTCGGATTCTTCAATGCTTAATCCAGAGATGGCAAACGCCCCGGTGCTGGTCGCTTGGGTTGAACCAAGCAAGCCGGTTTTGTCGGCATTAGAAAAAACGGAAACCGAAGCAAACGCTTCTACAGAATCTTTGCCTCCAAAAACATCCACACCGCGCGCGATAATTAAGGAAGGATCCGGGTCAGCAACAGATACATCCAAAAATACAGGAAGCGGATTGGGGCTTAAGTTACCAGCAGCATCAACAAGAGCGATAAAGACCACGCTGTTTCCACGTACGATGCCGTTTCTTGGATCCCAGCAATTCGAGCCAAGATTTAAGCCGGTCAATCCCGGGAATGGTAGGTTCCCCAATCCAAATTGGCCGCCAAGCAACGCGTCTAATGGCTTTACATCCAATTTCACCAAATCGGGTGACAATAAATCAATTTCCGTATCGTCATTTCCATCGGCTATGACAAAGATGAATGGCAGCGCGTCATCCGGCAAGTCAAACGAACTTCCGGTACCGGCCGGTAAAATATTTCGAATATTAAGGACATCATTAACCCCGCACCCACTTTCAACAAGTTGAAGATCATCGGTCGTTGGAACAAAATCAATGCGGGGACCAACACGGTCAAACCCTACATTCGTATCAATGAATTGAAAGCCGACTTCAAAGAAAGAAAAATCTTCCAGACGCCTTTCCATCGCAACCAAAAAGAAATCTTGAACAAATTCTTCGGAAATCGGTGAAAAGTCGGGGATATTCAAACTGAAGTTTCCATTAGAATCCACCTCTACCGCAGGGGAAGAAAGCGGTTCGACAAACGGAAGAACGGTCGGCGATTCACTGGGCGCTGCCGCTTCTAAAAAGGCATTGACAAAGACACCGCTCGTCACAGGATTTTCAGAATTGGCATCCACCACTTGGCCGGTTAATACATCGCCCACTCCGGGCGGGTTATTGGTTACAGATAGATTACGGAATACAACCAAGTTACGGCTGATGGGTTCGCCTAAAGCATCGTCAAGATTCAACCCAACAAATTGACTTCGGTTGCCCAGCGGGTCAACCGACTGAACGAAGATGATCCGACTGATACTGCCGGGAACCGTTACGGAAAAGTTTCCAGATTCATCCGCCACGCCACCGCTCACAAAAAATGAATTCGCTGGCTGGTTGGCTTCGGTCGTAATTTGACCAGGAACTTGATCCAGCGGAAAGCCAAAGATCAACACATCCGATTCGGGTTCAACCGATCCGGTGATTTGAATATTTGGAAAAACGCCAAGCGCGGCCAAATTTGTGGGATCAATGGTTGTTTGTTCCGCGTCAATTGTAACGTCCGGGCTGGTGTTGCCGGCTTGATCGATGGTGGAAACTGTATACGAAAACGCACTGGGAACAACAATGCTAAATGAACCATCCGCATTAGCGGTTGCGTTTCCAGCGTGAAACACGATTTCATTGTTGTTAGTCATTCCCGTGATCAGAATGAGTGAAGAAGGCTCTGCTACACCACTGATGGTAAACGTATTATCACCGTTATTGGTCGCGGTCGGGGCTGTGAATACCACCGCTTCGGTATCCAGTTCAACTTGGGTTAAGCCGTTTTCATTGCCGAAAATATCCAGCGCGCCTAAAAACACGTTTGGACGGTTTGTATAAATTCCTTCTTCATTAAAGATACCCGGCACGATCATATTGAATGAACCGGAGGCATCGGCAGTCGCTTGCGCGATCACATCGGAACTTCTGTCATTTTCCGCGTAGGCGGTTACAACAGCAAACGCATCTGCTGTACCGGTAATCCGTGCTATCCCATCTGCCTGGGGAGCATCGGCGTTGCCTTGCGTGTTGTTATTGGTGACGGATGACTCGCTGATTGATGCTTCGATATCATTATCAATCCGGGCAATAATAATACGCGGCGGCTGTCCGTCATCTCCATCCAATTGTCTGGCGGTAATGCGGAAAAATATGGAAGGAACGGCATCATTTTCACTATTCGCGTCTTCAAGAGTAATGGGGAAAAACGATCCATTGCTGACAAAGCCACCCTGAAAGAATTGTTCGGTTTCGACAAAATCAATACGCTGTGTTCTATCGTCGGCTTGGGCCGATTCTAATGTGGTAAAAACGCCGATTCCGGAAAATTCCGGTACACTTTGAAAGCGGTTGTCCGCATCAAAGCCGCCATCCGATAAGCCTTCAAATTGATCTACGATAATTGAACTATCGCCATCACCGACCAACGATTGTGTTAACAATACTTTTCCGAGAAGGGGCTGATCTTCCGCATCGATTGCTGTGATATTCAGCAAACGGTGGGGGGGGACACCTTGTGTACGCGCCGCAAGAGAATTTCCTTCTCTTATCAGTCTTTGATAGGTCAATAAATTTTGAAACACTTGAGGACTGGTAATATCCAGACTAAAGGTCCCGCTGATGATGGATCCACCGCTTTCAGCCGTAATGGATGCCGTTGCAAGATTAACCCCGTCAACGATTCGCACGGGATTATTTCGCACGGTAGGGAATTTCCCTAAAAAATTCGCGTTACGGTTAAGCGTTTGATCTCCAGCTTCAATGGTAACCACGCTGAATCCCGGCACCGATTCGGTCAGGCCGTACACCACAATGTCGTTTCCATCGACGGCCAATAACAAATCGCCGAATGCATCGGCATCGCTTCCCTCAATTTGAATCCGAGCGGCTTGGTCGGACTGAGCGAAAATCGTGTTTGGCACGAGCATAGCCATCAGCACGAGCACAGCCATTGCCTTCGCTATCAAAAACAGCCCGTAATATTTGGTCATCTTGTAACCTCCTCAAGGTGCCGCCTTAAACATAGTAAGACGGATTCTCTAAGAAAAGATATTCACAACCGAAAAGCGCTACTTTTCAGGTTTCATTTGTGTCTTCATTTAAACATGGCTTCATTAAAAAAACGTCACCACACAACTTTGATCTTTCACTATATCATTTTCAATCGTTTACTATATCATTAAGTGCGGATTTAAACAGATAAACTTGCTGATTCCACCTGTTTTTTTTCGGATGATACATGCACATCCGCAACCAATATATTTACGGCCTTTACAATATGCCCTGTCATTTCTTCAATAATATCTTTCACTTCACGCTGTACGGATTCAGCAACCTGTGGTATGGAACAGCCTTCTTCAATGATGATCGTCATATCAACCGTTAAATCTTCATCTCCCGGAGTCACTTTCACGCCGCGCGCCGTTTCGCCCCGTCCCCACACTTTCGTTAGACTGTCAACCAACCCTTCTGCGGCATTCAACTCCACGACCCCTTTAATTTTTTTCGCGCAGATTAAAGAGACCGCCTCAAATACTTCATTTGAAACGCCGATTTCACCCAAATCATGCTGTATCGAATCCTGCACACTAACCATTTATTAAATCCGTCTTCTCAACCAAGTCTTTCATGCTTTTCCCTGCTTTAAATTGCACGATATTCCGCGCGGGCACATCCGCCGATTCTTTGGTTAATGGATTTCTGCCAACCCGTGCCGGGGTCCGTTTTACCTTGAACACACCGAAGTTTCTAACTTCGATCCGCCCTTCTTCCGCAAGGGTATCTACAAACACATCGAACACACATTCCACAATTGCTTTTGTATGATTCTTCTTTAACTTTGTCTGTTCAGAGACATACTCAACAATTTCTTTTTTCGTCACGTCCGTAATACCCCACTCGTACCGCGTTCGATGCAAACAGCACCAACCAATTCAAAAAATAAATTTGCGGGGATGGGATTTGAACCCATGACCTCCGGGTTATGAGCCCGACGAGCTACCACTGCTCCACCCCGCGTCATTTTTTACATGCTCTTTTGTGTGCGGTTTAAACTGTGCGCGGTTTAAACGACTTGTGTTCGGTTTAACCGACATTCAATGCGCACAGTCTGGATACGATTCCCTTTGTGCATCTTGCATAAATGCATTTTCGTTAAGAGGTAAACCTCTCCATCAAAATAAGTTACAGCCACCATAACGACTTGTCAAGGAATTTCCCTCTTTTTTTAGAAAAAACATAGAGTTCCGCTTATCGGCCAACTCCATCATTTGTATTTTCGTATCAAAGTCATTTCCCATCATTCATTGAAATTTGATTTTCCATACGTGTTGAATGGAATTTAACCAAAATCTGTTCTTTTCCCAAATAATTCATCTTTTCACGAGCCACAATTTCCCAAGCGTTCAAATCGCTTTCCAGGCGTTTCAACCACTTTTCTTTTTCCTGCTTTTGTTTATTCAGCCAGAGGATATCCCGTTCAATCTCCCTCAGGTTTTGAACATAAATATCGAGTTCGTCATGGCGGTTAAACACATGTGTAATCCCGCCAATCAGCAAAATGATGAGCGCCAACAGCAACAGCCAAGACACGCCATCAAATAAAAATGACCGTATAAACCTTATCATAAATCCCTACTGTAAAAAGGCGTCTTTTCCAAGAAATACCGCTTGCGTTCCTAACTCTTCTTCAATTCGTAACAACTGATTGTATTTAGCCATCCGGTCGGAACGGCATAAAGACCCCGTTTTTATTTGGCCCGCATTGGTCGCCACCGCCAAATCGGCAATAAATGAATCTTCTGTTTCACCGCTGCGATGCGAAATGACATTGGTATATTTCGCCCGTTTGGCGATTTCAATAACATCCAACGTTTCGGTCAGAGAGCCGATTTGATTCAGTTTGATCAAGATCGAATTCCCAATGCCGTCTTTGATGCCGCGTTCCAAGCGCTCGCGGTTGGTTACGAATAAGTCATCGCCGACCAGTTGTACTTTCCCGCCCAACTGTTCGGTTAATTGTTCCCAGCCTTTCCAATCGTTTTCATCCATCCCGTCTTCGATAGATACAATCGGATATTTTTCACAAAGCTTCACATAAAAATCGACCAACTCACCGGAAGACATTTTGGCATCGTTTTCCGCGGTGAGATGATATTTTTTGCTTTTCTTGTCAAAAAATTCTGAGGACGCGATATCCAAAGCAATCGAAATTTGTGTGCCCGGCTTGTAACCGGTTTTTTTAATGGCATCGACGATCAATGCCAAGCCATCTTCATTCGATTTCACTTCCGGGGCGAATCCGCCTTCATCACCGACAGCGGTATTCATCCCTTGAGAATTCAATACCTTCTTCAGGTGATGAAATACTTCCGCTCCCATGCGCAACGCTTCTTTAAAGCTTTTCGCGCCATGAGGGACAATCATACATTCTTGAAAGTCGAGGTTATTATCGGCGTGCTCGCCTCCGTTGATAATATTCATCAACGGTACCGGCAACACGCTGGCGTTTGCGCCGCCCAAATAGCGGTACAGCGGCGTTTCAAAATAACTGGAAACCGCTTTCGCGACCGCCATCGATACGCCTAGGATCGCATTGGCACCCAATTTGGATTTATTTTTCGTACCATCCATTTTCAGCATCACAGCATCAATCGCCCGTTGATCAAACGCGTTCATCCCGATGAGTTTCGGCGCGATTTTATCGTTCACATTGGCCACGGCGTTCTCAACCCCTTTGCCGAGATAGCGTTTGGTATCGCCATCCCGCATTTCATTGGCTTCGTATTCTCCTGTTGACGCGCCGGATGGTACCGCCGCTCTGCCGAGAACACCGTCTTCAACTTTAACATCAACTTCGACGGTTGGGTTTCCGCGTGAATCCAAAATCTCACGTGCATGGACATTTGTGATAATAATCGGAGTGGACATAGTTTTTTACTCTCCTTCAATGAGATAACAGAATGAAAACCCTATTTTAGCCGAAGTCGGCATTTGGTTCATCCGCGGCAGAAACATTTAGTATACATTTCTGAAAGTTTAATCTTCAGTTAATTGTAAACTATATAGATTTTTGAAGTTACTGTCAATCATATTATGGTAATTTTAATATTTAGTTTTCTTCCCTGCTTCAAAACCTAATTCAGTCCATCCAATTCGGCTGCAAGAGAACGGTATTGCCCCCGCTTGAAGAATATCCGCAGAATATAACGCTTGTTTTATGATACTCCGGCAAAAAGTGAAATGGAGAATAACTCAATGGCGTTTATTGTGGTGGGTGCATGTCACGTCTTTCGCTGGTTATGCGGCTTTATGCGGCTTAACCAATTTCCGATTGGGTTCGCGAAGTCGTGAATATCGAAGCGTATCCCAACGGCGCAAATCCCCCGGAGCCTGCGGCTCCACCCCCTTATGCAAGGGGGTTTTGGAACGGCGCTCTTGCTAGTGATGAGGCTGAAGAACCTGGAACATCGTTTAATCGTGGTTTAATCATAATGATAGACAGAAAACGGTTTATGCCCGACTGTTCTCGATTATGTTTCGTACCATTTGCAGCAGCGTGGATTGTGTGAACGGCTTCTGCAAAAAATAGACCCCTTCTTCCAGCACACCATGATGAATAATCGCCTCGCCGGTATATCCCGATATATACAATACCGGTAATGAAGGATGGGCATTGGTTAGCAAATCAACCAGTTCTTTTCCGCTCATTTTCGGCAAGATCACATCGGTAATCAATAAATCAAAGTGCCCTTCTTGTTCAAAAATTTCAAGTGCTTCCGCGGCGTAAGACGCTTTAAAAACCGTATAGCCGGCATTGGTCAGAATGCGGTGCAGCAAGTTCCGCACAAGGGGTTCATCTTCTACAATCAATATACGTTCCGTCCCGTGCATGGCTTCGGTTACCACTTCGGGGATGGTTACATCATCCGGCGATTCCTGGGTAGCAGGAAAATAAAGTTTAAAGGTAGTGCCCATACCCGGTTCACTGTACACATAAATATTTCCCCCACTTTGTTTCACAATACCATGAACCATGGAAAGCCCCAGACCGGTTCCCTTGGCCCTATCTTTTGTGGTAAAAAACGGTTCAAAAATTTTATCCAAATCGCCGGGCGCAATTCCGGAACCGTTATCCGTTACAGCCAACATAACAAAGCGGCCGGGAACAGCCTCAGCATGTTGGTTTGCGTAATCTCCATCCAATTCCACATTATCCGTTTCAATGGTTAAATGTCCCCCTTTCGGCATCGCGTCGCGGGCATTCACAGCCAAATTGAAAATGATTTGTTCCAACTGAGAAGGATCCGCCTTGATCTTCCAAAGATTCTCTTTCGGCAGCGTCACATATTCTATATCCTCGCCGATCATGCGCCGCAACATTTTGTCGACATCTAAAATGACCCGGTTTAAATCAACAATTTCGACTTTCATCACTTGTTTTCGGCTAAACGCCAACAATTGACTTGTTAACTTCGCGGCGCGTTGCGCGGCATCTTTCACTTCGTTTAAAAATTCATAGTTTTCGTCATGCGGAGACAAATCCTGCATGGCAAATTCCGTATTCGCCGAAATGATCATGATGATATTGTTAAAATCATGGGCAATTCCACCGGCCAACCGGCCGATTGACTCCATTTTTTGCGACTGGCGAATCTGACTCTCTAATTTCTTTCTATTGGAAATATCAATACCAATCGCGATACGGGAATCATCCGACAAGCGGACATTCATCCACAACGAGTCCAGCGTGGTTCCGTCCTTGCAACAAATTTGGGTTTCGTTCCATCCATCACTCTCTTTTTGCAAGGCCGTGCATGCCCTTTGGTAAAGTTCATCTTGGGGGAAGAGTTTTCGCAAAATATCGACATCGCGAATTTCTTCCCATTTCCAACCCAGCGCATCTTCCCAAGCCCGGTTCACCCACTGGTGTTTCAAATCGGGCAATACATGGGCAATCATGATTGGAATATTATTGGTAATCACTTCAAAAAATTCGTTCTTTTTCTGCAATTTACGTTGGGCCTGAATTTTCTCAGTAATATCCTTGGCAACACTTATCACCTGTCGATGACCGTTGGGATCGGTTCCAAAGGGGGAAGAACTAAATTCCCATACCCGCTTCTCTCCATCTTTGCACGTGATTTCAAATTCCCCTTCATCCACAGGCTGCGAAATGGAGTACAAGTTTTGCATCGCATTTCGAACTTTATCTTTTCCGTTTCCATAAGCCTTTGCGGTCCACTCTTCTATGGTAGGAATCTCATCTAATGAATAGCCGGATATTTCTCGCCAAGCGTTATTGATAAATTGAATGCGGCCTTCTTCCGTATGAAGTATTGTTGGAAAAGGAAGTTCAGTTAGCGCGTTCCGAAACCGCTCTTCCCGTTCCTGAATATACCTCTCCATCTGTTTGCGCTGGCTGATGTCTTTCACAAACACCATTACGGCATACACTCCATCATATCGAATGGGGGTAGCGGAGACTTCAACCTCGATGGGGTTTTGATTCAAATCAAACCACACTTCATCCAACGATTCTACAGGCTGCATTTCTTGCGTGAGTGTCTGAATCCGCTGTTGCACAATTGCTTGGTAATCCGGATGAATCAGATCAAAGATAGATTTATGATAAAGTTCCTCTCTTGATCGCGCGCCGAATAGTTCCACCAGTCGTTCGTTAACATAAACAATGCGGTTTTCGGATTGAACAAACACACCGATGGGCGCATTTTCCTGCATAGTGCGGTAGCGTTCTTCGCTGCGAATCAGACGGAAAAAACTGTTCCGAACCAAGATATACATCACCACGGTAGTAACCAACACAAAAGCCGACCCTTTAAAAACTTGGTACAATATAATTTCTTGCTCTGTGAGCCCTGCCGCCGATAAGCTGTAATCACTAAGAAAAATCCAAATGATGCTAAAAATAAAATAAACAAATGGGATCAGTAAAACTTTTTGATAATAATTTGGATAGATATTCCGCAAATGTAACATGATGGATTCACCGCTTTGATCTTAAAGTTGACCGGGATGAAAATCCAATCATGGATAATCAGCGACCGGGAAGTAACGAACACATGATTTATTATCAATCAAATCTTGTCATTTTTCAAGAAAAAACGCTTTTACATGCGCAAAGATTTTCAATTTTGCGCCAAATTTTCTCAAGTCATTGGCTTGAATATATAAAATCTTCAAACAGTTGCACACAGATTTCATTGAAATTCGAAAAAACACCATACACTTTTTTTAGGTATGAGATATGATAATGAGATAAGAACAATTAGATAAACTAAAAATGCACAAGAAACAGGGGGCGTAATGGGTTCGACGGAAATGGCGTGGCGAATAAGAGCATGCCGGGGAACCGCCGGCCCCGTAATCAAGGCGGATAAATAATAACTGCAGATTACGAAACTTTACCTCTAGCCGCGTAGTCGGCTAGCGTCACGTTCGGTTCCGCTCTTTCGGCTGAACAAGTGGCGTCAAACAGATGGAGCTAGCAGGCTCATCTGCCTTCGCTGAGTTTGCGAACCCTTAGAAGGCTGGCTGTCCAGGCGTTGTCTCCGTTCGCCGGGCAGTGAGATCAATCGGAGACTAAGCATGTAGTGCTTATTGGTTGACCCATTTTCGGACGCGGGTTCAATTCCCGCCGCCTCCACTTTCTTTTCTCTATCGTAAAGCATTTTAAATAAAGAACTTGCAACTTTTTTGCTTTCAACACACTTCATTTGTTGGCGGTATATTGGCGTTTTATTTTGTTCAGTAGTTTCCACTTTAAACGGATTCAAATAAATTCTGTGTGATTCTTCCATAAAAGGGTAGCATCGGCTTCCAGCCGGTACCGCTCACCGCATATCATTTCATTGAAGCGGTATAATATGATGTTTTGTCCAAATCTGGAAGAATCAGTTCATAGACAAGATTCACGATATCATTCAAACTTCCCTCAATATTCTTTGTATAAATCCGGTACATAAGACTGGCATGTATTTTGGCAATCGCTAAAACAAACATGATGGTCATCATTGCGGTTTGATTGCTGCAAGTAGATACAAAACCGTTTCAGTCGAGTAAATCACAAATCCCGCGCAATCCCCCGTGATTGCCCTGATCCTGCGTAAAAAGTAGAACCGGGCAGCGATTGGAATTATAAGAAAGACAACCGGTACGATGATCAAATGATCTGGCATGATCATCCCTAAAATGATGATTGTATTGGCCAACCCGGCAAAAAAACACAGCCACCGGTTGGAGAACAATACCGTACGGTTCATACTTTCGGGTGGGAGTTCATGCTTTTGTGCCAGGGTTAAAAACAATACACCCGCCAACCGTGAAACGGATGCAAACGCAATCAAACTCGTTGCCGCCGTTGCGGGGCTCATCGCCGTGAGCGCAGCGTATCGTAATACATAAGAAGAAATTAACGCGAATGCTCCATAAGTTCCAATACAACTATCCCGCATAATAGCAAGAATTTTTTGCGGAGTATTTCCTCCCATACCATCGGCGGTATCCGCAAGTGCATCTTCATGAAAGGCTCCCGTAATCCAACCATAAACAAAAAGCGTTATGGCTACCGAAACCGTATACGGAAAGAAAAGCGTTGAATAGCTTAAAACCAAGGCGGCAATTCCACCTAAGAGCGCCCCAACGATTGGAAAAAATATTCCCATACGGTAAAGCGCATGTCCCGTATATCCCCACTTGGGAATCGGGATCCACGATAAAAAGGATACGGTCGTTAAAACCAATTGAAGGATGTAAATTAATCGTTTTATTTTCATGATTAACGGCTCACATTCGCCGATTTGAAGGTAGCCATTTCGTTAAAAACCGCCGCGGCCGCGTCTAAAATAGGGAGCGCTATGAGGGCGCCGCTCGCTTCTCCCAACCGCAGGTTCAAATCAAGCAAAGGGTCTAAATCTAAATGATCCAGAACCAATCGGTGTCCACGTTCAGCGGAAATATGCGCCGCAATGAGATTTTGCTGCACAGAAGGTTCCATTTCACAGGCGATTAACGCCGCGGCAGAGACAATAAAACCATCCAATACTATGGGGATGGTGTGTTTTGATGCTTCTAACATGGCGCCTACCATTGCCGCAATTTCAAATCCCCCCAAACAAGATAACACGGTTTCCACACCAGTAATTTGATGACTATGCAATGCGTTTTCAATGATGCACTTTTTGTGATTCCATCCTTCATGATTCAATCCGGTCCCGCAGCCCGTGATGTTTTCAACCGGTATATTCAAAACCGCCGCGCTAATGGCAGCGGCGGAGGTGGTGTTGCCGATCCCCATTTCGCCCAAAAGAATCAACTTGGTTCCTTCTTCAACCTCTTCAGAAACGGTTTGCCTACCGACCGCAATACCTTGCCGGCATTCATCCAGGGTCATTGCAGGTTGGTTGGTAAAGTTTCGCGTCCCGTTTCGAACAAGTTTTCGCTCCACTCCAGGCATCTCTTCATTCTCCGGCAACATGCTGCCCACATCGATAATCCGTAATTTGGCTTGATGCAGTTTGGATAACACACTCACAGCGGCTCCACCATTTGCCATGTTTTTCATCATTTCTATAGTCACCGGTTGGGGAAACGCGCTTACACCTTCTTCGCAAACGCCATGATCACCGGCAAAAATGATTACACTTCGGGGCTTGGTTTGCGGCTGTTTTGTCTTTTGGATGCCGCATAGCCGCGCGGCGGTTTCTTCAACACGTCCCAAACTTCTTGGCGGTTTGGTCAGTTGGTCAAGATGCCGCCATGCGGCATCGATATCGTGTTGGTTATTCGTTAGCATTTGGTGTTGTCCCCTTTACCGCTAGCGGTATTCCCGCCACAAACAAAATCACGTTTTCACATACCGCCGCGATACTTTGATTGATTTTGCCTAATAGATCGCGGTATTGCCTGCCGGATTCATATTCAGGATGAACTCCCATCCCTACCTCATTGGTTACGATGACAATCTCTGTCTTAATCCTTTCGATCTTATTGATTAAGGGTATTACATGGTTTTGGATAACTTGATCTTGAGTCGGGGCCTCATTCATAATCAGGGCAGTCCACACAGTGAGGCAATCAATCACGATGATATCGGCTGTCTTATGAGCGGATTGCAATGCCTTTACGATATCTTTTCCTGCTTCAATCGTTCTCCAACGATCTCCCCGCTCTTGTTGATGGCGATTAATGCGTTCTTTCATATCCTCATCGATGGCGCTGGCTGTCGCAATAAACACTTTGCGGTTAAACCGCTGCGAGTACCGAACCGCCCAAGCACTTTTTCCGCTGCGGACCCCTCCGATGACTAATGTGCTGGACATGTGTTTTCCTCCATCTGCCATACATTCATCATCCGGTTCTGAACCGTCTTCATCGGGAGATCAAATCCTTCTGCAATCGTAGTGGGATTGATAACTTCATGGGGATCACCTTGTTTGATGATTTGTCCCTGTTTGATCATTGCCGCCCGGTCGGATATGCGCAGCGCGCCATTTAAATCATGCGTCACGTTGATGATGGTTTTCCCCTCATTTCGCAGCCGGATCAAAATGTCTTCAAACAATATTTGATGTTTCAAGTCCAAATAGCGGGCAGGTTCATCCAACAGAATAATAGGGGTGTTTTGCATAATGACCTGTGCCAGCAAAACCCGCTGAAATTCCCCCCCGCTTAGCGTACCGACAACCCTGTGGCGAAATTCATCCATCCGGCAAATCAAAAGGGCATCACGAAGACGGTTTTGCAATTCAATCTTTGAGACCATTCCTACCCACGGAAAATGCCCCATGAGAATGTATTCTTCCACTGTACATTGCGTGTTTGTAGGAATCGTTTGCGGCAAATAAGCGATCTGCCTTGCAAGCTGTTTGAGCGTCATGGATTGGATATCTTGGTTTTGAAGAGTAATGCAGCCGGATTGAATTGGCACAAAACGCAAAACAGCGCGCAACATTGTGCTTTTCCCTGCGCCGTTTTGTCCGACAATCGAAACCAAGTTGCCCGCATCGGCTTGCAAAGAAACATTTTGAATGATGCGGTGATTCTTGATGGTCACGGATAGATTTTGGATGCGCAACATAGTGGGTCATGCCTCTTTCCGAACAAACATCCATAAAAATGTCACACTGCCGATCAATCCGGTGATGACTCCCAACGGCAATTCAATAGGGGCAAACGCATTCTTCGCGATTAAGTCACAAAACAGCACGAAGGAGGCTCCACCCAAAATACACAAGGGAAACAAGACCCTGTGCTGCGTTCCGGCGGGGTAGCGTATGATGTGCGGAATCATTAATCCCACAAAACCGACGATGCCTACCGCAGCAACACATGCACCTGTAACCATGCTGGATATGAAAAATACTTCCCGGCGTAAATGGCCCGCATTTACACCCAATGATGCCGTTTTTTCTTCTCCCATGCTTAATAAATCCAATTCTTTCGCTTTGCGGAACATCAACAAACAACCGGCAATAACAACCACGCAGGCGGTTGCCAGCATTGAGGTGGGAGCAGAACCCAAATCGCCCAACAACCACATCAATGCACCATGAGCGCGGTTGCTTGATGAAAGTGAAATGAGCATCATGAGCAGCGATTGAAAAAAATATCCCAACATTATACCGCACAAAATAAGCGCCGATTGAGAAAACCGGGTGTGCTGGGATAACACAAACACCAGGGCCGTCACAATCACGGCGCCGACCATGGCACTCACGGAGACCCATATCCCCGCCGTCACTCCGGAAACAATCGCCAATACGGCTCCAAAGCCCGCACCACCAGAAATGCCCAGCGTAAATGGTTCCGCCAATGGATTGCGAAAAAGCCCTTGCAGCGCCAAACCGCAAGCAGCCAGTCCCATCCCCGTTATGACTGCATAGACCGCGCGCGGCAGCCGCAACTTCCACAAAATCGCCCCGGAGGGAGACGACGGATTCAACAATCCATGCATGACTTCATTCCATGACAAGTCGGCCGGTCCCGAAACCACATGCGCAACAAAGACAGCGATCAACATGAACAACAGGCCTGTAAACAAAAACCAAAACGTGTTCTTCATGGCAGCAAGTCCTGAAGCGGCGGCATGGTTGGAATCTCAACCGTGGGATGAAGAATGGCGGCAAAATACTCCACCGCGTTGACAAACGCCGTTAAACTGGGCTGCGACAATTCCGAAGCATCGGTTTGGTGAACGATTGCATCTTGCAATTGCGGGTACTCACGGTATTTGTAAACACGGTCGTCATCAAACAGGGAATGGGTTAAGATAAATATGGCATCGGGTTTTTGGGCGATGACAGATTCCATTGAGGTTTTAGGATACGCTATTAGGGCATCCGCAAAGATGTTGTTCCCTCCCGCCATATCTACAACATGATGGATAAACCCCAGTCTGGAAACGGTGGTCAATGGCTGGTGCCAAACTTCGACAAACACACGTTTTCGTCCTTGGTCTTTTACTAATCTTTGGATGTTACGCAGATGGTTTGTAACACGCTTAATTAGCGATTTTGCACTCGCGCTACGGTTCGTGATTTCAGCGACTTTTTCGACATCCCGAATGATATCTTCTAATGATTGAGATGGCCCCAAACGCACCAAGGGCAATCCTACCGATTCGATCTTATCCAACGTCTCCACCCGGTTTGATTCTACATTGCCTAACACCAATGTTGGTTTCAGCGTGGTAATGAACTCGATATTGGGGTGCGTTATGGTTCCGGTCACAACAGCCTTGGATGCGTTTTTAGGCAAAACACAATATTTTGTGATTCCCAATAAGAATTCGCCCAACCCTAGATCGCGGACAATCGCTGTGTTGGATGGCGCCAACGATACTATGCGGATCGCTTCTGAATTTGCAGTTGCACTCAAAGCGCACACCAACCAAATAAGCATCCATTGCCATAAATAATTTCGTTTCATTTCGAATACCTACTTTTCTTTCTTTTGCTCCCATCGATTTACATAGCAAAGGTCATGAAGTGGAATCTTTTGTCTCCACCCTTTTTGTTCTAACTCCGGTATGGAGAAAAAAACTTTGGGATATCCCACACATAAGTACGCAATCAATTGAATCGATTTTGGAATATGGAGAATTGATTTCACAATATCGGGTTCCAAAATACTGACCCAGCCGACACCGATGTTTTCTGCCCGTGCCGCCAACCACAAATTTTGGATCGCGCAACATACACTAAAAAGTCCGGTTTCGGGCATGGTATTTCTGCCCAGCACATGGGGGCCGCCCCGTTTTGGATTATAGGTAACCACAATGTTGAGCGGAGACTCTACTATCCCTTCTAACTTCAATGAATCATACAATGCTCGTTTCTCTTCCGAATAATGCTGTGCGGCAAGTGAATTTTGCTGCTGAACGTGTTCAGCGATTTTTTCGCGCATGCATTGATCCTGAATCAAGATAAAGTTCCAAGGCTGCATGTACCCCACAGAGGGCGCCGCATGAGCGGCGTTGAGAATGCGAAGCAGCACTTCTTCCGGGATACATTCAGGACGAAACTGCCGCACATCTCTTCTGTGATGAATAACGTCATAAAGTGACTGTCTTTCATCTTTACAAAATCGTTTATGGGTTTGCAATGTGGGTTTCTTGTTCATCATTTATTTCCGCTAAAATTGTGTTCATGTTGATATGCATTTGTATTGTGGTTGCCAAGAGTTCATATACATCCTTCTCCGGTGTTGAAACGGTTTCTGTCATGCCAAAATGCTGTGCGATATGGTTTCGAAAATGGATGGAATCGAAAATACCGTGAACGTACGTTCCCCATACCAACCCGTCTTCAGAAATCATCCCTTCTTTTCTAAAGCAAGATACCGACTGTTCTTGTTGAATTTCAATCAATGGCTGCGCAACCGATGAAACGGTTCGTCCGCAATGAATTTCATACCCACGAATTTCTTTCCCGTTTGGAATGAAGGTTCCGATTATGTTTTGGGTAATCTTTTTCGGTAAAAGGGTGGTCTCGGCATTCAACAACCCCATCCCTTCGCACGAGCCTATATTGGATTCCACACCGTATGGGTCTTGTACAACTGTGCCCAGCATTTGATAGCCGCCGCAAATTCCCAAAATTAACTTTCCTTTGGTGTTTTGATGAATAAGATAGGAATCCATACCTTTGTTCTTGAGTTGAACCAAATCTTCTATTACATTCTTTGAACCCGGTAAAATATAAAACGCTTTTTCTTCATCGGATGGTTCATACAACAAATCGACATCAAAGCGGGGGTCGGCAATCAGTGCTTCCACATCGGTGCTGTTTGAAATATGCGGTGTCATGATGACACCAACACGGATGACGTTGCGCTCCCGTTTTTGACCGGCTTGTATTCTTCTAGCTTGAAACGAAGCCCCATCTTCATCGGGCAGGTGATGGTTTTCGATATAGGGAAGTACACCCAATACCGGAATGCCTGAACGTTCTTCCAAAATCCGGACACCGTCTTCGAACAATTCAGGCGTACCCCGAAATTTATTCACAACCAGACCAATGATTCTCGACCGTGCTTCATGGCTCAATAAATCAAGCGATCCTAAAAGCGACGCGAACACACCGCCACGTTCGATATCTCCGATTAAGATAACCTTTGCGTTTGCATAGTCTGTAATCCATTCATTGGCTAAATCGCGGTGACGAAGGTTGAGTTCCGCGCACCCGCCTGCGCCTTCGATCAATACCACATCATGCCGCGAAGCCAAACGGTCATACGAATCCGCAATCAACCGTTTGAATTCATCCAACCGTGTGATTCCGAAATCGGAGCCAATGGAGCCTTTTACTTTGCCTTGCAGCACGACTTGAGATTGCTTCTCGCCGGTTGGTTTTAACAGCAAAGGATTGAGATCATTGGTTACGGCAACACGGCAGGCTTCTGCCTGGCACGCTTGCGCCCGTCCAATCTCTCCCCCTTCTTCTGTCACGGCAGAGTTATTCGACATGTTCTGCGCTTTAAATGGAGCGACACTATATCCTCGGTTTGAGAGAACCCTCCCCAATCCAGCGCAGAACAAACTCTTGCCGACATGTGAAGACGTTCCCCATACGCTAATTGCTGTTGCTCGATGTGAATTCTGTTGATGCTTCATTAAAACTCAATTCCCCTTTGGGCTTTGATTCCTTGCTTGAATGGATGCTTAACCATCTGGATTTCCGAGACCAAATCCGCGAATTCTTTTAATTCTTCGGGGGCATCTCTGCCGGTGCAGATCACATGCATCCAAGACGGACGGTTTTGCAAAGTCTCCAACACGGGATCAACCGGTAGATAGTTGTAGGCAAATACATAGTTGATCTCATCCAGGATGATCAAATCATGCTGGGCGCGGATTATCTTTTCTTCCGCGAATTTCCAGATTGATTCTGTGGTTTGAATATCTTGTTCGGGATTTTTTGTATCCCAGGTGAAACCATCCCCTAATGCATGCAGTTCGATATCCAAGGGCAAAGCGTCGCAAATCCGTTGTTCTCCGGTGGTCCATTTGCCTTTGATAAATTGAATGATGCACACCTTCCAGTTCCAACCCAGCGAACGAAACGCCACGCCCAAGGCGGCGGATGATTTTCCTTTGCCGTTTCCGGTATTCACCAGCACCAGCCCCCGCCGCCGGGAGCGGGGAGGCTGTGCTTCACAGGTCATTAATTCATTTAGCGTTAAACCGTTTTCTTTATTCATATTGATTCCAATTCTGGATGGAGGATTCGATCTGCGAAGAAAGCATATACAGTTCCACATTCCCATCCCGTTCGCTTTGCCACACCACAACCACTTCACCGCTGGGGGCAATATCGATCGCAGGCTGGCCGTCAACCGTAAGGATTTTTTCCGTCAAACGTAGTTCATCTGAAAGTTGTTGGGTTGCGGGATCATAAACACGCAGGAACAAATCGCCTTCGGTATCGCGAAAATCGGACCACACCACATATACCATGCCGTTCGGTGCAATCGCGATATCCGCACGCTCGACAACATCCGGTGAAGCAAAGCCGGTGATGGCGATGGGAGACTCAAAGGAGTCAGCACCAGGCCCCTTTTTGGCGATATGGATGTTGTGGTTGACCCCATCGGTCCGGTCGGTCCAAACAATCCAAATATTGTCATCCTGATCTGCATAGATTTTTGGCGGATCACCAAAAGCCCCGCCGTTCGGGCTGATTTCAACACTGCTGCTCAGCGTTCTGGATGGTGGAGAGGCAACCACGCCATAACTCAAATTGGCATCCGCATCGGTAAAACCTTTGGTCCA
This sequence comes from uncultured bacterium, assembly GCA_964449065.1. Classification (GTDB taxonomy): domain Bacteria; phylum Hinthialibacterota; class Hinthialibacteria; order Hinthialibacterales; family Hinthialibacteraceae; genus CAYVAZ01. The sequence goes on from CAYVAZ010000010.1 coordinate 33,816, forward strand.
CACCGTTTGCAATCTTCCTTGACTGTCATAGACAAAATCCGGAATCACAACTCCAAGAGTTAAATGAGGGTCAGGGGCTGGATTACCATCCAGGTTTGCGCCTTGCACCAAACGCTCTTCAAGCGGTTCGTTCGAATCAAAAAATCCACTCTCATCAGAAAACGTGACAAGCATATCGGGTCCGGAATCTTGAAAAAAATCATACCAACCAATTGCCAATTGATTGTTCGAAAAACCGCGAATTTTGGGGCGCCATTGGTTGCCGTCATGCGATGTGATCTGCTGTTCTTTATCTTCAAACTGTCCGTTTGGCAGTAAGCGGCGGTAAAATACATCCACATTGTTTGTGCCTAAGCTGCTGGTGCTGTTGCGGTAATCATGCCAGACAAAATGCACGCTGCCATCCGGCGCCGGGTACAACGATGGATTGCCTCCGCTGTTAAGGGGTACACGGTCACCCGTTTCGCTGCGAAACGGCAACGGTTCGCTCCATACTCCATCGCGGTGCACTTGATACAGCATGAACCCGGGTAGGCCGCTGCCGGTTCCTTCTTCATTCCGTTCGGTGTAAACCAGATGCAATGCACCGTCATCACCAAACATCAAGCTCCCGTGTGTGTTGCGTGACAACACGGTATCAGTTTCTGATACGGTCAGCCTTACAGGATCAGTGAACGTGGGTAGTTCCGGCTGCGTGTATGCCAGAGAACCGCCAAGCAGCATTCCCATGCATAAACAGGTCATCTTTCGTGTGGATGTTCTTTGTAGGTCTTGTTTCATGTGATACTCCCTTTCTTGAATGTATTGATTATCCATAACCAGAGATGGAATGGACAATAAACGGAACCATTCGAAGAAACGGGAATAGCAACAATCCGCGATGGAAGGCGGGCAAACGTTTCGCCTGAATCGGTTGCATAGTACGTAGTAAGAAGCCATTGCGTTTCCTCGAACACAATGAACCATTAGCCAATTACAGAGCGGGTATATTTGAACGAATAGGGATAGATCTTCGTCCGTCAGCCTTCTCCGCGGTCGGCGTGTCGGTTCATGAGATTGATGAAAGGCAGGTCTCCTGGCTTCTGGGCTTTGTTATTCCTACTTCCCCGCCTTCTCGCTCAAAACTAAGCAATGGCATTCGGGGTTTCGTTCCCAGTTACAGTGGCGGGACCGCGCCGGACTCACACCGGCTTCCCATTTTAAGTGCTTCGCTCAACAGGCATTGAACGACACACCTTTCATGTGGAGAGGATAATAACAATACATACCCAATCTTGTCAACTAGAAAAGATGAAAATATGAAAATAATGAAAACAGTCATTCCAACGAAGAGGACTGATGAGATAAACATCAGTTTCCATGCTTTGGGGATATCATCCGGTTGGGCTTGTTTTCCCTGTTCATGGAGAACCGCTTTATGACTTATCACACCTTGATAGGTACTCGTTCCTCCTAAGCGAATATCCAACGCGCCCGCGAATGCGGCTTCCGCATGACCCGCATTGGGGCTGTTGTGTTTTAGCCGTTCTTTCCATCCCACCTGCCATGATTTATTTCCATTCAATTTGCCAAACACCGCGGCAAGCGGGATGATCAAGATGGACAACCGTGCCGGGATGAAATTGCATACATCATCCAACCGCGCGGATGCCCAGCCAAATTGTTTGTATCTCTCATTCTTATATCCAATCATCGAATCCAATGTGCTGACCGCTTTAAACGCCATCGCGAGAGGCGCGCCGCCAATGGCGGCAAACACCAATGGAGAAACGATTCCATCAACGGTGCCTTCTGCCACAGTCTCTACTGCCGCGCGGGAAATTTCCGGCTCATCCAATTTATGAGTATCCCGTCCAACAACCAACGAAAGGCTTTGACGCGCGTGAAACATATCTTTCCGCCGCAGGGATTGATAAACCGGTTTGGTTTCATCATACAAACCGCGAATAGATATGCACTGATAGATCAGAAATACTTCTGCCATCCATGCCCATTCATGATGAATTGAGTTTGCCATCCATATAACAAACCATGTAAGCCAATATGCAAGCCAAGGGAGAAGAACAGCCAATCCAATACCGCTTATCCACAATGGAACGGGTGCGTTTCGAAACGACGCTTCATACCGTTTAATAAACCACCCCATCCAACGCACGGGATGGGGCAGCCATTTCGGATCACCGAATAGGAGATCAAGCAAAAAAGCGGTAACCAGGGTGGATATAGAAATCATACAGACATCTCTTTGAATTCGCTGGATTGTAGAGTCTCCAGTAGGTAGGTGTTGCTCTCATGATCTCTTGCGCCGATGCGAATATTGGATTCATCCAACCCTTCATAATTTCCACAGTTGCGAACCATGATTCCTTTTTGTGCCAAGAGCTCTTGAAACCGGTTTGCATAAATTACGTTTTCAAACGAAAGCAGAAAATAACTGGTTGCTGTTGGATGAACCTGTATGCCGTTTAGCGTTTTAAAGAAATCCATGAGTTTTTGGGCTTGTTGTTTCCAAGTTTCTCCTACCTGATAAAAATAAGAGGAATGGTTCAGCACCCATTCACCGGCTTTTTGAGATAACCCATTCAGCGGCCATGGCGGAATGAATGACCGAATCTTAGCGGCTGTGTCGGGGTGCGCAGCCAAATAACCACAGCGCAAACCGGCTAACGCGAAAAATTTTGTTAGAGACCGCAAAACAATTAAATGTTGATGATGTAATACCGCCTGCATCATACTTTCGTTTGGGACAAACTCGATAAACGCTTCATCAACAATCAACCAGCTGTTTCGTTGTGAAACCATTTCAAGTATTTTA
>CAYVAZ010000011.1:0-35656 GCA_964449065.1 uncultured bacterium
CTGGATGTGGTTTAACATCAATTCTTCGGCTTGAACGGATACGGATGCAATTAGAGTTACAATACTGCACACAAAGGCGATTCGTTTCATCAAACGGCTCCTAATTTAAGTAATGGTTATGGATTGATAGTTGAAATTCGGCCGACAACCAAGAATCTATCATTCATGATGACCCCATTCTGGATGCCTGGCTGCTATTGATTTAACTCTATACCAAAATTATTAAATTATGATTAAGATGAACAGTTGTGGTTAAACCTCAGCCCAACGGGCGAGGGCGATTGATATAACGAATGTTGAAATATACGGCCGTTTGGGTTGATGCAATATACCCACATCGATGAAAGCCGATTCAACGCGCTTTCTGAGACGGGATATACTGGAGGGTTGTTGGAAACGAAATATGCGAAATCCTGGTCATCCTGTAATCCATTTTATTGCCAGGAAACGAAATGCGGAAAGGGTGTTGAATGTGAAAAGTTCCATTGCAATTCAAATCATGATCCATTGAAGGCATCCAAAATGTTCTATTAATGGAATGTTGAAAATGTAAGAAATAACAGAAGAGTAAGTATGATTATGATAAAACTTCATCAGCGAGTTCCATTGATTGGGGGTCCAATTCCGTGCGGTATGCGAGCGGAGTTGTTTTTCAAACGAGCGTTTTAACCGCAGGATGTTTTTTTGCTGCCGCTGTTGATTTTTGCGGGTAAGAGTGCCGCGGTCAAAATCGATCAGATAAACATTTCCGGATGCATCCAGCAATATATTTTTGATATTCAGGTCGGCATGGTCCACACCGGAATTGTGAAACCTTGCAATGGTCATAGCAATGGCTTCGATTTCGGAGTGGGTAAATCTTCGGAAGGATAAAATATCTTGCAGGCTGACGGCGCCGGGAATGGCTTGCGTAATGATATCGCCGCGGTAGATTAATCCGTTTCGGCTGATTTTGGCGGCAATGGGTGTTGGCACAGGCAATCCCATTTCGTGCAAGTGGCAGAGCATGGCGAATTCGCGGTACATTCGTGTATAAGGCAGCCCAAGATACAGGTATTGGTCGTTCAACAAGTTTCCGATTAACCCCCCGCGCCAATAATGGCGCAGCACGGCTTGCAATTGGTGATGTTGAAAAAACCACGTGTTGCCCCGGCCGGCTTTTTTCCCTATGATTCGGTTGCGTTCCCGCCAATACCCGGCATCAAACCAATCGAGGGATAAATCCGAGGGGCATTGAGATGATTGCAGCACGACCTCACCATCAATATAGGTTTGTTGAATCATTTAAGTTGTCCCTAAGGTCTGGTTGATTTCTTGTTTTTACCTATTCGGCTTTGGTTCTACTTTTTAAATTAAAATACGTTGCAAAAGCGGTTTTCATAATTTAAGAAAGCAAAGTGAGCCACCGGAATTTGTTAAGATTTGATAAAGTATACATAATGATTTGATAAAATCCAATTAATAATTGGGATATTATACTGCAATGGAACGTGACAATATTACCATAGGAAATATTGTGGTGTAATATTCAGTAGCATATTAGTATGCTATGTACGATCTGCCTTAATCATGGTTTACCTTACATTCAAAGGATACGAGTGGTGGAATGAAAGACGTATTCTGTACGAATCCCCAAACCATTTGCATTTTACGGCTTTCATCCATTGGGGATGTATGCTACGCGGCGGCTGTGGTGCAAGCGGTGCAAAAGCATTATCCCAATGCCCGCATCACGTGGGTGATTGGCAAAACCGAAGCCGCGCTGTTAGAAGGAATGCCCGGCATTAGGTTTGTGGTGTTTGATAAATCGCAGGGATGGAGAGCCTATCAACAATTGCGTAAACACATGCAAGGTAAGCGGTTTGACGTGCTGCTGCACATGCAGGCCGCGTTCCGGGCCAACGCGGCGGCGTTGTGCATCCCCGCGGATGTTAAGATAGGGTTTGATTGGTCCCGCGCGAAAGAAGGCCATGCCTTGGCGGCTAGGAACCGCATCCCTCCCCAAATTGAGCCCCATGTGTTTGAGGGGTTTCAAGCTTTTGCACGAGCGATTGGGGTAGGGGATTGCCGGCCGGAATGGCAAATGCCTTACAGAGATGAAGATTGGCAATGGGCAAATGACAGGCTCGGTGAAACCGGCAGGGTGTTTGCGATTTCTCCGGCGGCCAGCAAACCGGAACGCAACTGGGAGGCCGGATCGTATGCGGTTCTGGCGGATTTCGCGGCACAGCAGGGATTTCAAGTGGTGTTAACCGGCGGTCCCACAGATATGGAACGCCAATTGGCGTCGGATATTCAATCCCAATGCCGAAGCAATCCACTCAATTTGACTGGGCAAACCACACTCAAACAACTATTGTGTGTGTTGAAAAGGGCGGATGTATTGCTTGCGCCCGATACCGGTCCCGCTCACATGGCGGTTACCGTCGGCACACCCATCATTGGCTTATACGCGCATTCCAACCCCAAACGCACCGGACCGTATACCTATCAGCACTATGTGGTAGAGGTATATCACCAAAACCTTGTTCAGCAATATGGCAAGCCGGCTGATCAATTGCCGTGGGGTGCGCGCAATAAAGGGAACGATTTAATGCGGCAGATTTCGGTAGATCGTGTGTTGGATATGTTTCACCGGGTTTTATCGCAAGAACAGATACATACCGCCAGCAATGCCGGCTAGCCTAGCGGCGCTTTCTGCCAAGCCCGGGGATCTCGTGCAAGATGAACTGTTCCCAATACTCTTGCAAATGGATTTACCGTGTAACCACGGTGTTGGGCCTCCGCGAATGGAAGCCGAAGTGGTTTATACTCAAGAATTCAAAATAGATTGCTATTAGAGTAATTCCGGTTTGAGTAGATAGAAAGAGATCGTCTTTGATACCCCTTCCCCCTGTTAATAAGGGGGGGAACAAGGACAGATTCAGTCTATCCAACTCTGAAACGCTTTAAATGATTATTGGTTGTTGTCTAAAACGCGGTCAGCAACCACATACCGATCTTGTTTAAGAATCCCATACAGGATACCCGGCTGCCAGCGGTCAAACGCGATGCCTTGCCCCCAGTTAATGAATGGAACCACTTCAACCAGCTCCAAAACACTTCCTGCTTTGGGGAGTTTCATCTGATACAACTCAGCCAAATCATGACCGGTGCAATAGAGATATCCATCCGGCCCCCACGAACCGCCCGAGCAACTATATACCCCAAAGCGCTCAATCACTTCTTGCGGAAATACCCATGATTCCAACCGGTTCCAATTGTCATCCATCTTCACCAGCGATGTCCATTTGTTGGACTTGTCCGGATAGCCGCTCTCTTTGTTGTAATGCGCAAACATCACCCACCAATACCCGTCATGCCGGTCGATCCACGTGCATGATCCCATGAAGATGCCGAAACTGTGGGTATCGATGTGCTCCAGCGTTTCCGCATGCCATATCTCAACCGAACTGGTCATCGGCAGTTCGGGATAGTTCGAGTGGCTGCAATACAGTTTTTCCTCATGAATGACCCCGCTATCCAAATGAACGAGGGGCGTCTTCTCATTCGGCTGCCACTGTTTGATCAGTTCACCTGAGAACTTGTCATATTTGCCCAAAATGGTCGATCCCACCACATAAGCATATTTTGCATCCACCGCGATACCTTGCCGGGCTTCCGGGGCACGAAAACGCAGGGGATAGACTGAATCGTTGGCGAAAATGTTTAGTGGAAAAAGTACAACAAAAATATACCGGCAACATTGAAAACGATTCATAGTAAAATCCTTAAAATTGGTTTAACTATTCTTTCAAAAGGGGGGCTATAGTCTGGGCTAGGGTGAATCGCTAATTCATATCCAATCCGGCCCGATGGTTTCCCGGCCTCCTTTGCGTTCCCGGAACCAGCGGGGAACATAAGAACCACCTGCCCGAAGAATATCCCCGAAGCTGCGCAATCCATTGGTGGAATCATAAAATTCAAAGTTAATTGGGTGGCTGGGAAAACTGGACGATGGGGCAAAGGAATCCGTCTGATCGGGACCGATACTCTCCAACAGATACATGTTCTGTACATTGAAAGAAAAAGGATGCCGGGCTGTAATAAACTCATAATAAGGGTCAGGTGACAAACCGCTTGAAAACGCAAATCCTTCTATATCCAAAGGCACAAAGGGTTCGGCCATCATGCTCTTTAAGTATGGTAACGGTGTTGTTAGAAAGCGGTAGCCGATGTACCCGTTCCCCGAAGTCGCGCGAATGGGAGGAAACCCTCCATGATCCAATTGATACTGCTCAAACGCAAATGCAATGGTTTTTAATTCACTCTGCACCCGGGCCACCTGCGCGCGAATTTGCGCGTTTAAAAAGTTGGGGATTGCAATGGCCGCTAGTATGCCAATGACGGCGACTACTATCAATAATTCGATTAAAGTAAAACCCAATCTTTGTTTCATAATAAACCGAATATACATGGGAAAGTCCACCCTTGGGTGGACTTTCCCGATTGTACATAGTTCTCACATGGATTATTTGTATAATTCAAAGTTCTCTACATCGGATGTAGTGCCACCGGTGAAGGTTGCGGTTATTTTCGGGACAAAATTACCGGTTTCTTTGGTTCCGATAGCCCCATTGCGGGTCCCCAACGCTTCGATCAACCAGCCGTAATTTTCCAACGTACCGTTTGACCACTTTTCAACAGAACTGGTTACGTCTACTTCAACAATACGCGAACCGCCGAAGAGGTCAACTTCACCGACAATGGAGTCGTTCACTTCAATACCGGTTTGGATATCCACACCGTTATCGATAAAGTTGTTCCAGGTTACTGTGTCTTCATTGAAGAATGTATCCACACCGAATTGTTGGTTGGTGTGTGGAATAATTTCACGAACTTGCGAGTTGGCACCAGCATTGATGACCGCAACGCGCAATGTCGCGCTGTTGATCGGCGTTCCAGGAGGGATTTGACCAGGTCCGGTACCGAAAATATCGTCAAAACGAATCAAGGCATAGTTAAAATCAGGCGGCGGGTCTTTTTCGATGTTAGCGATCGGTTCATTACCCAATGGGGTATCAGGAGACGCCGAGCCGCGAATCGCGGCATCTTGCAATCCGTCATAACCGTTCAAACCTTGTTGGAATGTAAAATTGCCGTTGGGAGTTATGATTTGCAATGTCGGGCCGAGTGTTCCTTCGGTGGAAACAAGCGACATAGCATCCACAAAATTTTCATCGGGAATAATCCAAATCCCTTTGTTTTCCAAACCGTTCATATACTGCTGAATCAATGGAGCGATATCGGCGGACCAAACGTCGCCGTCATCAACACCGGGGGCTTCAACAAACACACTGCCTGGTTCACTAGCAGGAACAAAAAACGGCTGACCGAGAGGGATATCACCACCCATCGAATTGTAGGTGGCGGTCAGTACGTCAAAATCCATTAGGTTGTTATAGAGAACAACGAACGTGTTTTCATTGCCATCATCGGAAACAAACATCTCTAGCACAGCGGATGTCAACTCCGCGTCTGGTGGTATCTGGCCCGGACGGTTTCCAATGATGTCATCGAATTGAATCCAAGCATAGGAAATGCCGTTGTCTGGATCTGCTAAATCAAACCCGGCAGAAAGTACGGAACTTCCGGCCAAATTGGAGTCTGCGAGTGGAATTTCTTCTCTCACTTCGGCAAACATGGTATCGGTAGTTCCTTGGTAACCATTTGTACCATTTTGAAAAACAACAGTTGTTTGCGCATGAACATTGAAAGTAAACAATTGAGATGCAAGCGACGCAATAGCACAATACTTGAAAACAGATTGAAACACGACTTACTCCTTTAAAAAAGTATATTGTTTTAATTACAGACTAAGTTTTAACGACTTTCAGTTAATTAAACGTTAAGTAAATATTAGAAAAATGTTAATAGTGTTTCGGATAAGAATCGGATCAAAAGGCGGTGAATCTTGAATGCAAATCGTTTCCTGCTGCATGGTGAATGAATAGAACCCAAAAGCATTACCCTTGTATAATCCTTACGGCTTTCTCTGAGAAAATATTCAAGATATTTATTTCTGCTTTTACTGCCAACAAGCAAAAACAGCATCATCTTTCAAAAGCAATCCATTATTCCATCTCTGGATTAACAGATTCCATTACCGGTTACTGAAAGAAAACGTATTTTTCAATCACTTCGATTCCCCTTTTTATTGCAAAGGCTAGAGCGGCGTTAAAAAGCAAGGCTCTATTAACGGAAGCCTAACATAAAATACTTATAGTTATTTACTGATGTTACGCAATTCATGATTGACGATTGCTTGAAAAATGGGTTTTGTTGTGAGCCAACTATTCTAAGTCAAACGCAGTGTCTATCGTCTTCTCCCTTTGGGAGAAGATAAGAGATGAGGGCGAAGAGAGCGATGGCTCCCCATGACGCAGTAGCGTCATTAGAGGTTTATTCCTCCCGAACCCTCACCCCGTCCTTCTCCCGGTGGGCGAGAGTGATCAATTCAGCGAAGGATGAGAAAAACGGGCATATTATAATGTAGTGCGTAACGTGAGTAATTTATTCTCTCCAACAGTGATTGGGATAATGAAATGCGTGGATTTACGTTAATTGAGCTGTTAATAGTTGTCGCCATTATCGGGATATTGGCAGCGATTGCCGTACCCAATTTTGTCAACGCGCAAGTCAAAGCCAAGATCGCCCGTGTCGAAGCCGACTTCCAAGCCATTGCCACCGCGCAGGAAATATACCGGTTGGATAACAATTCCTTCACCATGCGAGGGCAAAGCGGTTTCAGAATGCTGCGCGAGCCGGTGGCATACATGAGCATCGAACCCATTGATCCGTTTACCGATGATGTGGTTGGCGGGGTTAGCTTTGGCGGCAACGTCATGAAAGGCCGGTATCAATTAGGTGCCGGGAACTCCAATCCGGAGAAATCTTTTGACTACACTCATCACGATATCTATCTTATCGCCAGTAACGGCCCTGACAAAGAAGATGATTCCCAACCCATTGGTTCCTGGCCGGTTTCACCGGTTACCAGATACATCGCTTTCGAAATTACCAATGGTCTCCACTCCAAAGGTGACCTTTGGCGATACGGCGGTCCCATCCCCGCGTACTTCAAAGAGCAAGTCCGATACGATTTTTAGTGATACCATTTTCAAATAGAAACGTTCACTATGAATGACGGAACGGCAAAACGTCTTTTATGGTGGTGCAGGCTTCCAGCCAGCCGATGCTATTGTCTCCCCCAAAATGATTGGGGGAGATGTCCAACGTAAGGAGGACAGAGGGGGTGTGAAGAGAGCCATAATCCGTAAAGTATCAGGTCAGCTGTTTGAAGAGAGATTTCCCCTCCCAAGACTGGGTGGGGTTCGGGGAGGGTTGATTCGATTCTTTGAGAAAATGCCTTAACCCCCTCCTAACCTTCCCCATTGCATTGGGGGAGGGAAAAGTAAATCAAACCCATTTTTCCATTTCATACCGCTGACCGGTTACCCCCTGACATTTTCCTTGTGGCTTAACAATAAGATTTTTCTTCGGTTGACTTTTAATCGACTAGGGGTAAATTTAATTGAGTGAAAGGTGCGGTTATTTTTCCATACGATATAACCGCCAAAAGGGAAGTCCGGTGAAAAACCGGCGCGGTCCCGCCACTGTAACTGGGAACGAAACCTCAAATGCCATTGTCCTTGTTGGATGAGAAGGCGAGGGAGTAGGAGCGGTCGGTTAAAGAATTGAGTAAGTGCGGCGTAAAGCCCAGCGCGAGGAAGTGATAAGTCACTACACACTTCAATTCTTTGATCAAGTACCGTAAAAAATGCCCGGGAGCCAGGAGACCTGCCTTTCAATCAATCCAATATCGGCACGCCAACCGAGGAGAAGGCATTGCTATGCGCAAATTTTGTTCTTGTACCACCCCGTCGGGCTTTTCACTAATTGAGCTCTTAATCGTCGTTTCGATTATCGGAATCCTAGCAGCCATTGTTTCCGCCAATTATATCTTTTCGATTGAACGCGCCCATGCGGCGGCGTGTCAACAAAATCTTAAGACCATCCATCAATCCCTGCTGTCCTACCGGGTTGACTACGGTCAATTTCCGCTCGCGGATTGCATGGCCGATACCCAACCGCGCTCCGATGTTACCGCCTGGGGCTGCGGCCCGGCCGCAAACGGCTACTGGTGCGGAGTTCCGCTTATTTTAGCCGAACAGGGATACGCTCCGGAAAACGCGTTGTTTTGCCCCGCGTTAAAACATCAGCATAAACATTCGATTGAAGCCTATTCCGGATGCGGCGGTTCTTCATTTGCCGGTAAAGATGTCCCCGGCTGGCGATTCTTTCGCTATGCCTATAATAGCGCGGCGGCGGATACAGGCGGCTACGACGGCGGGCAGCATAACATCGAAGACGATTGGGCGCCGGATGTTTGGCTGGCCCGCTGCGCCCATGTAGATGTCGGTGAGTTTTTCCCCGACCGTGATTTTACGTTTCCGCACCGGTTTGATATTGAAGATGAGGGTGAAGTCACAGCGTGGTATGGTGAGTTTGATTTATCCATTCATGGATCGATTCGGCAACGGTCGGTGCAATTGAAGAAATTTTGAACAAATTAAATGTCGAACCTCTACCGTGAGCGTTGGGTGTAGGCCATCCGGGGGCCGTGCGGGCCGCCGTCTTTTTTCTCTTCATGGCCTTCTTTCTCTTCTTTCTTTTTGAGAGAGGATTCAAGAGTATCGACAATGCCTTCAAGAAATTCAATCATCTTATGAATGGCTTGCAGTTCCGAGCGTTTTTTTTCCAATTGCGATTTGAGTTCATCGAGTGCGTCGCCCACAATTTTCAGTTTTTCATTGCTGGTGATATCGGGAACCGAGATGCGGGTGCTGCGCAAAATATTATAGGCTTTTTTGATGGCCGTGATCGTGGAAATTTTTGCCCGCGCTTTGATATCGCCAAAGTTTTCACGGATAAATTTTTGCGCATTGTTCGCGAAAGAGTCACCCAGGTCAACTTCTTTAGAATAAACAGAGTGTTGGCATTTCATTTGCACCAATGAGGTTTGAAAGTATTCCGTCATGACGGTTTTGGTGGCGGATTCGGAGGGTTTGACATCCGACTTCATCATTTTCGCGAGTTTCTTTTTTGCTTCGACCAAGTCGATTACGTAGGTGTGGCTTTGCTCTTCCTTGCGCTGCAAAAAGTGAATGGTCTCGCTTTTTTCCATATCCCCAAAGGAGGTATAAGGGGCTTCGTAAAGCCAATCGACATATTGGCGGGAGGTACTGATGGATTCCAAACTGGCGGCATAGCGAAGATCGCCGCCGCGCGCGAGTTCTTTTAACAAGCGTTTTTCGGAAGGAGAACGGACCGGTGCACGCAGAGAAATATCCTTAAAGACATCCTTAATCTGCTCGCACACCATGCGACCGTTGACATATTTTACAACCACTTCCGCACGGCGTGTGCCGGGATTGTCTTTTAAAAACTGCGTTATGATCTCTTCTTTAAATTCTTCTGCCGCTTGGGCATAGTCATCCATTGCCATGAGAAAACCACTCTCTGGTGTGGTGAGGTTTCATCACCATCAACAGTCTCCATTGATTGCATTGATATTATCAAGTTATCATAAGATTATTATAACAACATTCTGAAGAATACAAATTAGAAAATTCAGAATTTCCATTGGGTGTCTCTAATTATAATTCCGGCTCTAAATTTTTCTCAGGCGGCCGCGATGAGACGGTAGATCGTAACAACCCATACCCATTCTGGATGGAACGGTAGAGTTCTACGGATGTCTTCCAGCCGGTAGCTTTGCGCCACAAATAAGAGGGACGTAGATGGAATTCACGAATGGCTTGATTGCGCAATTCTTTTACTCTCTCACTGCTGATTGTTCCTATATCCATCTGAGGAAATGGAGTTGAATTATCCACACTATCAATATCTTTCGGCGTCCAGCCTTCGCGGATGGCTTCCTGGCGAAGATCGGTCCCCATGCGCGGGGCCGCTACGTTGAACGAAACAAAATCCGGATCCAGTTCTTTGGCATATTCGATAGAAGCACGTGCGGTTTTTTCGGTTTCTCCCGGCAGGCCGAGAATAAAGTGGGCAAGAGTACGAATACCAAGACGGCGGCACAGGGCGAAAATTTCTTTCACACGGGCAGGCTCGATTCCTTTTTCGATGGAATTGAGAATATCCTGATCGACAGATTCCACACCGAATTGAATGGTGTGGCAGCCGGCGCGCGCCATGAGGGTTAACATCTCCTCGTCCATCACATCCACCCGGGAGAGGGTTACCCAATCAAAGTTTAATCCTTCGCTGATAAGACGGTGTAAAAATTCACGGCTGTGCTGCTTGTTTACACCAAACGTCAAGTCTTTGATCCACAATTCTTTGATGCCGGCATCGCGCAGGTAGCGCAGTTCCTGCATGGCGTTATCGATATCGCGCAGTTTATGCGCCCATTTGCCGTTGAAGCAAAAACTGCAAGTGTAGGGGCATCCAAAATCTGTTAAAAACGACGCGAAGTGCTTTTGGCGGCCATGCGGGATTCGGTATTTGTGCATCGGGATAAGATCGTAACGTGGGATTGGAAATGAGTAATATCGTTTGCCGGGATCGATTCCTTTCAAAAACTCATCATCTTTCTTAAAGAGAAAGTTGGGAATCGGTTCTTTTGAAAGGGATGAAGCGGTGGTTTGATCCCACGATTGTAAAAAAGAATCTACTGCTTCAGCCGTAAAATCAAGTAACACGCCGGAGAGCCAGGGATGTTTGTTCATCAGTTCCCTACCTTTGCTGACCATGACATCACCGGTGCCGATAATGGGGACGGATTTAGGTAGATTCAGTTGCTCAATAAAGGCTAAATCTTGGTTGTATGAAACTCCGCCTGTGAGAAACAGCATGGCATCCGGCTCAAAGGCGCGGATGCGTTCTTCGGCTTCACCCCATGACATCATGTACAAATTGGCATCGAGATATTCGACTTCATGGTTGCGCGATAGAATCCCGCTTTGCACAACCAGGTCATACGGGTGCCAATAATAGTTAGACTTTGCCGTGTGGCTGCAATAATAGTCGCGCAAATACGGCTTATCGCCGGGTGGATTTAACAGTAAGACTCTCATGGTTTAGTTTTCCTTTGCCAACTCAAGCGTATGATTGTAAAGTGAATCTTTAATTCTGAAATCCACTTGATTCAGTTCGTCAAGAATTGGTTTAATTTCTCTAATCAATCCATTGCTTTTGGCTCGAAGAAGAATACCAACAGTTCCAATAACACGCGGTGAAAACTGTTGTGCAATTCTCCGCGCTTTTTTATCATCCAGTATCAAAATAACGTTTCTCATTTCAACAGATAAAGCGATTGCTTCTGATTCACCGGCCCCTATTTGTGTTTCCAGGGCTGTAACAAGTGATTGGTTTTGAACCGGTTTTTCAACGAACCATGATTTGGAAAATCCTATTTCTGTTTGAACAGCCGGAGGAATGTAAATCGTATTAAAACTTTCTGAGAGTAGCCTCAATCTCTGAATACGCTCAAGTGCAATCAAACAAGAACTGTTACAAACTGCCATATTACTCATAGATTCATTTCTTTATCCAAATCCTCCGTTGGATAATCAAAGACCGCTACACCGTTTTTGCCCAGCAGTTCCATAAATGCAGGTTTTGAATATCCAGCCATTTGTGCAGCTTGCCCAAGTGAAAGCCGGGAGGTTTCGTAACATTTGATTGCAAGCATAAGTTTGGCTTCTTCCGCATTGATTTCTGGCGGCAATTGCATTTGAAGTTCGCTGGTCATTATCCCTTTCCATTCATGTAAAATATAGTGTAACTAGAGTGTGCGGCTGCAATAATAGTCGCGCAAATACGGCTTATTGCCGGGTGGATTTAACAGTAAGACTCTCATAATGATAACCTGACTTTTGCTATTTTTGGCTATATTGATTTCCAAGAGTGGATTGAGAATCTGCATGTTCTTTATTTTCTGTTGATATTGATGACCCACTTCCCATGCCTTGGACCACTATATCTGGTTTCGGACGTGATGGGTGGCCTATCACTCCACCTTTTTTGACTTTTCCTTCTTCAATTATAACGTTTCGCGCTTGATTTTTTGGCATTGTTACTCTTCCTTTCTTCTATCATCTGTTCTTATTATATCCTTTACAAATGGAAATTCTATGATGTATTTGTCTTTTGGCTTTGAGAGATAAATACCCGGTGATGTCATCAATTCCATACCTGTTTGTATTGTCGTATATCGTTACATCAACCAGAAATAATTCGTTGCGTTCTTGACCAGTCGAGTAGGTATGAATCCAACCGTAATATGCAAGATGATCTTCTTTGTCGCGGACGATAACCCACGCTTCTTGCTGTAAGTCTGAATTCATCAGGAACGCAAACGTATCTAACTCTCCATGCTTTTTTGTAATCCAAAGGTTGTATTTTTCCCACCGTTTTTCAAGACCGATTAGCCAACACAGTGGATTTCGCGCGAATCGATAAAAAATTTATGTGTATCGATTATCGTTATTGCCAATCCTGTAAAGAAAGCAAAAAAAGAAACGATGACGATTTCATTGTAATTGGCTTGACTTGGGTCTTTTAACGTTTCGGGAAAGTGAAAAGCAATAGAATACCCCATTACGAATGATATACATTTGATTAGAGCAAAGTATCCAAAATAACTGAGGCATCCGAAAAGAAATGAATAGATCACGACTTCATGGACTTTATGCTCACGGTGTTCGGTCAGTTCATCAAACACTTTATACGCGATGATTCCCGGCAGAAAAATCAGCATCATATAAAGCGTGAATTCAGACATCAATACCTCTTCTAATCATCTGCAAAGTTGCTCTAAAAACTATTCATCAAAAAAATTACAAGCTGCGACTGGTACATGTCACTATTCAAGATACATTCACTTTCCATCGTTATTGAAATAAACGAAATGGGCATTATTTTTTGTGATCGCAGTTGTTTTGTACCAATTTTATTTCGAGATGACATCCCACTGCTTGTGCATACTTTTGAAGTGTAGGGTATGAAGGAAAGTGTTTCTCACCTGATTCAAGACGGGAAACAGCACTTTTGGTCGTTCCCATTTTCTTTGCCACTGCCTCCTGCGTCAAACCGGATTTGGCACGGGCGGCAATCAACTCTCGAATCAATGTGTATTTCTCTTCCAGATCATCATACGCTTTTTTGAATTCTTTTCGTTTCATTGAGTTCTTCAAAAATTGTTGGTGGTCATGTGGAACCGGTTCGTATTTCAATTCTTCCATAGCAACACCTCTTTCATTCTTCTTCTCGCGGTCTGAATTTCTTTGACCGGCGTTTTTTGTGTTTGCTTTAAAAACGCGTGAAGTAATACTATACGTTGCCCGGAAAAAAAACAGTAAAACACCCTCCCAATTCCTTCTTTTCCCCGTAGCCTCAATTCGAATAACCCTTTTCCCATAGCCCGGGAATATGGCAAACGCAGATACGCACCAAACTCCATTAACAGTTCGATTTTTCGGGCAAAATCAGCCAAGATACCGTCCGGCCAAGATTCAATTTCTTCTTTGACATGCAAATGAAAATATTCAATGCTATATTTCATCTAATGAAGTTAGCAAAATTGTAAACTTTCGTCAACCGTATTTTTATGAATTCTCATTCAGAGAAAGGAAAACATTAGCAGGAGGGAATGATAAGAGAATTTTTAAACAGCAAAGTTTCAATAATAATTGTAATTTTTTTTCACCTCAGACTCACCAAATCGTGGAGTTGCCGCAATCCATAAATCATATAGTTGCTTAGCTGCCGGGGCGAACGGGCTTTCGCTAGCGTTTTTAAAATATACCCCGGACGCAGATAAAACGCCCGCAAGGCTTCCGAACGCATGGTAGACAGTTCTTCCAAGGTGAGGTATTTTGTGGGGATTGCCGGCCCGTTGTAGGCGGATTCAGGCAACACCCCTTCTTTCAAGAGACCCTCTTCAACCGCAATGCGGTAGAAATCCGTCCCGTAGAATGGATAACTGTAGAAGTATTCGATAAAGTCGGGATTGAGTTTGACGGCGAATTGTTTGGTGCGTTCAAAACTTTCGCGGCTTTCCCACGGCAGCCCTATCAACATATAAACACTGCTTTTTACGCCAACTTTTCTACATAACTCGATGGCCGGTTGAATCTTTTCGAAATCCACCAACTTCTTCATTTTTTCCAGCATCTCTGGATCACCGCTTTCGACACCGAATGAAATCAGCCAGCAGCCCGCTTTTTTCATCTCTATCAGCATGTCTTCCCGCAGGGTATCGACCCGGCTGTTGCAAGACCAGTTGATATCCAGCCCTTGTTTTTGAATCAGTTTGCAGAGGTCGATCACCCAGCGTTTGTTGGCGGTGAATAAATCCGAACGGAAAAGAAAACTTTTGATGCCGTGTTTTTCCACGCATTCTCTGATCTCACCCACCACGTTTTCTGGGGAACGGACACGGACTTTGCTTCCGGAAACCGCGGGGGCCAAGCAAAACACGCAAGGAAAGGGGCAGCCGCGGCTGGTGACGATGGTGGCTTGTAATTCACCGGTATCTTGGCGAAAGTAGGGTGTGTTGTCAATCAAGTGCCGGGCGGGAAAGGGGATGTGATCGATATCTTGAATAAAGCCGCGCTCGGGATTTTGTTTGGGTTCGCCGTTTTGGCGGAAGGTGATGCCGTTGATTTCTTCAAACGCTTTGCCTTGGGAAAGTTCGCGGATGGTGTCTTCATACTCCCCGCGCATGATGACATCCAGCGAGGGATATTCGGCAATGGACTGAAGGTCAAGTTTGATGAAGTGAGCGCCTTTTGTGACGGTGATGATGTTGGGATTAATTTCTTTCGCGATTTTAGCGGCCTGCATGTCATCGGTCAGAGTAGGGGTCGTGATGGAAATGATGACGGCATCCGGTTGGAATGTCTTTAAGTCTTCACGGAAATTGCCCCAATTCATGTTATGCGCGGGATAGTCTTTGACCATGCATTCAACACCGTCTTGCTCGAGACTTGCTGCCATGTAGAGTAAGTCCATCGGTGGACGCAGCGCGACCGTGTGGAGATTTTTGATCGGTGTTTGGCAGCGCTCTTCGCGGATATATTTACCCGTCGGCGGGACGATCAGATAGACTTTTTTCCAAGCTGGGTTCGACAACTTCATACTCCTTTTTGCCTTCAACTATCGAACGATAAGTAACCATTTCTTGGTGGGCTACGCTTTGCTTTGAGCCCACCCTACAATTACTCACCCTACAATTACTCAATATTCTTGATGTTCAAGGTAAAGATTATAGCCATTCGTGAAAAACGAAATATGGGGATAGACGTAACAAGTTGTCACGCCTGAAAAGAGAAGTTGGATATTTATTTTTGGGTTTTCGGTAGCACATGATCCGGCAAATACTCATAAACCAGATTATGGATTTGCCGCACGGTTTCTTGGGCGGATTGCGCGGATTCCATCACGGGATCGGTTTCTTCCGAGTACCGGCTGTCGATGGCGAAAGGAGAGAGTTCTTCGAAATCAAAATCATGGATAGGGAAATCCGGAATCTTTTTGATACACAGCGCTTGCAGTTTATCAATATTATGGATTTTAGGATATTCAATACCATGAAACGCAATCACGGCTTTGATCATTTTCTCGATGGCCTGCTGCGCGTGAAAACAGGCTGGATCGTAAGGCCCTTCATTGTCCATAGCCAAGTTGATCATGACGATATCCTTTTCCGCTTTTTTGAGCAACTCCGTGGCATGATCCGCATCGGTTTTCTTTTTCATTTCGCCGTTATGCCTCCTGCCGTTTCCAGTATTGTCCTGCTGGTGAGGTTTCTTTTCATACAACACTTTGCCTTCACGACGGGCGACTGCATAAATGTGATTAATCGTATCCGACCAGGCTTCATAATCTTGCGGTGTGCAAACCAGTACATCTTTGGGATAGCCAAGTTTTTTTAATGCTTTGAGGTACCGCACCGTGTTGTCATATTTCGGTAAACCGGAATCATCGACGATGAGCAAATCCAAATCGCTTTCGGGCGTGGCATCGCCGCGCGCTTGCGAGCCGAATAGAATGATCTTCTCCGGATTTCCCGCCTGCAATAGCCTCGAGACCACGTCTTCCAGAATGGAAGGTTCGATTTGAAAGGATGCGGTTTGTATTGCCATGATACTCACTTTCAAGACAGCTTGCTCTATATCATTATAGAAGAATAATGAAGAAATGAAATTAGATCATGGGTGAATTCTATGCGGGAACCACGCAAACGCGAATGGGTGTTTATGGACGCGGGGGATACGTTTATCTATGGATATCCCACTTTATATGACGCGGTGATGGATTGCTGGAAACAGGAGAACTGTGCCATTGAGAAAGAAGCCGTAAAAGCGGTTGTTAACCATTTTTTGCAGGAGAACCCCCGCAATGAATTTCATTCGCAGGAGCGGTTTGAGCAATATCTACGATCTCTATACGCCTACATTTTAAAAGAACTTCGGTTCCCCGGCGGCCATCTTCAGTATTGTGATATGCTCTGGGACGAATGGCAAAGCGGCAGACGGTTAAAGTTGTTTGATGATGTCTATCCTGCCCTCACGAAATTGAAAGATGCCGGATTTCGACTCGGTGTAATTACCAATTGGGATACGTCTTTCGAGCGGACGTTGAAACGGTTGGATGCCGATCATTTTTTTGATGTGTGCGTGGTTTCTTGTGTAGAGGAAATAGCAAAACCGGATGAAAGAATTTTTCGGTTGGCTTTGGAACGCGCGGATACCACGCCGGAAGTCTGCTGGTATCTCGGTGATCATGTGGAGTATGATCTGAAACCGGCGAAAGCGTTGGGGATGAAAACGGTGCATGTGGATATCTATCAAAAAGGGCAACACGGCGAATTGGCGGATTATTACGCCCTTACTTTCCGTGAAGGAGTTGAGCACATACTGCAAGCATCACTGGATTAGCGCTGGCGCACTCTCGCCATGCGTTTCACCGCTTTCGCGTCTTCCTCTTCCACTGGTTCTGTTTTAGAACGTTCGGGTTCTTTTGCCGGCGGCGTTTTTTCTGCTTTGGCAGGGGGGGCGGATTCCGGAGATTCTGAAAGTTCTACTTCCATTTTTTGGATCACTTCTTCGGTTTCTTTCTCTTTCTTTTCAAAAATCACGCGCTCTTTTTGTACGACATTCAACTCGGTTTCGGTTTTGGTTTGGTTTTCTTCACCGGTCTTCAGCAACTGTTCGTATTTTAGCCGTCCTTCTCCCGCTTCTTTTGCCAATACGGCTTGGATATTTTGGATGGATTTCCGTTGGTCTTGTAATTCCGATTGCAAGACGCCTTCGCGTTGAGCCGCCAGATATCGTTGGTTGCTTAAGATGGTTTTTTTGTGCCGTTGGGTATCCAACCGGTAATGATGAGACTGGTTTTTGTCGTTGTTCAGCACCTTGGAAACAATCAAATACCGTTTTTTTAGATGGACCAACTCTTTAGCCAGCAAGGCCGCTTTCTCTTTTTCCCCTTTTTTTTGTAACGTGAGGAATTGAGCCATTTTTTTCTCAAACTCATCCAGCACGGGATTTTTTTGGCGGGTTGAGACCATGTTTTGTTCGACTTGCCGCAGTTGATCCAATGTGGTGAGAACCGCCCTTCCGGTTCGCTGCAAGGCTTGGCTAATACGATTCAGTTCTTCGTCTGGAATCATTTGTCCTTTTTGGTATTGCTGGATCGTGCTGAATGCCATGGACAACAAGATTCGAATTTCTTGGGATAAAAATTTCGCGTCCCCACGCAGGGATTCTTGAATTTTCTTTTCGATATCATTTTTGTGTTCTTCATCCATACCAGCCATATATTGTTCGGCTTGTTCGGCGGTCATCCAAAATACTTTGCCTTTATCGACAAATCGGATAAGTTCATTTGGATTGATTTTGGTATTGTGAAAACACTCTTGAATGGCTTTTTCCAGAAAGGAATCGATTTTATCTAAAGAGATTGTCTCTGAGGCATTGCCAAAGATGGCGTCAAAAGAAATGGAGGCTTCGGATTGAATATTCATGATCCTACTATTGATCTATTTGTATAATTATCGTTGTGTATCAATTTACTTTCTTTTATGTACGTGCATTCCGATCCGCTTTTTTTCCGGTTCCACGGTTTTGGTTTCGGTTTGAATTTTGGGTTGTTGCACGCTTTTCAGCACATTTTGAACATCGTTTTTTAAATCCGGTTCGTTCAGTACATCTTCGGCAATATTGTTGATAACCGATTGCACCTGACTTTCCTGTTTGTCAATAATCGCACTTTCGCTTTCCAGCGCGTTCATCTCGGATAGTTTTTCGTTCATCATTTTTTGCGCTTCATAGGGGTCAAACTCATGGTCTTTTAATTCCATCTCTTGCAATTTCGACTCCAACGCTTCGCTTTCGGAAGAGGATACGACATCCTTTACGGATTGGATTTGAGTTTGCAGTTCATCCAGTTCAAATTTGAGTGTATCTTGCCGGGTTTTGCACAGATCGTTTTGCGTGTTGAGAATTCTTTTTTTGGTTTTTTGCAGATTTAACCGGTGATAGTAAATGGTTCGGACATCCGGCTCAATCGAGCGGGACAACAACAGGTATTTCTTTTTGCGCATCGAAAGTTCGTGCGCCAGTTGGGAGGCCCGCTGCATGTTGTTTTTGGATTTTTCGTGGATAAACTCGCCCATCAATTGCTCATATTCTTCCAAAAGAGGAGCACGTTTTCTCTTCTGGGCAAGAATGGCTTCACTTTCGGCGGTTTCGTTGACACCGTCGGTTAATTCGCGTTGCCGTCGCTTTAGGCTGGGTTCGATCCGTTCGATTTCTTTGGTTTCGATGGCTTGATTTTTTTTAAACTGATCCAGCGTATAGCGGGCCAGTGCAATGAGTATTTCAAGTTCTTGCCGGATAAACTTTAGGTCCGCGCGTAAAGCTCGTTCCACATCTTGGCGCATCTCTTCTTCCGGGGCTTCGGATTGTAAAAAATCTTTTGCTTGTGCCTGCGTCATCCATTGGACTTTACCATAGTGGACTACCCGGACGAGTTGATAGGGATTTTGATCCGATTGATTGGAGGCGACTTGAACCGCTTTGTCTAAAAACGCATTAACCCTCTCAAACGAAATTCCTTCCGCATTCGAACCGAAGATTTCTTCAAACGACACACCCGCCAAGGATTTTAAATCAAATGAAGTCATAAATGGACCAGCAAAAAATGCATGAAATTAATAGAATCGGAATAAGCGTAATTTGTGATTCTACACGGACTTACAATAAGATACAAGAGTATAAAGAGCCTTCAAAATGTAAGAAATTCACCGTCCACTTTATTGCCGCCTTTGCTTTCCGATATGCATGCCGGAACCGCTTTTTTTGGGAGTGTTGGGGGGAGAGTTCTTTTTGGTTTCGATAACCGGCTTTGCTGTACTTTGAATGGCATGGCTGACATCTTCGGACAGATTGGGTTCGTTTAAAACATCGACCGCAATGTGATTGATAACGGATTGCACTTCGTTGCTTTGCTTTTCCAGCACCGCGCTTTCTTTTTGGAGCGCGGAAAGTTCATTGTTTTTCTCTTCCAGCTTTTTATGGGCTTCTTGGATCTCGATTCCCTCATCCAGACGGCTTTGATCATTTAAATTTTCGACAGCAGACACGATCCCCTCCCCTTCAGCAGAGGTGGTGGACATTTTGATCGTATTGAGTTGAGACTGGATATTAGCCATTTCCATTTGTAGAGCATCTTGCCGGGATACACAAAGTTCGTTTTGGGTATTGATGATGCGTTTTTTGGTTTTTTGCAAATTTAAGCGGTGGTAATAAATGGTTTTGACATCGGGTTCTATGGACCGGGATAACAACACATACTTTTTCTTGTTTTCTTGAAGCAGTTTGGCTAATTTGGCGGCCTGCTGCATGTTGCCGTTGGCTTTGGCGGTTAAAAATTCCGCCATCCAATTTTCGTATTCATCCAAGATGGGAGCGCGTCTGCGTTTTTCGGAGAGCAGCGCTTCACTTTGGGCGGTTTCGCTGACTCCATCTTGCAGTTCCCGGTTGCGGCGCTTCAAACTGGGTTCCAGTTTTTGGATTTCGCGTTCATTCAGGATTTCGTTTTTCTTGTAATGCTCAAGAGTGTAGGTGGCAATGGCCAGAAGGATTTCCAACTCTTGCCGGACCACTTTGAGTTCGCCGCGCAAGGCTTGTTCGATATCCTTCTTCATTTGGTCGGTATCGTTGATTTTCAAAAACGTGAGGGCTTGTTCTTGCGTCATCCATGTCACGGTACCATGCGATACAACCCGAACCAATTGATTGGGATTCTGTTTGGCTTGTTCGGATGCCACTTGAACCACTTTATCCAAGAAAGCCTCAACCCGTTGAAATGAAGGCTCTTCAGAATCGCTATTACCAAAGATTTGTTCAAATGAGACACCCGCAACCGCTTCAAAATCAAATCCAGTCATAAACCTATAACCATATCTGCTGATCAGAATTTATTTCAAATCATTCAAACCATATTGAGTACAGAGTGTACAATCGCCTGAGAAATGATACAAGCAATTTTGTTTTATTTCTTTCTACGGTATATTACAATTATTGTTCTTTTCTTTCCGAATAGAATGACCTACTATATAACATTTTACAGAGAAGGCAGGTAGATCAAAAGGCCTTATTGGCAACCCACAGGCAACCGATATGATACGAATCGAATTTTTAACCAAATATTATGGCAAACACAGGGCGGTCAACGAGTTGAATTTGGATATACCGCGCGGCCAGTTTTTCGGTTTTTTGGGGCAAAACGGCGCGGGAAAAACCACGACCATAAAAATTATCGCCGGTTTGCTGCGTCCAACTTCGGGCAATGTTTTTGTCAGCAACGGGCAAGGTAAGGAGTTTAATATCCTGCAAGAACCGGAGAAAGCAAAAGCGGTTACGGGATACATTCCAGACAGCCCGTATTTATATGAAAAACTGACCGGCTATGAATATGTACATTTCGTAGGGGGCTTATACAGTATTCCCACCGCGGAGATAGACCGGCATATTGAGGAATACTTTTCGATGTTTGATTTGCTGGATTCCGCCCATAACTTGATTGAGTCGTATTCTCACGGGATGCGGCAAAAGGTGGTGATGACCGGTGCCATGGTGCATGACCCCAGTGTTCTGATTGTTGATGAGCCGATGGTGGGGTTGGATCCGCGCAGCAGCCGTTTGGTGAAAGACCTATTAAAGCAAAAAAGCCAACGTGGAACCACGATATTCCTTTCCACCCATACATTGGATGTTGCGGAAGAACTTTGCGATCAAATCGGCATCATTCATCAAGGCCAATTAATCGCCAAAGGTTCGATTGAAGAACTGCGAAGACGGATCGAATCGGACGGCTCAGACTTGCGTCTGGAATCCGTATTCCTTAAACTAACAGAAGAGTCAAACGATCTTCCGGTTCGTCCACTTAACTAATACGGTATGCCGTACTGAGTGTTCGAGTGCGTTCAACAAAATTGAGAAACCGTTTATGAGTACAAACCAAACCAATCTTTCGCCCGTGACTTTTTACACCACCCGTTTTGGAGACATAGAAACGGATGAAGGAAAGATCATTACATTTGCCGAAGGATTGTTAGGGTTTGCCTCGCTCAAGCGATATCACATCATACAAGATCCGGATCAAGAACCGTTTTTGTGGTTGCAGGCTGTGGATGAATCGGATTTGGCGTTTGTTGTTGTCGATCCTTTTTTGTTTTTCCCGGGGTACGAAATTCAGGTGAAACCCCACGAATTGCATTCCATTCAATTAACCGATGTCAGTCATGCCACGGTTTTAACCATTGTGACCATTCCAAAAGATCCCAATCAGTTGACCGCCAATTTACGAGGCCCCTTGGTGTTTAATATGGAAGCGAGATTGGGAAAGCAGTTGGTGTTGATAGATGACCGGTACAATACCCGGCACTATATGCTGAAAGAGATTCCGGATTATTTAGCTTCTCCTCCGGAATTGATAAAGCATAACAGCAATGAGATCAAATCATCCGGGAATTGAGCGGCGTGAAAAGAATGAAGACGTTTTGGCGGATTCTTGAGAATAGAAGGTACAAAATCCGGTTGGAAGAACCGTTGATCGTGCGGCATTTCATGGAGGAAACATATGTTGGTATTAAGCCGCAAATGTGATGAAAGCATCATTATAGGAGACGACATTGTCATTACGGTTGTGGATATCCGCGGAGAACAAATCAAAATCGGCGTCACGGCTCCCAAGGATGTCTCCATCCACCGAAAGGAAGTTTATGAAGCGATCCAAAATGAAAACAAAGCCGCCGCGAGAAGCAATCTGCAAAAATTGAGTGGTGTGGTAAACGTGTTGAAATCCAAACCCACAGCGGAATCGTCTTGATCGCTAGCCCCATAACCGCTGCAAGCGATTGAAGATTCCCTTGCCGGAATCCAATGGTTCGAGTGTCCAAACAAAACAGCCCGGATAGGAATGAAGGCTCTCGAACGTATCCACAGAGGCCGGCACAGTCTGGTAATGCAACGCGGTTTTATTGGTGGAAATCGGGGTTTGATTTTTCCAGGAAGGGAAACTGGATTTCGGTTGAGCATAGAAGCGGTACTGCATGCGGAATTCTTCCGGGGTATATTGGTTGTCTTTAATTGCGGTTTGGATGGCTTGATTGTGGTCTTGCACCTTCTTCACGGATGCGTTGAAAACCGGTTTGATTCGATTGGAATCTTGAATGGATGTAAGTTGACTTGCCGCCTCCAGGATTTGCCGTGTATATTGTTCGGTTAACGACAGCAATTTTTCGCGGATTAACAACAATTCATCCGAAGTCATTAGATTCCACTCTTTGGGGACAAAATAGGGATATTCGAGTATGAGGCGAGTCAGTTGTTTTTCGCCGGAACCGGATTGATGCAGGGCTTCAATGACGGTTGCCAACCGGTCATGCTCGGGATGGTCGGTGCAGCGGGGAAGTTGCTGGTCTTGTTGATATTCAACGGTTGCGCAGGTGACAAAGAGTTGCACCATTTTCGGCGTTGACATACACCAGGACCCGGACAAATCCGGTTTGGCAAATCCTAAGGCCTGCATCTTTTCCACCGCAGGCTCCAACTCACTCAAGCGGCTAAAATGAAAGGTCTTGGTGGCGGTTCGTTCCACGCCAAATTTTTGCAGAACGGGAAAGTAATTCTCGTTCTTCTTTTCATACGCTTCCTGCAGTACATTGATGAATCGCTGGATTGCTTTATCTTGGTGTTGTACCACCCGATTTTCCGGATACTGCAACGCGGCAATTAGTTGCTTGACTTGTTTATCATCCCGTGTTGGACGGTCTGAAGAAAGAAGGCGTTCCAAGGATTCTGTATACAAATATTGATGCCGAACGAGTGTATCGTTGGAGAGATAAAAATGCGGAAACAAAAATAATTTCATGAGTGGTTTTCCTGCTGGTTTCGAGAATTCGGTTGATATGGAAATGACCGATTGTAGCATTGCCGTTTGATTTGTAACCGTCAAAGGACTTGTTCATGGAACCTTTTATGCCCACCTTTGTTAATACCGTTGCCGTTATTATTGGTTCTCTCACCGGTCTGGCGTTGCATAATAAACTGGAAGAACGGTTTCGAATTATTCTTTTTCAAGTATTGGGTTTACTCACAATTTTGATTGGATTACGGGATGCAATGGGGAGTGAAGATATTCCTATTCTTGCATTGAGTTTGATAGCCGGTGCAATGATGGGAGAGTATATGAAAATGGAAGAGTATTTCTCCCACTTGGGGAAATGGCTTTATCACGCCTTCGCTATAAAAAGCCGCGGATTTTCTGAAGGGTTTATCACAGCCAGTATCTTGTTTTGTGTTGGCGGAATGACAATTGTCGGTTCCTTTCAAGCTGGGGTGAACGCGAATGGAGAGCTCTTGTATACCAAAGCCTTGCTGGATGGACATGCGGCACTCTTTTTAGCGGGCGCAATGGGATACGGTGTATTATTCAGCGCGCTGACCGTTTTCATTGTTCAAGGAACATTGACTTTGCTATTTATGTTTACGGGTTCTTTTATCAGCCCGGAACTCATCACGGAAGTGACAGCCATGGGTGGACTTCTTATTTTAGGAATTGGTTTGAATCTGCTTGGAATTGTGAATATCCGTACAGGAAACCTTCTTCCCGCATTGATATTTATTGTTGTATTGAGTTGGGGGAAAACGTATATAATGACGATTTGATTTAAAGGCGGAATTCTTGAAACGGATTGAACAGAAAACGAATATACGGTTTGACTTTAATCTAGGGTAGAATACAATCGTAGACTGGAACAAGACAAAGGCGTGTGGCTCAATTGGCTAGAGCAGCTGACTCCAAATCAGCAGGTTGGGGGTTCGAGTCCCTCCACGCCTGGTTCATTTTACTGGACTTACGGTTCATGCGTCTACGCGCATAGACGCATCGTGCAATGATCGTGCAATTTTCCGCCGGGCGCCTCCCTTCACCATCCGCAGCCCCGGTAGCAATACCGAATCCTCCGGACCATCCCATTCCCGAATCGACGACTCGATATGTCCAACGACTTTTTCACGGAACAACGGAAGCAGCAGCTTCCCCTGATCACCGCAGTAATGACGCTCACCGATGGTCTGCGGGGAATGGCCGACGTAACGCTGCACATAATAGCTATACCACCCTTCTTCGATGGCAGCTGTTTGGATGGTGTTGCGAAGATCCTTCGGACAGATTTCCACTTTCGGGTTCCACCTTCGCATCTGACGCACGATGGATTGCGAATAGGAAGTAAACTCAGCGTAGTCCGGAATGACATAATCGGAATGGCGGTTGTCCCTGCGCCGCTGCCGCAGCAGCCAATGCACAATACCGGCAACCGGAATCTTGCGGATGCGGAACCGGTTCTTCACTTCTCCTTCAATGACGATGGTGCCGTTTTCCACATCCACTTTATCCCAGGTCAAGCGGAAGGCTTCCTGCAATTGCAGCCCCGCCAGTCCCTGCAAGGCCACTCCCACCGTCAAACGATCACGCACCGGATCGCGGGACAGCCAATCGAGAAAATCCAATATCCGGTTAACCGGCAGATAAGGATTTCCCGATTCCTCATCATAGCGTCCGGACTGGCAGCTGAATTTTTTCAAACGGATGGACTTGCAAAAATCCACATACTCGCGGGGCCAGTTCGCCGCCATCCACGCCGAGGTGCGGCGGACCGGCAACAGATACAAGCGCACCGTATCAAACGCATAGTTTTTCTGTTCCAACACTTTTTGATACGCTTGCACATGCTCCAAACGCAGTTCATCCCAATAGTGCAATTCTTGTTTGTCTACCCAGTCCAAAAAATAATCGCAATACAAGGTATCCTTCAAACGGGTATAGTCCGACCAATTTCGGGACTTGGAGGCACGGTACAGGGACTCACTGATGCGGATTCTTGGAGTGGATGATCCGGCTTCGCTCTCTCCATTCTCTTTGTGAGCAGCACTTCCTGGAGAGGACAGGATTTTTAAAAAGGTGTCGGGGTGGAAGTTGGGAAAAACTATTCCATTTCAAATCCCTGATTGGTAAATTTCAATGTGCGTCCATTTTCAGTGACAATACGCACAATGTTTTCCGGTGCGCCATTGGGGATATCGGCTTTAATCTCAAGCGTAACATTCACGGATGAGCCTACTAAACCGACAAGATGAGTCATCACCTCTTCGGCAATTTTTCCTGCATCTCTTCCAACCCGTTCCGGATCAAGAGTAACAGTTCCATGATACCGCTTTGGCTTCGCAGGTTCTGAAGGAGTCGGTTTACCGGAATCAAACGGTTTATTGGTTGAATCAGTTGTTGTTGCTTCGGTCGTATCCGTTGGTGTAGGAGTATCTTGCTGCGTCTCTTTGTTTAGTTGATTTAAAGCCACTTCAGGACGTACCAGTAATCCAGTAAAACTTTTGTCCAATGTTACGTTTTCACAAACACGAAGCCCCCGGTATCTTTCCGTCGCTTCATCAAAACTTTCTGCGTAGGCAAATGAGTCTTGTTCCCATGTGAGTATATCGAGTCCATCACGCAACGCATCCAAAAGAACACCGGAATGTTTCAACCGGGGTAGGTAAAGATAGCGGGCAAAATCTTCAACGATTTGCTTGATTTCAACATGATTGCCTCTCCATAATGGAATGCGGTCCACTTCCATTCTTAGCCTTGTGCAAGCAAGTTTCGTTATTAGTTGTTCTTCATTGATCAGTTTTTTACTGGCTCGCACCGCTAATGCATCTTGACCGGATAATCGAAAACCTTGCCATTTTATTTTATCCTGCGGTTTCTCTTGTACTGGAGCCAGCATTCATTGGTAGGCTTCCGGTAAGCGCGCAGTTACAACTCCATCAGCTGCTTTTCTCTGTGTCTCGGCTTGTTTTACTTGGTGGGGTGATAGGTCTAGTTCTTCTTGTTCATTCAGAATGGATTCCCATGCAAGATAACGTCTTACCGCTTCATCCAAATCCTGTAGTCGCATTTTATCTATTGCCAAAAATACCAGCGAATTTCGGTAAAGTCGGGGTGTGTTTCCACGTGATTCAAAAATGGCTTTGGCGGCTTGTTCTGCCGGGTTGCCTTGTTCTTTGCTATAAGGGCAATCGATCCCCAACACAACCAAACGGGCGTCCAAATCATCCGGAACCTCTGATCCAGAATTGGGTAGTGGATGAATTCGGTTGAAATCTCCGATCTTTGTCACATCATCACGAATGCGAAGCTCTACCTCTTTTGCAACAGCGTCCGGGTCACGTTTTAACTGCTCTGCCCGGTCTTCCGCCATTTTTGTGACGGTTGGCTGGGTGGAATACCAGTAATGAGCGGCATCATGATAAAGATAGGTTGCCGCACTTCTTAATACTCGTCCATAAATAAATTGAACAAATAAATTACCCATGCTATAATATCGGTATGGATAGAGAATTGGAAAATACTATACGCGAAAAATTTGTAGTGCTCAAGCCAATATTGGATGAACAAGCGCGACGACTGTGGGCGGCCACGGAAGCGAAATCCTTGGGTCGTGGCGGAATTTCCATAGTGTCCCGAGCCACGGGGATTTCGCGTACAACCATTCACGAAGGGATCAATCACTTGGCTGCGAATGAATCTCCTTCTCCTCAAAAGGGTGGACGGATTCGCCGTGCGGGTGGAGGTCGTAAACCGATTACGGAATACGATCCAACTGTATTGGCGGACCTGGAGCGGCTTGTAGAACCGGTCACACGCGGAGATCCAGAGTCCCCGTTGCGCTGGACCTGCAAGAGTGTACGCCAACTGTCGGCGGCTCTACAAGAGCGGGGACATGTGATCGGACGCCAAAAAACTGCACATCTTCTTTCGGAATTGGGGTACAGTTTGCAAGCGAATCGCAAGACCAAAGAAGGGAAACAACACCCGGACCGAGACGCTCAATTTCACTTCATTAGTGAACGTGTGACTCAGTTTCAGCGTCGCAAGCAACCGGTAATTTCTGTAGACACAAAGAAGAAGGAACTGGTGGGGGACTTTAAGAACACGGGGCGGGAATGGCGCCCAGAAGGAAATCCCGAACCCGTCCGCGTGCATGATTTCATGGATAAACAAAAGGGGAAAGCCAATCCCTATGGCGTCTATGATCCGATAGCCAATCAAGGCTGGGTGAGTGTAGGGACGGATTATGATACCGCAGAATTCGCAGTCGAGAGTATTCGCCGCTGGTGGAAGAAGATGGGGACAGACTTGTATCCAAACGCCAAAGAACTTTTAATCACAGCCGATTGCGGCGGCAGCAATGGGAACCGTATTCGGTTGTGGAAAGTGGCTTTGCAACAGTTCTCCAATGACACAGGATTGACGATAACGGTCAGCCATTTTCCGCCTGGGACCAGCAAATGGAATAAGATTGAACATCGGATGTTTTCTCACATTAGCATGAACTGGAGAGGAAAACTTCTAATCAGTCATGAAGTGATTGTGAATCTTATCGGGAATACGACAACCAAAAACGGCTTGAAAATCCAGTCCGAAATTGACACCAATCAATACAAAAAAGGGATTAAAATTACAGACGAAGAACTGAATAACATCAATTTAATTAAAGACGATTTTCATGGTGAATGGAACTATTCCATCGCCCAGAATTGTTTATGTTAATTATGGACAACTCCTTAGTTAGAAAATGAGTACATTATACACTTACAAAACAAGGCAAGACTCTATCTTATTTACCCTCTGTTTTTGTCCAAAAAATGGGGAGTACCTCAATTGACAGAATAATTGACAAAAAAATTCTTGTAATATTATTGAAATTGATTTTAATGTTTCTCAATGTTAATGTCGGATCAATGTATGGATTAGAAAATGATTTGTTATTTGCATAGATTATCTTCCTTGGTGAATGGATCCCTTTTTCTTCTTCTACCAATTTCTGCTTCTCTCTGTTCATCCATTCAATTTGATTCTCCCATAGAAATCACCACATCTTCAAAACAAATTATCGATATCCATGCCATTGATATCGATCAAGATTCCGATTTGGATGTCTTCTATACAGCGCAAGACAGTTTCAAAGTTACATGGGTAGAGAATTTACAGCCGGAACATTCAATTTGGAACAACAATCCCATTGTTTTTGTTGGCACGCAAAGGCCGAAACAAGTGATATCTTTCGATATGGAAGGAGATGGAGATTTAGATGCCGTTTCGCATTATTTCAATACCGTTGCGATACATACCAACATAGATAATTACTTTTCAACAGATGAATATGCTTTTGATATGTTTGAAACGATTCGTGATCTAATTCCAGGAAAGATTGATCAGGATAGATATACAGATTTAGCGTTGCTCGCAGAAAGAAATTTATACTGGCTGAAAAGAATCCCTGGTCAACCGTTCGAATGGAGCGTGACTGCTCTAGGAAACGAGGTTGAATCTCCGGCTTTGATGAAATTATTGGATTTTGATTCAGACCGGGATTTGGATATTGTCATTGTTGATTCATCCGGCAAACTCTTTTGGCTTGAGAATGTCTCGTATGCCTCTCAATGGAATACGCATTTCATTGACGATGCGAATACATCAATTGGCTCTCTGCATGTGGAAGACTTCACCGGCAACGGTAAACTCGATTTTCTTGTAGCAACGTTAGAAGGAAACCTTCTTTTGTTGGAACAATTTCCATCCACCTTCAAGGTCGGTAAACCATCGAATTTGTATACTTCAATTGCAGGCGATGTTCAGATAAGTACGGCCGATTTGGATCAAGATGGTGATCTGGATATATTGTATTCTTCTCAAAGTCAATCCAAGATAGGCTGGCTGGAAAATACGATTCGGGACAATAAACCTTGGCAAAACCATTCAATCACTTCGGATATTCCCAATCCGGTAAAAGCCGTTTCCGGTGATTTTGATAACGACGGCGGCATAGATGTAATGGCTGCTTATGAGGGCCATAAAAAACTGTACTTGTTTTCAAACACAACTCCACGAGATAGTATCACCTTCGCACCTAAAAAAATTATCCATGAAGCCCCGCATCCCATTCACGACATCAACATAGCGGATACCGATGGAGATGGTGACCAGGATATTGCCGTAGGGTACGGACAGTATTGGATTGATACCATATCTCTACTGAACAACCGCTTTCCGGAGTGGTTTCCTAATCAGACCATTACCCATTTGGATACAGTGATTAGCCTTGAATTCGCATACATCAATCAAGATTCCTTTATTGATTTATTGCTATGGTATAGCCGCTTTAGCGAACTGTATGGTTTATACGGTCATAACTACTATCAGCAGCCTCATTTTCTCACACAATATTATGATATTATTTCCTTAATTGCTGCCGTGGGTGATTTTGACCGGGATCACGATATGGATATCATTGCTGCCGTGCAACTTTATGACGAATCATTTGTCATGAGTTTTAAAGATGAAGACTATGTGAAACAAAGAAAGAAAAAACGATCGAACTTAGTCTACTGTCAAAATCCGGGGAACAATCATCAGAGTTGGACGTTTCAACCCATCTCAACAACGTTGAATGAACCGCAAAAATACGCACGGGTTCTCGATTTTGATCAAGATGGCGATTTGGATTTTGTGATAGGGTTTGATCCCAGCAATCCCTATTCGGGTATCTCCTGGTTTGAAAACCGCTTGGATGAACAGAACAAATGGATTGAGCATATCATAACCGGTCAGCGCTATGGTTATATGTCTTTTGACGTGGCCGACGTGAATCAAGATGGAAAGTATGATGTTCTGACATCGTCATCACAAGACAACAAATTGTCTTGGTGGATTCAAGAAAATGATCGGCAATGGACCGAATCGATCGTTGCCCATAGTCAAAATGGAATCAATTCCGTTGCCGTTCATGATTTTGACAAGGATGGAGATGTGGATTTTGCCGTATCCGCTCAAGGGACTTCTTCCGTTTTATGGTATGAACAGCGAAACCGCCAATCCCAACAGTGGCATGAGCATTTCATCGCACAAGACATACCGGATACTCGCAAATTGATGACGGCCGATTTAAACCGGGACGGACTGATGGATTTAACCGGATTCTCCAAATCAGAGCGGCAAGTATTTTGGTTTGAAAATCAGAATGATTCGAAAACCAATGGGTTCCCTTTCATAGCCGGATTGTTTATTCTTGCAGTGATAGGGGGGCTTTGGTTTTTCCTCCCAACATTATCCCGTACGATTCGTTCCGTAGCAGACCGCCTATCCGGCAGATATCAGCCCTATTCGCAAGGCGTGAGCGGTTTGCTTCATGCGTCTCCCATGGGAATGGTGACAGTCAATGCGGATTTAAAAATCGAATCGGTTCTCAATCCCGCGGCCATGAATCTCTTTAACTGGACTGACCATTCCGCGATTCCCGACAACCTGCATCAATCCATCGTGGATGCGAACTCGTTTATCACAAAACTCCAGCAAACCAAGGAGTGGCAATTGTTCAACTGCCATGTGCAGCGGGATGACCAATCCGTTCGGGATGTTCAGGTGATGGCTTCCAAGATCGACGAGAACGGGCATTCCAACAAATTTATGCTGATCATGGATGATGTGACCGAGCGGAAAAACCTGGAACGCGCGGTGTTGGAAATCAGCGAGCGGGAACAGCGCAATATCGGCCACACCTTGCACGATCAAGTGGTGCAGGACTTAGCAGGAATCGCGAATATGGGTGAAGTGTTGTTCCAAAAAATGCAGTCGAAGT
This sequence comes from uncultured bacterium, assembly GCA_964449065.1. Classification (GTDB taxonomy): domain Bacteria; phylum Hinthialibacterota; class Hinthialibacteria; order Hinthialibacterales; family Hinthialibacteraceae; genus CAYVAZ01. Next base: position 31,337 of record CAYVAZ010000011.1, read on the forward strand.
CGGATGAAGACGCGGAATTCGTGAAACGCATTGTGAACCTGATTGACGAAACCATGAAACAAACCCGCACCTTGGCCAAGGGATTGTCTCCAGTAGAACTGAATGATGTAGGTCTGATCAGCGCGTTGGAAGATATGGCGAAATCGGTTTCATCCTCCCATCCGATTCAATGCGAAGTCACCGGAACCCGGGACATTGGAGAGATCAATGAAGATCAGGCAATCAATCTATACCGCATCGCGCAGGAAGCGGTGGCGAATGCCGTGAAACACGCGGATGCATCTTCCATTCGCATCGATTTGCAGCGCAGAGAAACCGAATTGCAGATCGCCGTGACCGACGATGGCATCGGATTTCAAAACGGAAATGGAAACGGCCAAGGCATGGGGATGCATATCATGAAGTACCGGTCGGACCTCATCCAAGCCGAATTGCAAATCGTGCGCGAATACGACACGACGAAAATTGTTTGTACCATGCCGCTTCCGTGATCCCTAGATTTATGGGCAGGTATTTCGTAGTCTGGTGTATCGTGCAGAACGAATCCAATCATGATTGGTAATGGTATGAAAACTTCAACGTCAATAACGCGAATCTTGTTGGTTGATGATCATCCCATCGTGGTCGAAGGCTTATCGTTGGTGATTCAACAGCATAAGGCCTATGAAATATGCGGCTATGCCAGGCGGCTGGATGCGGCGGTCGAGCAACTCAAAACCCTTCAACCGGATTTGATTCTGTTGGATATCTCACTGGAGAAGGGAAGCGGGATCGACCTGCTGAAATACATCAAGCAAAACCGTATACCCGTTTATACACTGGTCATTTCCATGCACGAAGAATCCATCTATATCGAACGGGCGATGCGGGCGGGGGCCAACGGATATTTGGTGAAGCGCGAAGCCATCAATGATATTATGACGGCAATCGAATGTGTGTTGCAAAACAAAGTCTATTTAAGCCAAAGCGCCGTCGATCAATATGTCGCGCGTCCGGAACCGAAAGAAGTATCCACCATCAATCCCCGGGATGTTCTCAGCAAGCGGGAACTGCAAGTGTTTTATCTGCTGGGTACTGGATACCGCAGAGCAGGGATTGCGGAAGAACTGTACGTGAGCGTGAAGACCATCGATACCCATTTGGAGAACATCAAGCGGAAACTGGAAATCAACTCTATCGAGGGCTTGTATCGGTACTCTGTTGAATATAGCCATGATCTAACCTGACCTTAACCCGAATTAACTAACGGAATCATTAATTCTTCAATATTTTACTTAAATTAGGTAATTCTTCCGATATCTTTCTTCCCCGGTAATTGTTAACTTACCCCACTAATTCTTTATGTAGAACCAAATCACAAGTTCATCATCCTTGTGCAAAACAGGATGATGCAGGGGAAAATGACTATGCGCAGGCAATCGATTTTCAACTCTGTAGGTATGTTTCTGTTTATTCTATTTGTAAATGCTAATAACGGTTGGACCGCTTTCCCAATCGCATCCGATTCAACTCATAATGTGATACAGCCGGTACCAAGTAGAATACAGTTGAGTGCACAAGATGCCGATTCTGATCCGCTAACCAGCACCATTACTTCACTTCCATCGCACGGAACAATTACGGGAACAACAACCGATCTCACCTACACCCCCAATTCCGGATTCATCGGAACAGACACCTTCCAATACAAAGTGAATGACGGCGTGGCTGACAGCAACATCGCAACCGTCACCATAGAAGTGGTGAGTTATAAATGGCGTCTGGTTTCAGCAGGAGGAAGTATCCCTGATTACCCTGAATACCGCTCCGCCCATGCCATGGTTTACATCCCAACCACGAACAAAGTGTTGATGACGGGCGGATTTCATAACAGCACGATACGAAATGATACCTGGGAATGGGCGAACAACGCGTGGACAAAGGTCGGCACTTCCAATCCGTTTGATAACGGACGTTACAACCACACCATGGCGTATGATCCTATCCAGGATGAAGTGATTTTGTTTGGTGGATACAATTTTAATTCGGGAATCCATTTCAATGACACGTGGGTTTGGGATGGTAATTCATGGACACAAACGTTTCCGGCTAACTCTCCGAGCGGCCGCCGCGGCCCCCGCATGGTGTTTGACGATGTACGGCAGAAGATTCTTCTATTTGGCGGTTTTGATGGCAGCATATACTACAACGATGTATGGGAATGGGACGGCACCAACTGGACCGAAGTCACGATTCCAGGAACCAAACCCAGTGCCCGAAAAGGCTCGGCGTTTATTTTCGATCAAGTGCTGGGCATCCCCATTATGGCTTCTGGTTGGAACGGCAGTTGGGCCGGTGAAACGTGGGCGTTGAATGGAAATGTTTGGAATCAATTGAGTTCGAACAGTCCATCACCAAGAGACGGTGCTGCCTTCGCTTATGATTCCTTGATTGAAACACCGATGATTTTTGGAGGTCAGTTAAACAGCAATACTATTGGCGGAAATGATACGCTGATTTGGGATGGCAGTTCTTGGAGCCAACTCCCTCTATCTGGGCCGGATGGGCGCTGGTCTACGGCCATGGCGTACAACAGCACAGAGAACAAGATGGTGCTGTTTGGCGGCTTAAACAACTCGTTCGGATTTTTTAACGACACCTGGGAACTCTCTCTCAACGAGCCGCCCGTAGTTGAGGATGATACAAAAAAAGGCGCATCCAATTCATCCGTCACTGTGATTTTGTCCGCGACCGATGCCGATGATGACAACTCATTAACCTTCCGGATTGTCTCTCCTCCAGCCAACGGACAGATCAGCGGCACGACACCTGAACTCATCTACACACCAAATCCAGGGTTTGAGGGAATCGATACCTTCCAATATGTCGCCAATGATGGCGCTGCCGACAGCAGCATCGCATCCGTGACGTTTGTAGTGGTTGAATACAACTGGGTGCAACAAACGCCCGCCAATTCTCCCTCATCCCGCTGGACATTCGGTATTACGTATGTCGAGAGTATTGAAAAAATCTTTCTATTCGGCGGCGCCGTTGATAGCCTTATGCGTCCCGATACCACATGGCTTTGGGATGGAGAAAATTGGGAAGACATTACCGATCCAGCTGGACCTGTACCACGCAAAGCGGTTCACATCGCCTATGACAAAGACCGCGGCAAAGTGGTATTGTTTGGCGGCAACACAGCCGAATCTAATACCAATTTCCGCGACGATACCTGGGAATGGGACAGCGCAAGCGGTTGGGTGGAGAAGTTTCCGGTAACCAAGCCTGGAGCAAGAAACTTTCACGGAATGGCATACGACGAAGTCCGTCAGAAAATCGTGTTGTTTGGCGGGCTGTCGGATGGAAACTCTCAAAACAATGAAGTGTGGGAATGGGATGGTGTAGACTGGACTCCTGTAACAATAACCAGTTCAAACAGTCCCGGTTCCAGGCATTGGCCGCCAATGGTATTTGATCCCATTCGGCAAGTGATTGTGTTGTTATCTGGATTTAATTTTTCCTTGGGAAGTTTGTCGGATACCTGGGAATTGGATGGAACCGAATGGACCAACAGAAATAGTTCCGGTCAACCCAGCCGCAGCCTTCATGCCGCGGCTTACGATACCTTTCTGGAACAAATGGTTATTTTTGGCGGGTGGAATAACTCCGGTACGATTTATGGGGATACCCGCTCATGGGATGGCGAAAACTGGCATTCTCATTCGTTCCCCGGTGGGAGCCCACCCGCACGGACTCATGTTTCCATGGCCTATGATAGCAAGCGCGGCAAGCATGTTCTCTTCGGCGGGCAAAACAACGGTAGTGTGAAAGGCGATACCTGGGAACTGGGACCAACAGGTGTAAACGAACCACCAATCGCCGATGCAGGCGGCCCGTACATTGTTCATGATGGCGATGATCTAAACTTGGATGCCTCCGGGTCTGCCAGCGCGTTATTCGGCACCACCGAATTGCTGACTGGCTTTGAATGGGATTTAGACAACGACGGCAATTTTGATGACGGCACCGGCCAATTCGTAACGGTAACACCGGCAGAACAAACCGCGCTGGGCATTGGCTTAGGCACCCAAACCATCTCTTTAAAAGTAACGGATTACTTCGGCGAGACAGATACCGATTCTGCCGTTGCTAAAATTATTATACCCCCTACACAAGTTGCCAAACTGCTTGCCTCGGATGGCGCGGCGGGTGATGAATTTGGTGTTTCCGTCGCCGTTTCCGGCGATACGGCGGTGGTGGGAGCACTTAGGAATGATGACGCGGGCAGTGATTCCGGCTCGGCGTATGTGTTTGAACAAAGCGGCGGGGTGTGGACGC
>CAYVAZ010000012.1:0-35462 GCA_964449065.1 uncultured bacterium
GGCCCAGGAAGCAGTCGCCAGCGCTGCCACCGCGCCAAGAGCGCATCGCCCACCCACGCAGGACAATTCGCTGGTCCCTGTTGATATTAGGTTCGACAAATAACCCGAAAACAATTTATCTAATGATGTACGGGTGGAAATGGTGTATGCATAACCGCTGTGCAGTTCTGCGGTTAGTGCGTCCCAATAATTGCTTTTCAGGTTGGATGAAACAACTTCGAATTCATGATTCTGCAGATTGTACTTCGCTTCGATCGAAAATGGGTCGATGGCAAGTTCCAGCGGTGGATGAAATGGATCAAGAGCAATGCTGCCGGCATCAATCATCAGTTCAGCTTGATGGAGGCTGTTTGTTCCTGCCGCTTCTCCAGTGAGATTCGCGTTGGTGATTGCGATTCCCGGATAGGCGGCATTTGCATCACGCCATTCAAATTTCGCTTTGTAATCGTGGACCTTATTCGCGTTGGATACGATTTCTAAATCCGCAAATAATTCACCCGATAATTGCGTGTTCGGCAGTGACCATTCCGCGGGTATCGATTTCATGACCTGATGGATGGGAACATTTTTTACCGCAATTATACTTTGCATGTTCATTGCTGGATCAAACAAATTGCCGACAGATTCGATGGCCGCGGTCCCAAAGATGGTATTGTTCAAATTCAACCGCAACGCTTGCTCGGAGGAATTATTTCGGGTGTATGCCATCGTAATTTCACCGGGGGGAATTTCTAAATTCATACTTGATTCCCGAATACGATTGTGCTTTAGTTGAACCGCAGAATTTCGTAAAACCAATGCTTCGTCCAATACGGCTGTGGCATTTACGGCTAAGGGATTGGCGATTTCTACCGATAAGAACGAGGCATGATTGATGGTTGTACTCGCGCACAGAAGATACTCCGTTTGATGGGCCGATTGATGGTCCGATACATTCATTTCTCCATCGACAATTGCTTGTCCGGTGTACCCCGGTTCCATCCACGCAAATTCATTCAGTCTTACTTTTACATTGCGGATGAGGTTTGGAAATTTGTTCCAATTTATCGTGCATCGCAAGGTGCCATCGTTTAAGGGAGAAAATACCGTCACCCTCGCTTCTTCATTCTTGTCTTGAAGATTCAAATCGGCATTGACTCGAACGGTCACGTTCTGCCACGGAAGAGATACATCGACCTGGTCTATGTGAAGAGACTGAATGGGGAACGGCATTTCTGATTCCACGTGACTTCCCTGTGTTTCAGAGGGTACCGCCAAAAGTGTTTTCCCATCTACCGTTGCCTGGGAAACGGTAATATTAAACCTCGGGTTTAACAATTCCCCGATAATTTCAATTTCACCGGCTTTCACCGTACCCCAAGGGGATGAGATTCCTTGAAAGCGAAGAGTGGGTTTCTCATTCCATAATTGAGTGACGATCAATGAATTGATCGTTATCTCTACATTGGGAACAGGGGTTTGCATCACAACCAAAAGATGAGAAAGCGTCATTTCTCCGAAAGGTCCGATGAAAACCCAGCCGGATTTCTGTATATCCACGCCGGTAGTCGATTGCAGTTTGTCGACAATATAATCCCGCGTAACCGGTAAATTACTAATGATGTTCAAACTCCCCCAAATCAAAACGTAGAACAGGAACACGTATATCAACCAATGTTTAACGTGTTTCCGTTTTTTAGGGGGCGCTTCCAAATTCATATTCATTCAATCGGCTCAGCAATCAGGTTTAACACAACGTTATCAACAAAACGCATGTTGATTGATGAACGATATAAACCTAGGATTCTCTGCGTTTGTCTTATATTTTGGCTTGTAATTTTAGCAAAAAACAAGCTAAGAATCTATTATGAAATCGATGTTTTACTGTAGCTAATGTATTACATCCATATCAATCATCTAAGACGAGAAGCGATTCATATTATATTTCAGCATTACAGGCCTTGATCGCATGGTACACCAATTTGAGGGTAGAATTCAATTTCATTTTCTTTTTCATACGGTTTATGTAAGTATTGATTGTTGGTATGCTGACATCCAATTTATCGGCAATTTCTTTTCTAGACATTTCGCTGCCTAGCATTTTAAATACTTGATATTCCTGTTCGCTAAAAAGGGCAGCATAATCCGTTTCGTATGATTGTTTTGGCGTTTGCAACGATTTCAGCACGATCGCCGTGACCGTTTCGCTGAGATGCTTCTTTCCCTCCAACAGATGCGCGATGGCTTGTTTGACGGCCGGGGTGTCTTCGCGTTTGGATACATAACCGTCTGCTCCCGCGTCCAAGGCTTGGTTGATCATGCGGCTGTCTTCGTGCATCGATACCACCAGCACTGGCACCTGCTTGTGTTTGCTTTTGATGGCGCGGATTAAGTCAAAACTCATCGCATCCACCAGTTGCAAATCCGCAACAATAAAATCAGGCACCTGATTGCAGATAAAGGCTTGCGTTTCGGCCACGCTATCGAGTTCCAAAAATTGGGCATCAGGATAGAGGTACTCCAACAACCCGCGCATGGAATTCCGGAATAAGGGATGATCATCCAACAGTAAAAACAACATACAAAACTCTCCACGGCACGTTGAATTGGATTAAATTAAATAACAAACCGAATATAACAGATTTATTTCGTACAGATAGTGCGGGCAATAATATCACTATTGGGTAAAATTATGGAGTAAGAGAAGATGTGTAAACCATGTCCTTGATTGAAGGGATTCAACTTAAAAACGCACTCTCTTCTCCCTCCAAGTTTAGGAATACTAATGCCAAGTTGCGATAAGAATGTTGGTTCAAATCGAGTGAGCAGAGATGGTCATGGTGGGCTGCGCTTCGTTTTGAGTACATCCTACAGTTTCACCCTACAGTTTCATTATCCCGTATGGTTGCGTGAAAGATTTATCATTACCTCTAAGCATCATTTTGCAGTTTGCTCCACTCTTCGAACGTATTGCAGTTTTTCCAGCAGCGCTTTAATGATTCGGGGATTGCAATTTTCTCGACCTTTGCATGAGTCAGCAGCGGTTGAACAGAAGAATTCCCGGAGCGCACCCCGGATTCGATTGTTGACAGAAATTGCGGTTCATATAGCGCTCCCAATGGATGCGAAAGAGCATTCTCTTCAGGAACAATTGCCCACCGGCCTAGTTTTCGCTGTGATACCAGCCAGCGAATAGCATCTGCATGAAACAAGGGCATATCACACGCAAGAAACAACCATGAAACATGGGGGTTCCACCGCATTGCCGCGAGCATCCCGGCAAGAGGGCCTTGGCAATTTGGAACATCCGGTATTCGAGTAATCGCGTTGTTTGTTATACGATGATTTCCTAACAATACGGTAGGCAGATTTTCCCGCGCGCATTGTTTGATTAGATGATCCATCAGGGTTGAATCGCCCCATTGCATACGATGTTTGGGTTGTCCCATGCGCTTGCTTTGTCCCCCAAATAAGATGCCGGCGTACAGTTTTCTTTCGGCCCATTTCTTTGAGAAACAATCGATGATCAAGTGTGCCGCGTAAGACAGCCGGTCATTCTTCCAAGGTATCCTTTGAATAATATTATGAGTAGACGCAGGAGGATTGCCTTTGGAAGGATGTTCCAGCCATAGTTTCGGCCAGGGAGAATCTTTGTGTCCTTCAATCAGGATACAATCTACATTTCTTGAGAGGGATTGTATCCAATCCCCTAGAATAAAATGGTCCTTTTTATGAAAACGAATAAAGCCATGTTTTTGATCATGTGCCATTACATAAGACGCTCCTGCTGAAAAAAAACGGCCGCTGTCTTTATGCGGATGGTCGAACTCCAGCCGGTGCGCATCATGCTTCATGACAGCGACGGTTATGTTTTTTTTGTGAAGAATCGGAATAAGATTTTCGATAAGCCAGGTTTTCCCGGAGCCGCTCCAGCCGCATATAGATAAGACCAGCGGTTCATCTTGTTCAGTCGGCACCCCCCAATCGATTGCTGTTGGGTTCCTTGTTGAATGGCATCCGGACGCGCGAGAAGACATATCAACCGCCTATTGCTGTCGTTATTTCTCTGGATTCAAACGAGGTATAATCGGCAATTAGGGTCGTCGTTGATTTTTTTGACATGGCGGTTTCTATCCCGGCTCACGTTTTCCGCAAGCCGCCTGATTTAGAAGTAGAGTTACAACGCGCTTGTTGTGTGCGATTGAACCGTCTCGGTAAATAGGTCTATCGATTTTACTCGTTTTATTTATGAACCGTGGTGCTCCATGAGGCATACAAAAGTAAAATACCGGCGCCCCATACATTTTTTCTGATTGATTAATATAATACCAACAATCCCCCGTTTTAAAATGGTTTGTACCGGATATGCTTCCAGGCAATCGGGTTTCGGTTGTTCTGACGTTTGGACGTGTAGTATCGTTCACTTGGACACTTGCCCGAACCAAAATTCACTTACATTTTTTTTTTGACGAGGCTTAATCAAAGAGATCGTCGATGTTGAACCATACGTATTAACCCTGCGATTTAATACCGGTGAGATCGTGAAAGTGGATTTGCAGGACAAATTACAAGAATGGTCGCAGACGCCGGAAAGCAAGTTTAAGCCATTGTAAGATGAGAAATATTTCAAAACCGTTCGAATCGATCAAGAAGCCGAAACGATTTTTTGGGATAACGGAATAGACCTTTGCCCGGATGTTCTTTATGAGATGGGAGAGGTTGTAGAAAAAAATCGGCAAACAACCTCAGTATAATTCTTACAAAATGATTCTTACAAATATTCCCGGTAATCGGTATGGAAAGCGGCGGCGATTTTCTTGGCGAGTTCCTTGCCGATGGGGCGTTTGTTGTTTTCCATTTCGGAGATGTGATGCTGCTTTACCCCTAATTTATCTGCTAGTGTTTTTTGGGTAAGGTTGGCATTCTTCCGGTGTACCTTCAGCGTAATGCCGGGTAGATATTCCCTATCGATATATTCGTTTAAGGCTTCCATTGCGTTAACCGGTTTGGCTGTTTCTTCAAACTGAAAGCGTTTTGCTGTCTGCAAGAAGTTATCTTTTTGTTCTTTTGGCCCATATAAGACTACTTTAACGTTGTTATCAGTAGGGCGCTTTTTCGTGAGTACCGGCATAGATAATCTCCACTAAACGAACTTCGTTTTCTATCACTTTCCAAACGGCAACATAAGTGGGCTTGCCCTTATGGAGATGGCAGTGATGCGTTTTGTTATCCAACTTAGAATAGTTTTTCCACTCACCTCTAACCGGTCCTCTATACGTTATATCCCGAACCAGAACCGCAAGCCTTTCCCGGATAGCATGCGGCAATTTGCGAAGTGATTTATGGACATTTGGACTGAATGTCACCGTCCATTCAATTCCTTTTGCCATAGTGATATCATACCATTCAGTGGTATAATTTCAACCGGATATTTTTAGGGTTATTTTCAGTTTGTTATGTCGTGGACATAATATATTTCGCGGACAGCCTCAACCCAACAAACCCACTGCCTGAAAAAGTCGATTGTCTCTTCAATCCGTTGTGCTATATTGAGTCAATAACACCAAATGCATTCGAGGCCATTATGAACATCACACTCACACCGGAAATAGAAGAAGCGCTGGCCGAAAAAGCCAGCCAAGCGGGGGTTGCGCCGGAAGAATTGGCGTTGGATATCTTGCGGAAGCAGGTTGCGCCGCAGTTGGATGAAGAGAAACCTGTGAATAGCGGTAGGACAATGTATGATCGCTTTAAAGATCACATTGGAGTGATCAGTTATGGCAAACTCTCGGAAGATGGTACTCCACTTTCGATAAATTGCGGTAAAAAATTTGCTGAAGGTATGATGGAAAAATATAAACAAGGCAAATTATGATTCTCATCGATACCGGCCCTTTAATTGCATTATTGGACAATAGGGATTTATACCACGAACAATGCTTAGAACTGTTTAATCAAAGGCCTGATCAAAATGCTATTACTACCTGGCCATGTTTTACAGAAACAATGTAATTCCTTAGTGAAGTAGGGGGATATCATTTTCGTTTAAAACTTTGGAAATTGTACTTTGATGGATTACTCAAACTGCATAATTTATCCCCAAATGAAATCAACCGAATGGCAGTTTTGATGGAAAAGTATCATGACACTCCAATGGATTTAGCCGATGCGTCCTTGGTGGCGATGGCGGAGCGGTTTTTCTTTAAGCAAATATTTGCGCTGGATAGTGATTTCAATATCTACCGGTTGGTAGATGGCAACGCGTTGGAAATTGTTCCATAAGTTGTGGCTGATTATGAATACTTCGTTTTTGTTCCGAATATATTTGAAACAGAAATGGAGAAATCCGGGAAGGCTAGCGGGGTGATGGCGTCTTGATTTTTATGCGTTTTAACTTCTTGATACGTTTTTCCATTGGAAAAGCGAAAGGTTTGTGTTGTGTTGGAATTCAAATCCACAATCCAAAGGTCACTGATTTGTGATTTTGCGTATAGCGGAACTTTTATGGTTTTGTCATAAGTAAGGGAAGTATCCGCTACTTCGATGACCAGCAGTGCATCTTCATCCGACGGTCTTTTGGATTCGTAACAGTCTTCCAGGTATTTCAGCAAAACGATATCCGGTTCGGGTTCATTGTGGTTGTTGACGATCAATGGATCTTGCACACTGATGAGGGTTTGGTTGTTTTGGACGAGAGATGAAAACAGTTTAATTAAGCGTTTTACACATGCAGTGTGGCGCAATCCGATGGGAGACATGGATACGATTTTTCCCTCTATGAGTTCAACCCGGTCATCCTCATGTAAAATACCGGATTCACCCATACGGTGATATTCGTCAATTGTAAATTGTCTTTGTGTCAAAACTGATGTAACCATTTCTCTGCCTACATTGTGGATGTATTCAAATCATACCATAAAAATGAGAATGTGGAGAGATTTACGTTTTTAATAATGGCAGACAAAAATAAAAAGATGGGGTTAGTGAAGGGTCTTAATCCATCCTACAATCCTCAATTCTCGTAGTGATACCCCTGCTCAAAGGCTTCCAGGTTTTTGTCGACTGTTTTTGGGGGGACGGTCTCGGCGATGGCTTTTTGAATGGCTTCCTTTGATATGCTGGTGCATTGTTTGGACAGGCATCCCAGCATCACCATATTGAGCATCATGCGGCCGCCCAGTTCTTCTGCCATGCGTGTGCAGGGAATCCCGACGCGTTTGACGGTTTCGTTGCTGTGGGGTTCAACCAAATCGCTTTCGTAAATCAACACGCCGTCACCGGCCAAATCGCGGTAATACTTTTCTTCGCTTGCTTTTGACATGGCCAGCAGATAATCCAGATGGGTAACATAGGGATAGGTAATCGGTTCATCGGAAATTAAAAGCTGCGCGCTGCATGATCCCCCGCGTGCTTCGGGGCCGTAACTGCGGCTCATGCACGCATGTTGGTTGTCAAAAATAGCCCCGGCCTTGCCGAGGATGGTTCCGGCCATGATAACGCCTTGGCCGCCGAAACCGGCTACGCGAATTTGGGTTAAGCTCATACCACGGCTCCTTGATACGGCACATATTGTTCGCCTAAACTTTGCTGCAATTGCGCTTCCATCGACTCTAAAAACGTGGGTTGTTCGCGGTCGATGAATTTGCCAATGATAATTTCTTGTCCGGGAATAATATGCGCGTCTTTGGGGTCGATACCGTTTTTGATTTTGCACACGTCTTTGAACATCTTCATTTCTTCCAACCCGGTCCGGAAATGATTGCGCCGCCCGTAAAGTGTGGGGCAGGGAGAGAGTACTTCGACGAACGAAAATCCCTTTTTGCTCATCATCTCTTTAAAGGTTCTTTGCAAGGATTTCGCGTGGTAGGTCGTCCAGCGCGCGATGTAGGTACCGCCGAAGGCATCGACCAAATGCGAGAGGTTGAATTGCTCTAAGAAAAAGCCGTAGGGTGTGGTGGATGCAATGGTCCCGCGCGGTGTGGTGGGGGCGGCTTGGCCTCCGGTCATGGAGTAGACGAAGTTGTTGATGCAGACCACTTTGATATCAAAGTTGCGGCGCGCGGCGTGCAGCAGGTGGTTGCCTCCAATGGCGGAAAGATCGCCGTCTCCACTGATGACGACTACGTTTAATTTGGGGTTCGCCAGTTTCAAACCGATGGCGAAAGGGATGGCGCGGCCATGGGTGGTGTGAAATGAATCGAGATTGAGGTACCCCGCCACACGGCCGCTGCAGCCGATGCCGGAGACCACGCTGATGTTGTTTTTCTCGATATCGGAATCAATCAATGCGCGGATGAAGACGTTGACCGCCGTTCCAATACCGCAGCCCGCGCACCATATATGCGGTATGCGGTCCATACGCAGATACGATTCAAGTTGCTTGGAAAACGCATCCTCTTTTTCAATTACGGGATTTCCCAAATGTTCTAATTTTTCTTCCGCTGCTTCTAACGACTTTCCAGACACGATTCAGCCTCCATAATAGCGTTTACGATCTCTTCGGGACGGTGTACGGCACCGCCGGCGTTCAATACGGGAATGACCCGGCAGGCGCCATGCGCATGCCGTTCGACTTCCCGCAGCATTTGTCCCATATTCATTTCAACCATAACGATGGCTCGACATTTCTTTGCGAGTTCCTGAACACGTTGTTCCGGGAACGGCCACGCGGTTTTGAGCCGCATCATGCCAATGCTGATCCCGCGGGATTTTGCGGAGTGCATAGCCTGCATAGCCACCCGTGAACTGATGCCGTACGAGACCACAGCTATATCGGCGTCATCTAAATCGATCTCTTCCACTTCGATGATCTCGTGAGTGGATAGGCGGATTTTATCCATCAAGCGCTGAACCAAGTCTTGGTGAACATCGGCTTGCATGGCAGGGTAGCCGCGTTCATCATGCGTTAAGCCGGTAACGTGGATGTTGTGGCCTAACCCGGCGCGCGTTATTTTTGGAACCATGCCTTCCATTTCGCTGTAGGGGTAGAATTCGCCGGGTTTGCGGCCGGTATAATGGCGCGGTTCGAGTTTGATATCATCCGCGGGAGGGATCACCACTTTTTCCATCATGTGGCCGATGCATTCATCCATCATCAGAAATACGGGTGTGCGGTATTTCTCGGCCAAATTGAATGCCTGGATGGTCATATCAAAGCATTCTTGCGGCGAATTGGGACATAGCGCGATGGTTTCGAAGTCGCCATGCGAACCCCAGCGAACCTGCATCATATCCTGCTGGCCGGGAAGAGTGGGCAATCCGGTAGAGGGGCCGCCGCGCTGTACGTTAACGAACACACAGGGTGTTTCGGTCATGATGGCGTAACCGATGTGCTCCATCATGAGTGAAAACCCGGGGCCGGATGTCACGGTCATGGTTTTGGCGCCCCCCCATGCCGCACCGAGAATGGTGATGGAGGAGGCGATTTCGTCTTCCATTTGGATGAACATGCCGCCGATTTTGGGGAACCGTCTGGCAAGCAGTTCAACGACTTCGGTGGAGGGGGTGATGGGGTAGCCGGCACAAAACCGGCATCCTGCCGCAATGGCGCCTTCGGCACAGGCGCTGTCTCCGTCTAGGAAGTGCGTGCCTGCGCGGACGGCTTTGGAGTCCGCTGATAACATGATGCTTACCTCAGTTGCTTGCGCATACAATAAATATATTCATAAAAACGGTCGGGATTTTAAGCCGCTTTATGTAGTCAATTTCACGCCATGAATGGCAAAATCGGGGCAGTACTCGCCGCACTTGTCGCAGCCTAAACATTCTTCTTCGTGATAGGCGATAGGGTAGTGATATCCGCGGCTATTGTATTCTTGTGCCAATTGGAGCATATTCTTCGGGCAAAATTCAACACAAAAGCCGCATCCTTTGCACTGCTCTTGATTGATGGTGACTTTTCCCTTTTGTTTTTTGGTCCCTGACATTGCACGATATCTTTCATGATCGATTTGGTTATTGATTATAAGTTTATCATAAATTCTGTTAATTGCAAACGCTAATTTCAATGAAATCAATGGATTTAAAGTTGATTGAAAAAGTAAATATTTAAAAAAATATCTAGTTTACATCGTTGTCACATCTTGAATGCACGATGTGAATCGATAGTGTTTTCAGGAAAAAGATAAAACATGGAAAGCAAAAGAGAATGGATTTTTTGAAAGGAAAAACCAGCAACGTGTGTGGATGGTTATTAATGTAACCAGATTTTGTTACATTATTTTCAAAAAAAATAAAAAAACTGATATCAAATCTTCACTTCATATCGTAAGCGCAAGAGTTGATTGTCACAAATACTAGCCCAATGCTGTTGACTTAAAGAACCTACTCATTTCTTTGACCCTTTCAGGGTCAGATTTTCTCTCACATTTCCAGGGGCGGCGTTCCCTTCGGTCACTCTGCCCCTGGCTATCATCTGTAAGCCATTGGGGTAAACGGCTTAACCGATTGCTTCGTTTGATTGCCCAGGAAACGACTTCTAAACAATCGGTTAAATCATTCTGGTTTATGGTTCTCTTCGCACCCCCTCTGACCTCCTTGCGTCGGACATCTCCCCCAAATGCTTTGGGAAGGCAAAGCGTTGTTTTTCTGGTTGATTTCCTTCAGTCAATGACATTGCCCTGAAGAACCTGGAACAACCGATAGCCAGCCGTCATTTTTCGATTGACACAATAGTAGTATTGTCTCAACGATTGATTGAAGGGTGTCGATCTCTCCGGGGAAAACAAAGGCAAGGCTACTATCAATTCATGTATGACGATGTACTAGAGTCCCTATAATGAGATGCCCAGAAATATTAGAGATTCGCTATTTCTCTTACGCCATTTTGATTTCAGATTGTTCAGAAAGAAAACCGCTAAGTCTCTCTTTCGTTGAGGCTTATCAGCATGATTACTCTACCGATATTACACATAAGATGATCGTTGCATATTAGAATCAAGAAACACTATTGGATAGTTTTATCCAATAGTTAAATCGTCTTACGCTTGCGGTTCATCTTATCAGAAATACTATATTCGCGTGGATTCGCGTTTATTCGCGGTTCAAACCAATGAATCAAAGGAACCTTATGTCAGAACAACTCCAGCAGCTCCAGCAACTGAAACAAAAACTCAGCGAGATCCACGATGTCCATGCGGCGGCTTCGCTCTTGCAGTGGGATCAGGAAATCTTCATGCCCCCCAAAGCCGCTCCGGGGCGGGGAAAGCAGCTTTCGACGCTCTCCACCATCGCGCACCGCATGTTTACGGATAAAGAGGTTGGCGACCTGCTTAAGGCGCTGCAAGATCAATCCGATAGTCTCACTGCCGATGAAAACAAACTCGTCAGCGAAACCTGGTACGACTACGAACGCGCGACCCAACTCCCCAATGAGTACGTGCAGGAATTCGCCCTTGAACGCAGCAAAGCGTTTAACGCCTGGATCAAAGCCAAGAAAGAAAGCGACTATAAAACCTTCCGGCCGCATGTGCAAAAATTAACGGAATTGCTCCACCGCCGGGCGGAATATTTGGGCTATGAAGGTTCGCCCTATAATGCTTTGCTGGAAGACTACGAACGCGGCATGACAGCCGAGTCGCTTAAACCGGTGTTTGACCGCCTCGCGAACGAGCAATCCGAAATTGTGAACCAAGTCATAAACGCACCCCAGCCTGATTTGTCATGGACACAGCAAGAATGGGATGAACAGGCGCAGTGGGATTTTACCCTGCGCGTCGTCAAAGATTTGGGCTTTGATTTCGAAGCGGGGCGGCAGGATAAATCCGTTCACCCCTTCACCACAGAGTTTGATTTGAAGGATGTGCGCATCACCACCCGCATTCGCAAAGACGATCTCTTTGCCGGGTTGATGGGGTCTATCCACGAATGCGGACATGCCTTGTATGAGCAAGGCTTTTTAGAAGAGGATGAGCGCGCCACTTTAGCCAAAGCCATCTCGCTTGGCATTCATGAATCGCAATCGCTGATGTGGGAAAACATCATCGGAGGCAGTTTGCCGTTTTGGAAACACTACCATTCCGCTATGCAAGAACAATTCAAAGGCCAACTCGACAGCCTATCCGCCGGGCAACTCTACCAAGCGGTAAACCGGGTGCAGCCATCCTTCATCCGTGTCGAAGCGGATGAGTGTACCTACAACCTGCACATCGTCCTGCGCTTTGAAATCGAACTCGCGCTATTTGAGGGAGAACTGAAGGTGGATGACATCCCCGCGGTGTGGAACGAGAAGATGAAAACCTATCTCGGATTGGATGTCCCCAACGATGGATTGGGCTGCCTGCAGGATGTCCACTGGTCGCAGGGGTATATGGGATACTTTCCAACCTACGCGCTGGGGAACCTCTACGCCGCGCAGATGTTTGAGCGCATCCAAACCGATATTCCCAAGATATGGGATGAAGTGGAAGCGGGCAACTTCGGCGTTCTGCTCAACTGGCTGCGAAAGAACGTCCACCAAATCGGCCGGCGCAAAACCGCCCCCGAACTCATCCAAGACCTGACCGGTTCCCCTTTGCAGCCGGACGCGTTTTTGAAGTATCTTCGCAGAAAATATGGGGAGCTTTACAAACGTTAAAACGCAGGGGGTCGCGGTGTACCGGCTAGCCGTGACCATCTTAAAAGAATTATGGGCAGGATAGAGCGCACTCTACGGACACGATTGCGTCATGGGGAGCAATCGTCCTCATCGTCCTCATCGTCCTCCTCTCTTATCTTCTCCCAAAGGGCTGCTCTCCATACACAAATAATATGGTTTCAATTTAAATTTATTTTTGTGTGATGCGAATTCCTCCTTCAAGACTGAGGAGGATTGGGGTGGAATTGACCGTTCGATCATCAATCCCCCTCTAATACGATTTCCAATTTGGATTGTTCACGAAAATCAAAACGGCTTAACAGATTGCTTCGTTTGATTGCCAAGCAAAAAACTTCTTTAAAACAGGTTGAATCTTTATCCTAAAAACAGTGATTAGTGACGAGTGATAAGTCCAACGAATTCAAGAAATTCTACGATTAACCGCTCTCACCCTTTTGGTGATTATTTTTCAACTGCACCGCATTTCATAATTCTATTATATTCAAAAAGTTATGGCATACTTTTCAATATCAACTGCTTTTTTTAGGTTTATGGTTTATGGTTCTCTTCCAACCCCCTCTGTCCTCCTTACGTCGGACATCTCCCCCAAATGCTTTGGGGGAGACAAAACGTTATTTTTCAGGTTGATTTTCTTATGTCAATGATATTGCCCCTGGAGAACGATAGATTCTGTCTATCCAACTCTGAAACGCCCTAGTATTCCATCCCATTCCGCGACTGGTACGACCGGTCATACAACGCCTCAAACTCACGTGTCATCCGTTCCGCGGAAAACAATTCCCGCACCCGCTTTTTCCCGGCTTCCCCCATCCGGGTTCGCATTTCTTCGTCGCGAAGCATCTCTTTTAATATAGACGTAAACTCGTCCTGATTCCCTGGTGTCGAGAGTAAACTCGTCTCCCCCGCCCGCGTAATTTCCGGAATTCCACCTGTCGCCGCCGCCGCAACCGGTAACCCGGCATTCATTGCTTCCATTACAGATACCGGTTCCCCTTCAACCTCCGACGGCAACCCAAAGATATCCATCCCATACAAAAGCCTTCGCGCATCGGTGCGGAACCCTGCAAAGACCACACGATCTTCTATCCCCATCTCGTGCGCCATCGACTGCAGCGCTTGTTTCCGCTCACCTGTTCCTACAATCAACAAACGCAACTTTGGAAAAGAATCCTTTAACGCATACACGGAATTCACGAGAATGTCATGCCGCTTTGGCGGCCGCAACTGCGCCACAACCCCCACCACCAAATCCTTCGCGCCAAATCCAAACTCATGCCGAACCTCACGCCGCGCAAGATCAATATCCAGCGGGTCGTCCATCAACTGCACCCCGTTATGCACCAAAGCCAATTTCGTACCGGGCAGCCGAATCGCTTCCCTCACCTGCTTCATCCCCAGCCCGGAATTCACGCAATACAGGTCATCCATAAAGTGTGTTAACCGCTCGATCCACGCGTACATCCTACCGTACCCTTCAACGGTGTAGACCGTGCTGATACCACCAAGCATGGCAATACGCCGCTTCCAAGCAAACGTAGTGAACCTGCCTAAAAGATTGGAATGGATCAGCAAACTTTGAATTAAATTCGGCTGCTGTTCATTCAAAAATGTTCGCCATCTTTGCAGCCCTTTAAAAAATGAATCTTCTTTCATACGCAGGTTGATTGCCGGATAGCCGAGTTTTTCTACCTCTTCCACCAAATCACCCGGACCAAAAAGCGTGACCACCGAAGCGTTGTATTTGCTTCGGTTTAAATTGCGCAGCAGCGAAAGCAGGATACGCTCCGTCCCGCAAATTTCCGAATCGGTAGTGAGCATCAACACATGCAGCGGATAAAGCCCTTGATTTTTTTGAAGTTTTGTCATCAAGAATTCCAATTTTCAGTTGAAAATTTGGTTGAAATTTTCTAAAATTGCTATTGTAATGGTACAACGTTTGTGCCGAATGGCATATTACCGAATCCTAGATGTTTTGAGGGATAGCACATGAAAATAAACCTTCATCCAACCGACCCGCAATGGCAAGAAACACTCCTGTCTTATTATGGCGATGCGTACCATGATTTGGAATCCACCTTTCAGCAAATTCTCGCGCGCGGATTCATGAAATCGTATTGGATTCCCGAACCCATCGCGATGGATTATCTCTGCAAGATCATGATCCGCTTCTTGCCGGTCACCGGCGGAAAACACCTGATCGAAGAAGGCATTGCTCTTTGCACGGTCGATTCTTCCACCCCGCAAAACACCATCCGCTTTTACGAAAGCATCGGCGAAATGATTTTGTGGTGGACGGCATTGTATCACGAACGGATATACAAAGAACACGGCAAACGCATGTTCAGCATCGCGTATGAACATCTCCATGATGTGGAGTCATCGGCTGAGCCTTCCATCTTCATGCCCGGTCAGGAAGCAGACGGCGAAAGTCCGCGCTTGCGTGTCAATAAATTGTTCAGCGAACAATTCGATCACTTTTTGGATGTGCTGGAGCAATCCGAAATGATCAACGATCCGGGGTTTAATTCCTTCCGGCAAAAATATATGGAAGGCGGAAACTCCATCCACTAAAACGGATGAATTTATGCCTCTTGAATTGAAGAGTGTCCGTGTTGATCGTTGTGTGGGCACAACCCTTTAAAAAGTATCATTCCGTTTTTTGTAAAAAGCGGGAATATATATTTTCGTATACCGCTTTTGTCTGGTAGCCCACCTGTGTGCCAGGCAGCATAAATTTTGAGTTTCCTTTGTTGTTAATTCTTTTCGTTCATCGAAGAAGATTTAATCACCGCGGGCTCATATCCAAGATCTTGCAAGGTCTTGCTGAGTCCGCGCATTTCGTTTTCTTCGACCGCAAAAAAACAATCGCCGATGCGGCCTCCCAGCCAAGGCTGCAAGGCTTCAATCTGCAAAAGCTCTTCCGCCAACGCTTTGCTCTGGCATTCAAGCAACAGCACTTTTTTTAAGCGGATTTCCCCATACTTCCCGCACCATTCTTTAACGCTGTATAACACATTCTCCGGCACCCGGTTTTGGCTGTGTTCTAAGATAAACGAGATCACTTCATCCTGGCTCCACCCTTTGCGCATCGCGTGCAGAATACTTCCCTGTGTCAAGCGAAAACGTGTCATCACATCGCGCTGCTCAAACTCGGCAATTTGATCAATTTTCCACAATTCGTCATACCCGGCCGTCGGCGGTATCAGCCAATCAAAATTCGGCTGCAGCATACCGGATTCTTTTTTGACCTTTTGGATAACCATTTCTTCCCGCATCAAAATACGCTGTCCCACATAGGTCATGCAAAACGATGCCGGGTTGTCCAGCGAATCGAATTCAATCAAGCCGCTGAATTCCAACAAGCGCATCCAAGTTTGTGCCGATTGATGCAGTTCCGAACCGTCGGGTAGGGCAGGATTAATCTGATTGACAAATTCCTTCAAACACGCGGTGTATGCACATCGAAAGGACGCCCCGTCCTTTGTCAGGCACTGCGCGCGTAGAAACAACAAAAACTGCTGCAAATCGCGCCGGGGATAAACCGCTTCCGTCAAAAAGAACCGCCAAAGTGAATGCAGCATGGTGTCTAATTTATTTTCAAACCATTCTCCCGTTATGGAAGAAGTCCGCAGCGCCCCGTTGTGCTCCACCAACAAATGCAGGTGGCGGCAAAAGTTCAGCGCGAACCAAAATTCGTCTTCCGTATACACCGCGCTGGGCAGCCGCTTCTGAAACATCTCCATTACTTTCCGGTGGATGTTCCCAACTTGGGTCAACGAAGCTTTTCGCCGGTCTAAAAAGCACAACAAGTGAAACACCAATTCCAACATTCGAATCCGGCCGGCTAGGGGGGAACCGTCTGCCGTTTCTTCATTCAATCCCTTCACCGGTTTGGGTAGCAGCAGTCTCGATAACTCCGCGAACAAATCATCCGGAATGATTACCGTATGCATTAACGCTTCATCTTTTTTAAAGAATAACCCTTTCTCAAAAAACAAGCGCAATGGATGCGGGTCTTGCCCGAACCAGGCATTTAATAACGAAGCCGGAATCTCCGCGGTTTGATTTTTGAAGGGAACCAAGAAGATCACCGTCTGCAAAAACCCGCGGTGCGCTTCCGGCAGTTCCGAAATCAAGCGCGCTAAGAATCGTACATCGCGGTATTTCGCGCGGACATCTTGCAGCAGATTACGTGTGGATGGCGACATGCTCACCACGCCGAACTCTTCCGACAATTTCGTGAGTTGATCGTGTGAAAAACGGGATAGCATCTGATGTAAATTCATGATAGCGAAGATAACGGTGTAAGCGCCGCCGTGACGGGGTCTCCTTCATTGTGTATCGTATAGCGGTACCCTTGTTCCGCCAAAAAGCGCTGCCGCTTCTGGGCGAAATCCCCTTCGGAACTATCCCGCGTGACCAGCGAATAAAAGTGGGCGGTACGTCCGTCTACTTTGGGACGCAATATACGCCCCAAGCGCTGTGCTTCTTCCTGCCGCGATCCAAACGAACCCGACAGCTGCACCGCGATATTGGCTTCCGGCAAATCAATCGCAAAGTTCGCCACTTTGGATACCACCAGTTGGTTGATCTCACCGCTGCGGAACTTGGCATACAATTCTTCCCGGTCGGCATTCGGCGTCTGTCCGGTGATGAGGGGAATCTTAAACAGTTCGGCCACGCTGTTCAGCTGCTTTAAATATTGTCCGATAATTAAAAGCCGTTCGTCTTTATACTGCTCCAATAATGTTTCTAATACTTCCAGTTTGATCGGATTTTCCGCCGCGATCCGGTATTGTGTCCGGGGCGGAGACGTGACATATTTCGGGCGCATATCCTGCGGCAATGGGACGCGAACTTCATGGCATTCCGCGGTAGCGATCCAGCCTTTTTTCTCCAACACCTTCCAAGGGATGTCATAACACTTCGGTCCGATCAGACTGAAGACATCGCTTTCATGCCCGTCTTCACGCACCAGCGTTGCGGTTAACCCCAGACGGCGCATGGCTTGAATCTCAGCCGTCACCCGAAAGACCGGCGCGGGCAGCAAATGCACTTCATCATAGATGACCAATCCCCATTCCCCCGCTTCAAACAACTTCATGTGGGGAAATTCGTCTGACCCCTTTTTGTGATAGGTGAGAATTTGATAGGTGGCGATGGTGACTTCACGAATGTCTTTGTGTTCCCCGCTGTATTCTCCGATTTGCTCTTCAGTTAAATCGGTTTTATCCAGGATTTCACGCTTCCACTGGCGCAGCGCTACGATGTTGGTGGCAAGAATTAGCGTACGGCAGTTCATCCGTGCCATACAGCCAATGCCGATGACGGTTTTTCCCGCCCCGCATGGCAATACAACAACGCCGCTGCCGCCGGATGTGCTTCCGTCACGATAAAACGATGCGATTGCCGATTCTTGATAATCACGCATCCGAAACGGTTTGTTGGATGCCGTGGTTTCTGATAACTCCACCTGGAGCGGCTTGCCTTCACTGTACCCTGCCCTGTCGCATACCGGAAATCCAATCTTAATCAGTTCTTGCTTCAGGTTCCCACGGTACCCACCGCCGATTTGAGCGGTATGATCATCCAGACGTTTTTCGATATAATTTTGCGTTTTTTTATGGCGGCTGATTTGATCCAACAACAAGGGATCTTGGCTCTTCAAAATTAATTGGCCATCTTCACGGATAAGATTTAACCGCCCATAGCGGCTCATAAACTCTTCAATATCCGTCTCCACGTTGGAGGGAACCGGGTATTTCGAGTAGGTCCGCAATTCTTCCAATACCCGCTCTACGGTCCATCCCGCGCTGGCAGCATTCCATAATGACAACGGGCTTATCACATACGTATGGATATGCTCCGGACATTTGGTGAGTTCGGCAAACGCCCCCAAACTGTCGCGGGCGTCTTCAAATACGGGAGAATCCACTTCTAAAAATACGGTTTTATCGCTTTGAACTATGATCGGTTTATCGTTTGACATAAGGAAAAAATTTTCTATAGGCTCTCTAGTTTCGTTCAATTTGAAAACAACTAGTATACGACTTTCTGGGATGGTGTGTAAGAGAACAGTAGATTGTTTTCACGGTGGAATATGCAAGTATGCCCAAACAGGATTTCAAACAGGATTTCAGTTGACAAACTTGTTTCTACATCTTTGATATTTTCCGCTTCAACATAAAATTGGTACAAATCTCAAACCAGTCGTAAATGATAAAATTATGCATATTTTCCTATTACGCCTCTCTGAAGTTTTGATTCTATTATTTGTGTTATCGGGTTTTTTAACCATCATTACCACCGCAACCGGCAATCAAAAATGGCAGCGCGTTCACGTAATCGCCATTCCCGTCTTGGCCATTATTCTGATGTTCACCTATTGGTACGCGCAAACCGGATACAGGGAAAACGACGCGGTATTTTGGAGCCGCATGATGGCCGGCGATGGCTCTAAGTTGCTATCCTTCGCGTCGTTGGGGCTTATTCTCAGCGGCGGCTTCGCCCTGGCAGCGATGTCGTTGGGCAACCGTTTCACCGATCTGCTCATCGGCGCGGTATGCTTTGTCGCGTTGTGGGTCATCATTTATTGGCACCCCACTCCGCATTATGTCCCGCTGACGGAAACTCAAGACAACATAGTCTGGCTGGCATTACTTGCGGGCGCGGCAGCCGTTTGCATTTTGATCTATATCTTCCTGCAAAAATATTTAAAATCATTACGTCCAATAGCCGCCGTGCTGGCTGGATTAACCGCCATGATGCCGCTCACGTTGGTTTTCGCCCATGTGCGCACCCTTACTCCCGTGAATTTGCGACCGCTTTCGGATGTGGAACGCATTCAAACGATGGGCTGTCTTTCCTGCCATACCATGAACGGCATGGGGCAAGAGGTACCCGGCGGCGCGATTGAATCGGTCGCCAGCCGGAATGAAGACGTGGTATTGGCGTTTATGCTTGAACCCACTGCCGAAAAAGCCGAAGAACTTAAAATCCGATCCGAAGCCACCGGTGAGATGGCCGGGGTAAAACTCACCGAAGAAGAAGCCAAACTGTTAACCGAAGCCATGGCCGGCCTGTTCGAAGTCAAACCGCCTACCATGCTTGGCCCTGGAAACGAACACATTGAAACACTCTTGACACAAAACAATTGTCTCGCCTGCCACTCGGTGAAAGGCGAAGGCGCGCCTGAAGGCGGCTTAGGGAAAGCGCTGGAGTATGCCGCCGACCGGCCTTATGACATCATCGTCGAATGGATGATGGATCCATCTCGCGAAAAGGCCATTGAACTCGGCATTCGCGGCGAGATGGAAGCCATCGGTGCCATGGACGGCCTCGCCCTCAACCGCGAAGACGCAGAAGCATTCGCCGAATGGGTTCGCACCCTCGATCCGCCCAAAGAAGAATAAAAAGCCCTACAAGGGAAGCCGTATCGAACGCATCTTGTAGCCCCACCGGTTTCTCACCCATCAATTATCAATTATCAAATCTCTCGGATTTGGTTATTTTTTTAACCACCATTTTTTTTGTATTTTTCATTTTTTTGCCCTCAAGTTGCCAATCTTTGTTATCATTTACGCAGGCGCATTTGCTTATAATTTTAGCGGTAGAGGAAACGTATATGATCACAGCCGACAACATTCAAGGTTTAGAGTTCTTTGACAGCATTTCACAAGATCAAGCAGAGAAGATCGCTGCCATCGCGTTTTTGACGAATTACAAATCCGGCGATGTGATTCAAGCAGAAGGGGACGACTGCACAGACTTTTACTTTGTCCATGCCGGATTGGTGGCGTTGGAAATCTCCATGCAGCAGGAAAACCACGTCACCATCGATACCATCAAACCCGGCGAACTGTTCGGCTGGTCGGCTTTTGTGCCGCCCCATCTAGTCACGGCAAAATCCGTATGCAAAGAAGATGTTACCGTCATTCAAATTCCCAGCGTCCCCTTTATGGAAATCTTGCGCAACGATGACAAACTGCGCGCCGATATTATGGAACGTGTGCTGTACATCGTAGCCAACCGGCTCAAGGATACCCGGTCGCAACTGAACTATTTACTGGCCTGGAATTAACGATTGACAGCAAACTGCATAATAAATTAAGGGCAGACCATCACATCTACCTTTTTTTATGCCGATGCAAGTTGAGATGGTTGCGTGTTGAACACGGAATGTCTTTCTTTCGCCGGACTTATGCCGCGCTTATCAATCATGATTTATTTAAAATGGGATTGATAAATTGCCGTACGATTGCAGGGGCTACTCTTCGTGGCTGCCCTGCGTAAGGGCCGGCACGTGAGATTGTCTCTACAAACCTAAAGTTAATGACATTGGGGTTCGGAGTATTGATTGGCTGTCAGTACGCTTTAATCCCATTGCTTCTCTGGAAGAATCTCTAATTACCGAGAGAGATGACACGCGCCACTTGGTAAATGTTGGCTTGCATTTCGTTATGTCCCGATCAAGATATAAAAATGGTTGAAATCCATTATACTGCCTCCAATGGAACAGAAAGAAACGGAACCATTTATCCTGTGGGAAATCTCAAGAGAGTAAATGACGGATGACCATACGGATGACCACATTGTTTCATCCAATTGATCTGTTTAGGGTTTGTTGTTCATCAATTTTTATTAGGGGAGAATGTACGATGCCTTACCTGAGTGTCTTGTTTCGCGTTTGTATTTCTTGTTTTGTATTGCTGGTTGCGGGGGTACACCTTTTACCGGTTTCTGCCGCCACGCCCGGATTTCGCGTACACCGTATGGATGACCGAATCCAAAATACCGCCTGCGCCATTGGCCCTGATGGACATCTGTATGTGATTTCTATGAATTACCACGAACAAACCGGGTCTGCCAAAGTCGTGCGGTACTTCTTGCAAGAAGATGGGTACCCAACCGGCAAAAAAGAAACCGTCTACGATTGGGGACCGGATTCCGCGGCTCAACCGATTGGACTAGCATTTGACCCTTCAGCGTCGAAAGACCATTTGATCGCGTGGATTGCTTTAGGAGAATCATTGCAAGGCCACAGCGGTTGGTCAGACCCTTGGGCGGGAAGAATCTATCGTGCCGAATTCCCAACCGCCGGGTCATCAAACGAAACCTCGCTACAACTTAAAATCACCCATTTACCGCACGCGTTTCATACCGTAAACAATATAACATTTGGGCCGGACAAACGGCTGTATATATGCACCGGCTCAACCACCACCTTGGGTTGGGAACCCCACACCACCGAAGTCTTGTTATCCTGCGCCATCCTGCAAGCCGATGTCGATAAGATCCAAGATGTGCTTGATGTCAAAACCTCCGACGGAGGCACGTATAACCCCTTCGCGCCGGATGCGTTGGTCAAATTATATGGAACAGCCATCCGGCAGCCGTATGATTGCACATGGCATCCCAGCGGCCGGCTGTACGCCTGCACCAATCAAAATGATGTCAATGGAAATACCGGGGCAGGCGGGAGCATTCCTAATGTCGCGAATGTACGGCCTCCAGAATTTTTAGCCATCATCGAACCGGGAAAGACGTATGGGTTTCCCAACGCTTCCCGGGGTGAATTTGTCCTGATGGGAGGAAACCCCACGGCAGGAGACGACGGATGGACTGAAATTGAAGAATACCCGGTTGGAATCACCCCGCCGGATACCTTTGATGTCAGTCTTTTACACAAAATCGATGAAATTGGCGGCGGCAGCGCGAATGGGATCCTCTCTTACCGTACGCCGGGTGCCTTGCAAGGGCGTATTATCTGCTGTTTTTACAGCTCCGAAAAAATCTATACGTTTACCGTCAGCCAAGATGGACGCGTGATCGACCGTGAACCTTTAAACAATGAACACGGTGAACCCATGGTTATACAAAATCCTTTGGATATTTTTGAACATCCTACACAGGGACATCTGTATGTCGCCGCTTATGGGAAACAAGATAAAGGCGAAGGCGGGGCGGTATATTTTTTAGAACGCACCGAACCACTTCAGACGCGTCCTGAGTTGTACACCAACCCCGCCGTCATCATGGGTGAAATCATTGAAGGCGAAGAAAACTGGTCGAATGCAATTGCGGTTTATTCACGCACCAACCAAAGCGCTCAATATCAGTTAACCACCAATGTGGAATGGTTGAAAATCGATCCACCATCGGGCACGATTCATGGTACACAAAACGTCAATGAACATCAGGTTTATTTAACCAAGCCACCAAAACCGGGAACCCATTACGCAAAGATAAAAATCTCATCAAATGATAAAACGGCTCAATCAGGAAGTCTAAACCTTTATGTGGAGCCGCTGAGCAACCAAAACCGCTTTTTTGTTTCCGCTGGAAATTCGTATGAGATAACTGCCGTTGATTTCCCTGTTAAACTGCCCTTGAAAGGCACCGTTATCAGCGCGGTTGACCAAGTAGAAGTCTCCTCCTTTTGGGAAGTAGAAAGCGGAAACCCTAATCAGATCACTTTACCAAGTGAAAATGTGCTGACAGGAACCGCGACAATTCACGCACCCGGCCAATACCGGCTGCGTCTTGTCGCAAAGCAAGGCAACCGCACCCGGCAAGCAAGAGTGACCTTCACGGTTGATGTGCCGAACAATAAAGCTCCCACTTTGAAACTAACCGCAAGCCGTAAGAAAGTGAAGATAGGAGAGGTGGTCCAATTATCCGCGTCAGCACAAGATGATGGGCTGCCGAAACAAAATCACACCCTCTCTTATCAATGGACACGGGAAGGCACAGGAGCGGGTATCGTGACATTTTCCGATCCGCAAGGGAAGTCAACCGAAGCCCGGTTCAGCCAAGCGGCCCCTTACCGAATCCGGTGTACCGTATCGGACGGCGTACGCTCGACGCATCACGACATTGAAATGATGGTTGCCCCAGCAGAATGATTTCAACGCAAGCATGATAAAGGGTCAAGATCATACAGCCATCCGCATTTAAGATAACAATACCATTTTCAATTAGGATCGATCACTCAAATCGAAACGGCTTAACAGATTGCTTCGTTTGATTACCCAGGAAAATACTTCTTAAAAATCGGTTGAATCTTTCTGGATTATGGATCTCTTCGCACCCCCTCTGTCCTCCTTGCGTCGGACAACTCCAAAGCATTGGTGGGAGACAAAGGCTTTTGCAGGGAAGATGCCGATACTATTATAAAAACCCATTTTCCGTTCCGTCATTCATCGTGAACGTTTCTATTTGCAAATGGGATTATTGCCAGTCCCTCATCACTCTTAAGAAACATTTTGTTTCTGTTTCGGTCTATCCATCAAGGGTTTTGTTGAGGGTTCGGTGCTCGTCAGTCGCCGCGCATTACGGCTTCACATATTCCACATCCGGATGATGCGAATACCACGCGAACTGGAAGGCATACATCACGCCGGCATCTTCAGGCAGGGAGGATTCATCAAACACAACCGCGCACGCTTCCGGGAAATCGGTATACCGGATCACAACTTCATGCCCCCCAATCTGTGTGCGCCATTTGTTTTCATCTTTCTTGTTTTCCACAACTACCGGATACGGAACCGGGTACAAATCATCATCCCACTGCAATATCATCATCCCGGTTTTATTTTTATATTGATCTTCCGGCGGCATGGGTATGACCTCAAACTGGAGCGTATCCATACTATGAAACCGCCCATATGGGTCCGCCTGATACTGCCGCATCTTAGAGGTGTTGGGCTTTATCACTTTCGAATCGGGATACCGCTCCTTCCAATCATCCCACCGCGACATTTCACACGGCAGCGTCTTGAGCGTGGTTCCCTTCTTCGCCTCCGGCCCGCTCACCGCCCGAAACTGCAACTGGCTCCACAAACTTTCTTGCGCGGGGTCTTCACGCCGGTCAAACATCAACAGGGTTGAGTTATACAATAACCCGCTCTCGGCAAACTCCAGCGTTTTTCCGTTCACCCGCCGGTCAAATACAACCACGCTGTCGCCAAAGGGGCTGTACGTTACCGCAACCGGAACCCCGCCCACTTCATCGTTAATCACTTCATGCCACTGCAAAATGCGGATGGGATACGCGCGCGCATCCCCATTGATACGCAACCCAACCACCCGGTCGCGTGAAACTTGATACTTTCCCCGTATCTCTTCATTGATCTCATCTACTGCGGCAATGGGGATGAATTCCGGATGGTCGAAATTCTCCAAGCCGTCTTTCGGCAGGCCGCTTACCGCGATGTTTTCTTTGGGAACCTTGAGGTTGGCTAAATCAAACCCGTACGATTCAATGTGCACGCCATCCCCGATGGTCTTCTCTTTTTCCCGGTTCATAACGTTCATGATGTTGATAATGATGCCAAAGGAGCTCAGTATCAATACACTGATAATTACAGGGATGATGTAAGACTTTCGCTGTGGAGGTGTCGGGACTGGAGCGTTCATAATAATTTAGTAGCGTGGAAATAACGGATGAAGGCTAACTTCCTGAACGGCATCGTTCGCTTGAGTGAGGGTATGCATAATCTGTTCCGGCTGTTCGCTTTTGTCGATCACCATCAACCCAAGCAAAAACGGCAGGTAGATCAAACTGGCCAAAAACAATTTCCGCGCGTTCGCATTGTTCTTGGTTTGCATGAGGATCAATCCCTGCCACAAAAAGTAAGCTCCTAAAATGACGCTGCCAATGGCATAAATAATCCCGGTATAACCAAAGAGAGTAAGGATCAACGCCAATGGAATCATCGCCACCAAATAAAGTACAATCACCCGGCACGTCAATCCACCGGATTGATCCACAATCGGCAGCATCCGAAAACCGCCCCGCTCATAGTCATCTCGGTACAGCCACGCCAGCGCCATAAAGTGCGGAATCTGCCAGGCAAACAAGATCGCGCCCAGCAGCCATGCGCCCGCTCCCAACCCACCGGCCGCCCCTGCCCAGCCGATCATCGGCGGTACGGCGCCGCAGATCGCGCCTACCAATGTATTCATGGTGGAGAGTGGTTTCATGGGCGTATAAACCAATACGTAAAGCAGCACATTCAACAAGGCCAACCCCGCGGCAATGTCATTCACGTATAAAGATAAAATAAGGGTTCCTAAGATGGAGGCAGCGATGCCAAACCCGAACGCATACTGAGGAGACATATTTCCGGAAGGCAGCGGACGGTTTCGCGTACGGATCATTTTCGCGTCCCGGTTTACTTCAAACCATTGATTGAGGGCGTTCGCGCCTGCCGCGGCAAACCCTGTCCCGATCAAGGTCCAAAACAAGGCGGGCAATTGAAACAACACATCCGGAGAACCCAGGATGAATCCCACAAAAGTCGTCGTTAATACTAGCAAAGAAAGCCTTGCTTTCGATAACTCTAAATGAAGGCGATAGATTGACGGTGTTGCAGACAAAGATTTCGCGGCGTTGAATTCTACGGACATGGTAAATTTGTACCTTAGTTGCCAATTAATTTCTTCTGGATTGTGTGAGAATAATGATACTTATTCTACATGGAAGGACAAGCGTAATGACATACGAACTTCGAACGCAACCATCTTGAAACGTGGTCAAACTTGCTTGAACCTGTATACTGAAAGAAATAATTACATATAAAATACAAACCGAGTTCATACACAATGAATCGCTCTTTCTTTGCGCAAGCGGATTTCGATGGAACGTGGAAAGAAATATTGGATATATTCTTGCCGGATTTTCTCCGTCTATTCTTTCCGGAAGTATATAAGGATATTGACTGGAATCAGGGATTTGAATCGCTGGAACAAGAACTGCACCGCATTGTGCAGGAGGCTGAAGTGGGGCAGCGGTACGTAGACAAGTTGATTAAAGTGTACCGAAAAAATGGAGAAGAAGCTTGGGTATGCATTCATATTGAAATTCAATCACAGCCGGACCATAAATTATCCGAAAGGATGTATATCTACAACAGTTCCATTTTTCTGAGATACAAGCAACCCGTGATGAGTTTGGCCGTATTGGGCGATGGAGACCCGAATTGGCGCCCGGAATCATTTTCGTATACACTGTGGGGAAGCCAAGTTCGGTTGACGTTTCCAACGGTGAAGCTGCTGGATTTTCAAGACCGAATCGAGGAGTTTGTTCAAACCCAAAACCCGTTCGCGTTTTTCGTCGAAGCGCATTTGAAAACCATAGAATCCAAATCAAACATGCAGGAGCGCTTTAACTGCAAGGAAGAAATAACCAAACGGATGTTGGAACAAGGTCTGCCGGAACGGGACGTGTATCATTTATTTAAATTTATTGACGCACTGATGACGTTGCCGCGTGAGTTAGAACAAGAGTTTATCAAAAGTATCCATCTTTATCAGGAGGAAAAGAACATGCCGATCATCGCACCTTTTGAACAACTGGCCATGGAAAAAGGGATGGAAAAAGGGATGGAGAAAGGTAATTTACAAGCAACCCGATCCATCTTGCTGGAAATTCTCGCGGAGCGATTCGGCGAATTGCCGGCCTCTACGGTTCATTCCATCAACGCGGTTGAGGATGTCTCTGCTTTGCGGGCCATTTTAAAACAAGCATTTAAAGCCAAGTCGCTGGATACCATTCATCCATTCATTGTTGAGGCCACAAAAAATACAAGCAGCCAAGATAATTGATCTTACAGCGCTAGTTTCGCAGGTGATAGGATGCCCATGTCATCTCCACATAACCGAAGGCAAGCCTTTCGAGGAAACTTTAAATCCTTTCTATCAGAGTTTTCCGATCTAATGGATTTAAACGAACCGCTCGCCTTTTTAGGGTTCGACCGTTCCTACGTCAAACTTAAACGCGAGGCAATGGCAACGGTGTTTGAAGTGATCCTGCCAAACTATGAATCCGTGCAAAAGCGCCGAGCCGCAACCATGCTGCTCGATGAAATCGACCGCGTTGAATCGATCTTTACGATATGGAAAGGCCGATCCGAACTCAAAATTCTCAACGAAACCGCCTGGAAAGAACCGGTCAAAGTCTGTGAGGATGTATTCGAACTTCTTGCCACCGCAAAGAAAATTCACGAATGGACGAACGGCGCATACGATCTAACAAGCACACCACTGGCGAAATGCTGGGGCTTCTTTTACCGCGAGGGTAGAATGCCGCGAAAAGAAGAAATCGGAAATGCCATGAAAAGAATTGGAATGCAGCATGTCATTTTAGACAAAAACAACCAAACCGTATTTTTCGAAAAACGCGGTCTCGAACTTACCCCTGCCAGTATCGGGAAAGGCTTCGCCCTCGATAAAGCCGCCGCACTCGCGAAATCAACGGACTGCAAGACCTACATGCTGAACGCCGGCGGAAGCAGTATCTACGCTTCCGGCCACCCGGCTTGGAAAGACCGTTGGGCGTTCAATATTCGCAGTCCCTTCAACCGCAAAGAATCCATCGCGCAGTTTCGCGTCAAAGACAAAGGGTTTTCATCCTCCGGCTGCGATGAACAACACTTTGAACACCAAGGCAAAACCTATGGCCACATAATCGATCCCCGCAGCGGCTATCCCGCTTCTGAACTGGTCAGTGTGAACGTTACAGCTCCCACAGCCGCCGAAGCCGAGGCACTTTCTACGGCATTTTACGTGCTAGGGGTTGAGCAAACGTTAAAATACTGTGAAAATCACCCTGAAATAGGAGTTTTGCTTATCTTACCTAAAGGCAATTCTAAGCAATCTTCGCTTATTATTAGCAATCTCAATGATCAGGAAGTGGAGGTCAAGGACGAATCGTGTCAACTTCAACGGTATATGAACTAACTTCAGTACAAAAGTTTTTCTTCGCCATCCTGCGGATGGCGATCGGCTGGCATTTTTTGCGGGAAGGATATGTCAAACTCTCGCAAACTGACTGGTCTGCTTATGGGTACCTTGCCAACTCATGGGGACCTTTCGCACCGTATTTTAAGCAGATGGCAGAAGACCCTCAAATGCTGCAACTGGCTAATACAGGGATGCCTTGGGCATTAACTCTGGTAGGGCTTGGCCTGATGTTCGGTGTTTTTACCCGTCTGTCATGCCTTGGTGGAATCGTTTTATTGGCCTCCTTTTATCTTTCAGCGCCACCGTGGGGAGAGCCGCAAATCCCCTTGCCGTTTGTACAAGATACGGAATTCAGCTGGGGCTATTATGAAATGATGCTGAGTAACGCCACTTGGGCCGGCAACATCATGATCGGCTCGGAAGGCAACTATCAAATTGTCAACAAAAACCTGTTGGAACTCTTAGCTTTGGTCGCTTTACTTACGACTAATAGTGGAAAGTTCTGCGGCTTTGACGGTCTGATTGGTTACTACATTTTCGGTTTCGGACGTTCAAAACAAGCAAAAGAACAATCCAGCGAAACAGATTCGACACCGGAACTTCAACCCGCAACCGAGTAAAAAAAATCTAAAATACAGAGAAAGAAATCGGGGAAAGGAAACAAGATCATGCCAACATTAACAGAAGGACAAAAGGCCATAGGCCGCCGTAACTTTTTGAAAGCCGCTGCCACCCTGCCGGTCGCGGCCGGGTTTGGAGCCACCGCGTTAAACGCAGGTCCTGTCAAAGCGGGGATTGTCGGAACCGGGATGGAAGGCCGTGTACTCATCGATTCCATCGATCCCAAATACATCAACTTGGTTGGATTGTGCGACATTCGGCCGGACAATTTGGCGGTAGGTGAATTTTGGGTCAAAACCAAAAACAAATTAAATGACAATCCAAAAACGTATCTTAAATACGAAGACATGCTTGCCGATCCGGAACTTGAAGCCGTCTTGATCGCGACACCCCTGTTCCTGCACGGCCCAATGACTTTACAAGCTTTGGATGCCGGCAAACACGTTTTTGTTGAAAAAACCATGGCGTACTCGGTTGATGAATGTGTGCAAATGGTTGAAAAAGCCAGACAGAAAAACCTCAACCTGCAAGTCGGCCACATGAAGTTCTACAACCCGCTTTACTGGGACACCTACCGCATGTTTAAAGAAGGCATGTTGGGCAATGTTTACCATGCCCGTATGGCATGGCACCGTAACACAGACTGGAACTATTGGATTCATGTCCAACAACAACACTTCGACGCCTTAATGGATTTTGATCCGACTCCGTATGAGTATTCCGATCACGAAGAATTGGTGAACTGGCGCTGGTACAACCGCACCTCACAAGGGATGTGGTCCGAACTTGCAAGCCACCAATTGGCTATCAGCAATTGGTTCTTCGGTGAAAACGGTAAAGATGTTCTTCCCACCGCAGTACAAGGCCACCAAACCCACTCCAAATCCGTCTACGATTTGGAAGAAAAATACCGCGGATGGGATCCCGAAAAGTTGGAAATGAATAAAGTGTATGAAGGCGATCCGCGCGACAGCAACGATCACATCTACGCGATTTACGAATATCCGGAAGGCCGTACCGTCACCTACTCCGCCATCCAAAGTAACGTGTACGATAAATCCTACGAAATGTTCATGGGCACGTGGGGTACGGTCATCCTGCAAAGCGAAGTCGAGTCTTACCTCTTCTGGGAACCGGGATGGGATGAGACCAAAGCCGCGGAAGAAGCCAAAGCCATCAAAGAAAATAACAGAACCGAAGTCGCCGTGGAAGAAGAAGGCGAAGAAGGTGAAGCAGCCATGGGCCACGCGACAGCCGGTGCCGCGACAGGCGGCGGCGGCGATACCGGAATGTCGATCTACCAGCCTTACACTTGGGAACTCGAAGGCTTTGCCCATACCATTCGTTCCGGTGCACCCAACTTGTGCGATGGCGTCCGCGCCGGCAAAACCGCACTTGCAATCTACGCCGGAAAAGAAGCCGCCACCAAACACCAACGCGTCGAAATCGAAGACCCCTTTGCCAAGTTCGTATAAGCGGCAATCGTAAAGAATAGCCTTGAAAAGGGATAAGGTAATCAATCGCCTTATCCCTTTTTTATACCAAATCTCTTATGTATACAAAAACCAAACCATACACAAAGCCAATTATTTTTATACCGTTTCATTGAAATAATATGCGGTGTGCGGTACCGGCTGGATGCCGATGCTCCCCTTTTATGGAGGAATCACACAGAATTTATTTGAATCCGTATTCCTTAAACGGTCAGCCGATATCAACAATTTGTCCGTCTTAGAAGTCCGGGGCTGTTAGTTCATTCCAATCAACCCAATTTTTCGTATGGATTTGAGTCCATTCTTGGCTTTGCTAAATTGGTGGAATGAAAACCGGGAAGATCACTGTTTAAAACACAGGGGGGTCACTCGGCGGTTCTAGTTTTACGGAAGACGGGTCTTTCACAAAGCGCCAGCGGCTGCGGGGAAACATAACACGGTCCACACCGATCCCCCCGCTTCCAACAAGAAATAACGTAATACACCCACCCATTAACACTAAATTATACTCAAACCCGCTGTTTTGCAGAAAAAAGCCGTTTTGACCGTGGACAAAATATATGGCGCCGGCCATAACCGCGGCAAGCAAGAATGAACATTCACGGGTAAACCACCCCAAAATCAAGGCGGCACCACCAAAAAATTCGACCAGAGCAACAAACCACGCGTTTAATGTTGGATAAAATATCCCCATCGATTCAAAACTTTCAATCGTACCTTCGATCCCTCCACCGCCGAACATCCCCAATAACTTTTGCGAACCGTGCGCCACAAAGACGATTCCTATGCAAAGCCGCAAAATCAGCAATGCAACCCCATAATACGAACCCATATGTTTTTCCAGCATCGTTGCTCCTTATCTCCTTATACTTAAATCGATATCAGAGGACAAATTCTAACGGCTCTTTTCTGTTTTTTCAATTTGCTTAAAAGAGTGTGCTTAAAAGAGTGATTCTACTATTGAAAACGCGGGATGATTTTTACGGAAGTGCTTGAGGTGATTTTCTGCATTGAAAGTCCAGTTCGATTTGATTTGGCGTGAATCCCATACCGGTCGTTCCATCACCACAAACCGGCAACCGCCGACCGTTTTTCTACTCATTCTTTTTAAGATGGTTCAGGAAGAAAACTGCTAAGCCGTTCTTTCGCTGAGGCGTATCGCCCCGCTCACTCTACAATCCAACCTGGAAACGGCATTGCCTATCGGATGGAAACGGCATCCGCGGTTTAACCATCCGCGAGGCCATGTATCCATACCAACCCAGTTTCGTCATGGCGGGATCAACACGTTTTCCGATTTTCATTTCTGCCGTATGATAGGAATAGAATCCCACATCCTTATGACGGCACAACACATCATGTTAAAACAAAACCGGCTTCGTGTTTTCTTTATCTTTCTCATTTTTTTCCTCGTTTACCTCGGTCTGCGTTCGCATACCGTTTTGGGCAGGCTGGTGCATGACGACGGTTTGTTTTTAGCGGGTTCGCAAGCCTGGGCGTATGGATACATCCCCTACATCGGTTTTTGGGATCACAAACCGCCCTGCGTGTTTTTATATAACGCTATACCGCTTATTTTCTTTCCCTTCTCTCTCATAGCGGTTAAAGGGTTTCATTGCGTAGTGCTGGCAGGCTCTGCAGTACTTCTGTTTGAGTTCTGCAAGCGATATGTACATTGGGCCGCATCGCTCATCACATGCCTGTTTTACATCTACTTCACATCAATGCGCTATACCATCCAATCCGGCGGCTTAACGGAAGAAGGCGCTCTCATCTTCGTCATCCTGGCCTATTGGCTCCTAAGCGTCACCCAATCAAAACAATGGTGGATGACATTGCTGGCAGGCATCAGCATCGGCTTTGCGGTGCAGTTCCGGCAGACCTTTGTGGTGGAAGCCGGTTTTGCCGTTGGATTAATTTGGCTGAATGAGAAAACCGTAAAACAAAGCATTCCGCAAGTCTTATGGCTGGCGTTTGGGATGCTCATACCGGAGATTCTCTTCTCACTTTACTTTCTGATTTGCGGGGCTTGGTGGGATTATTTCCAAGCGAGTTATCTCTACAACTTCTATTACATCGGCCCTGCCCGTCCCGATACTAGTTGGGCGGAGATTTGGCAGCGGCAAAACGAGATCATTCACAATACCGGAATCTATTTGCTCTGCCCATTCATCGCGGGGCTGTTTTGCGTTTGGATGAATTCCCTACTGCGGTGGATGTGCCTGTTTTTGGCAATCTCTTTCTTGGGCGATTTAATCGCGATTTCATTAAGCGGTGAATATTACGCCCATTACTATGTGCAGGCATCGGTAACATGCGCCATCTTTTTGGCATTTACCATCCACACCATCATTCAAAGTTGGAAGACCATTTCCCTTCAGTTTATGCCAGCAGTGAAAGTCCTTTCCATTCTGTTTGTCTTGCTTACCGCATATCTCGGCTATCAATCGGGGACACGCTGCTATTTGACTTATAACCAAACACTGGCGGAACGCGAACAACCCAACAGCCAATACACCTTTCAGCGGGATGTGGCAAACGCGGTCAATCAAATCACTTCACTGAATGATAAAATATTATTGATTGGAAGAGTCCCCAATTCGGTTTACTTCCTATCGGAACGGCTGATTGGCTCACGCTTTTATCATTACTCGCCGTTATGGAAACCCAGTTTAAAAGGAGCCTTGACAGAAAGGCAAAAGCAGAAGTTTTTGGAGGATATGCAAACCCACCAACCCACATTATTGTTGATGGATTTAACCCGACTGCGTAGTGACAATGGGTTAGACCGCGTTGAGCGCCATGTCCCATCCGCCCTGCCCTTTATTCAAGAAAACTACACCCGCTTGGATGAACTATACCCGGGCGTAATCACGCTATGGGATTGGTATGACATCCGCCTGCAAATCATGGTTAGGAACGAACAGGCAGATGAGGTTGTGGAGAGACTATCATCCCTATCAGAGTGATTTTAAACATATCATCCAATGGTGGGCTACGCTTCGCTTTGAGCCCACCCTACCCGTTCTATTCCACAATGATTTCGAGTACCGCTTCCCGCTCATAGAGGTACAAAAACCCGTCTTCACCCCCAACCAGCAAATCGCGGTTGCCATCGCCGTTCCAGTCCACAGTTGTGGGGCTGGTGGTGTGGCCTTGGAGCCGGTCGTAAGTCACATTGCCCTCATAGCGAAAGGTAATGTTCACGCCATCCTGCTTGATGTTCTCATGCCATGCGATGTTGCTGGTTTCTTTCGGGGCTTCGCGCGGGCTGTTGATCAGCAAATCCAAATCCCCATCGCCGTCCCAATCGGCCAAATCAATCTTCCGGCGGCCGCTTTTCCCCGCTTCTCTTGCATTTAAGCGTAACGGTTCTCCATCTTCATTGAAAAAGACGCGTTCGCCGGGCAGAGTAATCAAATCACCGCCTTTTATGACTCGTTTGAAATAACTTAAATACCCCTCATGATCGATGACGATTAAATCATTGTTCCCGTCTTGATTCAAATCATAAACGATTGGGCGGGTGCGCCATTGCACTACCAGTTCTTTCTCTTTCGGGTTCCACCAATTCCATGCCGGTTTGGGCGGATTGTCTTCCCACTCAACTTTAACCGGCTTTGCGGGGGCCAATACCGGGTCCATGCGGCTTTCCATGCTTTCAAACCATTCGATTTTCCCAACGATGGTGTTTACCAAAATATCTGGAAACTCATCCATGTTCCAATCGGCTACAAACGGTACGGTATAGCCCCATTTGGCTTCCGCGGGTCCTTGGATGGATAAGTTCTCACCCGCCATATAGCGAATCACTTCGCCCCCTGCTTTCAACCGCTTGGGAGCCGCCCACTTCGGCGATGCCGCGCCATCCAGGTTTTCGATCAATTCGATGAACCCGGCGGTATTTCCGCAGATCAAATCTTCATCGCCATCAAAATCCCAATCAAAACTGCATGGCGTAACCAGCGCGCCGCACTTGATGTAATCCGCCTCTTGCTTGAAGTATTTTGGAGGCTCTAACTTCGCTTTCCCATCCGAACCAATGCCAAGATTCTCAATCCAAGCTACCCGGCCGTCTTCTTTCCCGACGATAATATCGGGATCACCATCTTGATCCCAATCGAAAACAGTCACTTGCAGCATTTGCAGTTCCATGTGAATAGTTTCGCCACCGGATTGCAGGTAGCCTCTGCTGGTATACGCGGGTTCTGTGCGGGAACCGGTGTTTTCAAAATAGGAAATAGTATCTAAAAACGATCCGCAGATGAGATCGAGGTCGCCGTCGTTATCCCAATCCACAAAATTGGGTGAGGGGCAGCCGTATACATCGATCGGCTCGCCATCCGCTTCTACTTTTACAGCTTCGCTGTAGACAGGATTGTTATTCGTGCCGGTATTCTTCGCCCAATAAACATAACCGTGGATCTGATCATTCGTCCAATTGCCGCTTTCATCATAGGCATCGTCCCAGCCATAGTCGCGCCAATCGCTGACTCCGAATACCAAATCGGTAATCCCGTCTCCATCATAGTCGGCAAATTTCCACTGATTGGTGCGGCCGGAATAGAAGGTTTGCTCAAATGGAATCTCGACTGCATTCTCGTAACCATTTTGTGTAAAGTTGTCAAATTCCATTCCGGGAACCGTGACGCGAGGGTCCCCATTGGTATAGGAAATCGTGATATTGCGCTTCCCTTCCCCGATTTTGACAGCCGGTTTGAAGGCTTCTTTCCCAACGTTTTCAAAAATGTAGGTTCCGTTTGATGGAACATCACGGGTAGAGACAACCAGATCGTTATCGCCGTCGTTGTCGTAATCCATCGGCAAGGGAATCGCCCAAAGCCCGACCCCCAAATCCACAGTCAAACCCGGATTGTTAAACGGTACTTTTCGCTTGGCATGTGTGGATTGAGTAAATGATTCTAAACTCACAAAAATTAATAATAGCAGAATAACCCCCGTACACTTCAATGGTCTATCCTTTCTTGTTTGTTGAACCGTTCATGAATTGCGGTTAGGCAACGTGAATA
>CAYVAZ010000013.1:0-33345 GCA_964449065.1 uncultured bacterium
CTGAGAATAGTTGGCTCACAACAAAAACCATTTTTCAAGCAATCGTCAATCATGGGGTGCGTAACATCAGATAATAACCGCAATCAATTCAATACGGATGCTGAATGTTTCATGAAACAATCCCGAAGGCTGTTTTTACAATCCATACCTATCGCCGGTACACTTACGATTACGATTTCTAGCACAGCAATGTCTAACACTGCAATGTCTAACAGTGCAAACAATACTCAGGTACCAGCACCTCCTCCCAAACCACCCGCCATCAAGCCGGGAGATCAAATCGGGTTGGTTTGTCCCGGCCGTTTTGTAAAGCCGGAGATGATGCCAGCCGTCACTGCCTATTTTGAAGAAAGGGGTTACCGTTGCAAAGTAGGCGAATCGGTTTCAAAGCCATATCCCGGTGAACTTGCAGGTGCCGATCAAGAACGGGCGCGTGATTTCAACGCGATGATAGCGGATGATTCCATCGCGGCGGTTCTTGCATTGCAGGGCGGGTACGGGGCAAACCGGATTCTGCCGCTCATTGATTATGAAGCATTGGCAACCCATCCGAAATGGATTACCGGCCATCCGGATATGACCGGCCTTCATCATTCGATTCTGCAAAACACAGGATTGACAACTCTGCTTTGCCCAACCCCGGTTGTTGAGTTTGGAAAAGAGAATACCCATTCGGATTCGGAGCAATCGTTTTGGGATACGCTTGAAGGCCGAATGCCGGTTCGTGATAATCTCTTAGTCCATTACTCATCATGGAAATCAAACAGCACTCCGGAAATGTGGGTACCGGGAAGAGCAAAAGGATATTTGATGGGCGGCAATTTAGAATGTTTGGCTTCACTGGCAGGAACACCTTATGCCATTCCCCGCGATAAAGACATCATTTTATTTTTCGAGGAATTCGGTGAGGCGGCATACCGGGTTGACCGGTTGCTAACGCAACTGCGGGATTCCGGTGCGTTTGAGCGGGTGAAAGGAATTTTAGCGGGACAGTTTGTGCATCCAAAAGATGAGTTGAAAGAAACGCCGATGATCGGTAGAGTGCTGAAAGATCAGCTCATGCAGTATGGTGTTCCGGTGCTGGCCGGCGTACCGTTTGGGCGGCAGCCATACGACTTATCGATCGTTTGTGGCGCTTGGATTGAAATGGATGCGGAAAATCAATCATTACACTATTTAGAAAGTATTACCTCATGATGGGTACGATTTGGCCTCAGCCATTAACCAATAAAGATAGGATCCATTTTACCGCACCATCGCGAGGGGTGGAGGATGAAGTCATCCAAGCAGGCCGCAAGTTTTTTGAACCGTTGGTATCGGAGATCAAGGTATCTGCAAATACAGGCCTAATGGAAGATGATCCTATATTTCAGCAATTGGCGGGATCGGATACGACACGTGTTGAAGCGGTAAACCGGGCCTTGGCGGATGAAGAATCCAAAGCGGTGATATGTGTGACCGGCGGGTTTGGGGCCACGCGCGTTTTGAAAGAGTTCGATTATGAATCCCTCAAAGCCCATCCAAAACTGATCTGCGGGTTTTCGGATATCACGGCATTGCATGCCGCTGTCTATAAAATGACAGGGATGGTCAGTTTGCATTCGCCGAATTTGGATTCGTTGCCGTTGCGGGATATGACGCAAGACGCCTGGATTTCCGCATTGCGGGGAAACTTGATTTCAACCGAATCCCCTGAATTTGAAGCGTTTTTAACCGACGGCCCTCTGGAAACCTGGCAGAAGGGTGTTGCGGAAGGAGTGCTGATAGGCGGCAATTTATCATTGATGGCAGCGGTTGAAGGAACACCATTTGCTTTACCGAGGGATAGAGATATTGTTTTGTTTTTAGAGGATATCGGGGAAGCGGCAACCCGTGTGGATATGATGCTGCATCAACTGTTGCTGGCAGGTGCATTTCAGCGGGTTCAAGGGTTAATCCTCGGATATTTCACCAAACGCAAAGCGCAAAAAAACGAGCCGCCGGATTTAATTACGGAAACATTGCAAGCGTTTTGTCAAAAGCTGAATATCCCCGTATTGACGAACTTTCCGGTTGGCCATATTAAAAACAATCTTACCGTTGCACATGGCGCGCAAGTTTGGTTAAATACTGAAAAGCAATCACTACACTATTTGAACTGCCCTTGGTAACTGTTCATACGACTGGTTCTTTTCGCAAAACGTACCATTTTTTTGTATACAAAGAACCCAATACTGTCACCTTTTTACACGCTTTTAAAAACGATTTTAATTGTTTTTTCTTATTATATTCGTTTGCCATAACTATATCCAATTCTTAGACGTTCCAGCCAACTGGCATTCATTTTGTGTAGCGAACCAACAAATCTCAATAGGTGTGAAGAAATCATGTTACAAAACCGTTTTAAAGTTTGTCAGGTGTTTGGGTTTTCGATTTATATAGACTGGACTTGGTTTTTCTTGTTGATACTGATTGTGTGGTCATTGACCAACGCGTTTGCGAATTTCTATTCTGAATTGTCAACCACAACTCATGTTGTCATGGGATTTGTGGGTGCGATTGGTCTCTTTGTTTCCATCATCCTGCATGAAATGGCCCATGCGGTAGCAGCCAGAAACTTCGGGTTGCCGATATCTGATATTACCCTGTTTATTTTCGGCGGGGTGGCAGAAATGCGCGATGAGCCGCCCAGCCCTAAGGCCGAATTTTGGACGGCGATTGCCGGACCAATTGCAACAATATTCATTGGCCTGTTTTCGCTTATATGTTTTTCTTTGTCCTCCACCTTTGGCGGTCCACAATGGTTTACGGGAATAGCAGGATATATCACTGCCATCAACGCCATATTGCTGCTGTTTAATCTGATCCCCGCCTTTCCACTGGATGGCGGCCGGGTATTGCGTTCGGCCATTTGGTATGCCACCGGGCAACTGAGAAAAGCCACCCGCATCTCCAGCATTCTCGGTTCATGTTTTGGATTTGTGTTGATATTTTCCGGATTGTTCAGCCTGATGTTTGGCAATTTTATCGGCGGGTTGTGGTGGATTCTGATTGGATTCTTCCTGCATACCGCGGCGCAGATGTCCTT
This sequence comes from uncultured bacterium, assembly GCA_964449065.1. Classification (GTDB taxonomy): domain Bacteria; phylum Hinthialibacterota; class Hinthialibacteria; order Hinthialibacterales; family Hinthialibacteraceae; genus CAYVAZ01. Next base: position 3,068 of record CAYVAZ010000013.1, read on the forward strand.
TAAACAATTGGCCATTCGCAACGCCCTAAAAGGCGATCCGGTCAGCAAGTTTATGAATACAAATGTCATCCGTGTTCCCGCCAATACCACACTTTCCGATATTGTGGAAGAGTATGTTTACCGCTATCATCATAAGATGTTTCCGGTGGTGGATGAACCGGAAATGAAATTGCTGGGATGTATAACGACAAAGGAAATAAAAGAGATCGACCGCGAAAAGTGGTCGGATTATACCGCCAAAGATATCGCGAAAGCCTGCAATGATGAGAACACCATTGCTCCCAACGCGGATGCGATGGAGGCTTTTGCCAAAATGAATCAAACCGGACAGTCGCGTTTACTCGTTAAAAGTGATTCTGATCTCGAAGGAATTATTACCTTAAAAGATTTGATGAATCATTTATCCATCAAAATGGAACTGGAAGATGAACAGGTTCCTAAATAACTCTTTTTGATTCTCAAATATAACTTAAATCTTTTTGATAAGGGTGTACAGTTATGCTGAGTTGGATTCCTTGGAAATTTATCAGCCGTGTTGTGTCCCGGCGTTATCAAGTGCTTGATCCTTTAACCACCATCGCGCGCATCCGCAATTTTGCCGAACCGTCAGAAGTGCATGAGCCGTTGGAAATCGTGCGGGCATGGATTGCCTTTCACGCGCGCGGCATTATTAATACCCGCGCGATTCAGCACAATTTGGATTGGATTTGGCCGTATTGGGTGGAGAAGCAGTTCGATCCAACGGATCAATCTTTCATTCCCCGCGCGTATTCACTCAGCCACATCAACATGACACACAGAAACTGGACGGCGGTAGGTTTACCCGGCTGGGCTTTGTATCCGCTGGTTGATCCAAGAGGACTGATGACTCCCCATTATGATGGATGGTCTCTGGATTTTTGGATTATCACGAACAGTAGAGAACACCTAATCCCCAGTCAGGAAGAAGAATGCGTTCAGCATGTAAATTTTCAAGACACCGACAGCATCATCACCGAATTCCGCAAAGAAAAGTTGACCTGTTCCTCTCAAGTTACCATCAACAATTCCAATGATGTACCCGAAGCACAGTTAAATATAAATGCGTCTGCCGTAGAGGGTGGAAAACTGGTAGTAAGTGTTCGTCCATATAACGTAGAGGGTGTACACTTTATCGACAGCATTGAAGCGGGAAACGATAACCACAGTTGGAACATCAATCACAAATACGACGTGCACTTCAGCGAATCCCCCGATTACTTTTATGCCAGCAATTATGAGCACGGAGATGTCTATCATCAAATCGGTCATGGCAGCCCGACTTCATCCATCCGCTGCAAAGTGGGTATGGCAACCGGGGCAGCCGTCTTCAATCTGGACCCGAACCGGGAGAAAAGCATTCATCTTCAAGTTCCATTGAAGCAATCCATGGCCAAGCAGGATATCGAATGGAACAAGCATAACGGCAAACGCTCCTCTTCTTGGAAACAAGTCAAAGAAAATGTCGCCCAATGCCGTTTGCCGGATCGGCGGTATCAATCCACTTTTGAATTGGCCAAACGAACGTTGTTACTGCTTTCACCGCATGAAGTGTATCCGGGGCCGTATGTGTACCGCCGGTTTTGGTACCGGGACGCCTGTTTTATGCTCAACGCGCTTCTGGCAATAAACGATCAAAAACCGGCTGAATATGCCTTTAACGAGATTTTCCCGGCACGGCAAAAGCGGGATGGCTTTTATGAATCGCAAGAGGGTGAGTGGGATTCCAACGGAGAAGTGATGTGGCTGGCAGGCCGAATGTATAAACTCTTTGATTACACATTCTCCAATACCGCAATGCAGTCGTTGGAAAAAGCAGCAGACTGGATGATGAAGAAGCGGCAAAAAAATAAAAAAGGCGGGCCATACGAAGGCCTGTTGCCGCCAGGTTTCAGCGCGGAACACTTCGGTCCCAACAACTATTATTATTGGGATAACTTTTGGGGCGTCGCTGGGTTGCGTGCTGTCAGTGAAATCTTTCGGGATACCGGCAATACCGCGTTTGCGGAGAAATGCCATCAGGATGCTTCTGATTTTTGGCGAACGATTCTGAACAGCATTGAGTCGATTCCGCGGGCGCGTTCACGCGGTGCGATACCGGCCGCTCCGAACCGGCGGATGGATGCCGGGGCAATCGGTTCGATTGTTGCGGATTATCCGACGCATCTGTTTGAAGCGGGAAACGAACGCATTAAAAATACTGTCGATTTCTTGTTGGATAACTGCGTAATCGACAACGCCTTCTTCCAGGATATGACTCATTCCGGTCTCAACCCCTATTTAACCCTGCAACTCAGCCAAATTTTATTGCGGGAACGGGATGACCGTTACCGGCCTTTGATGGAGAAAACATTGGCCATGGCATCCTCAACCGGGCAGTGGCCGGAAGCGGTTCACCCCCATACCGGCGGGGGCTGTATGGGCGACGGCCAGCACGGCTGGGCCGCGGCCGAATGGGTGCTGATGGTTCGGGCATTGTTTATCCGCGAAGAAACCGATGAACTGATCATCGGGTCCGGTTTGCTGCCCGAATGGCTGGAATCGGATGAAGAGTTGTTCTTCGGTCCATCCCCCACACAACACGGCACAATATCCGTCCGTGTAATCAAAGAAGATGACAAGCGTAAAATCAAAATCGTTTCACATGGAAAAGATGCCTCTTGTCCGATTCGCATTTCCATTCCAGGATATCAAGAGCGTAACCTGGAAGCATTCAATCAATACGAGTCGCTCGTGAAAGAAGGATAGTGCCATTGAAGATCGCTATGTTCACCAACACATACGAACCAATGATTGGCGGGATTGAGAATTCCGTCAAATTCTTTACGGAAGATTTGGAAGAGTTTGGGGAAGAAACATTAATCATTACCCCAACTTTTGAAGGCGCGGAGGAGTCGACTGAAACGGTCTTTCGCATCCCCAGCGTAAAAAAAATATTCGGGTCGCAATATTCCTTAAAGCTACCGATTTCTCCCGGATTGAAACAACGGCTGGATGAATTTCAACCCGATTTAATCCATAGCCATCAACCCTTTATGCTGGGGGATACCGCTTTGCGGTCAGCACGTGCACGCGGCGTTCCGCTGGTGTTCACAAACCATTCGCTTTATGAACGCTACGCCAGCATATTTGGGACCCAAAGCGATCTGGCAAGCCATATTGCCAAACGGCTGCCGGTGGAATACGCGAATTTATCCAATTTAGTTATTACACCTACACAATCCATTTTGGATTTACTCAAAGAACGCGGCGTCACGCAGCCGATGAAGGTACAGCCTACAGGTATCGAAACCGGATTCTTTGGTTCCGGCAACCGTGAGGACGGACGGCAAAAATGGAACATGGATTCATCCGATTTTGTCATCGGCCATGTGGGCAGAATTGTGGAAGCAAAAAATGTAATGTATTTAGCGAAAGCGGTAGCACAAGTGCTTTCTCAGCATGAACATGCCAAATTTCTCTTAGTAGGTGATGGAGAGTCGCATAAGGGAATGATGGATTACTTTACGGAAAACGGTGTAGACAGCCAAGTCATTGCACCGGGCGCTTTGAAAGGCCAAGCGCTTGTGGATGCGTATGCCGCGATGGATGTGTTTGCCTTTACCTCGTTCACCGACACGCAGGGGTTGGTGTTGGCGGAATGCATGTGCGCTGGGGCCCCTCCAATCGCCTTGGATGCGCCGGGCGCGAGAGACGTGATTGAGCCTAACAAGAGCGGTATCCTGCTGCCGGGAGACACCCAAGTAGAGCAATACGCTGAAGCGCTGGTATCAATCATGCATGATTCACAACGCTTGGAACGTCTCAAACAAAACGCACTTGAACGCTGCCAGCAGTATGACCGCAAAGCGTGCGCGAAATCTCTTCAGCGAATCTACCGTGATTTGCTTGACGGCTTTCAACCGCAGCATTTTGAAAGTTCGTGGGATGCGGTGGTACATGGAGTTGGCGTGGAGTTGGATTTACTGAAAGAAAAAACATCCATCGCGATTGATGCTCTTTGGCACAGCAGGGAATCGCAAAAGGCCCCCCGCAAATAAACCGTTTAATACCAATTGCAAATAGAAACACCGAGAAAAATAAATTCAAGCCATGTGCAGACAAGATGCCTATACTAAAACGATTCTTAGGTTGGTTGTGGTGCATGCGCCCTGCCTGCGAATGCCATTTTCTCACAAATTCAAATTGCAATGGTATAACCCACCGGGATCATCCTATCCGGTCTTGCAAACGCGATCTTATATCGTATACCCTCATCCGGATATTTCCTGCGGCTTGGTTCAAACGATTTCGATGAAGTTGGAGTATTTCGTTTCGTTAAGCGTTTGTGAATCGTATCTGTGGGCCATAGGATAAAACCAAACCGGTGGTTTGAGGCCGGTGCGAACCCAAGCAAACGGTTTCCGTTAATTAATTTCGTAATGACTCTACCATTTCATTTTGAAAAATCAAAACGCAAAGGATACCTGGTATGAACGAATGTCCAAGAGATTTAGAACACTTCATGGAAGGCTTGAAAAAACGCAATCCGCATGAGAAAGAGTTTCATCAAGCGGTGTACGAAGTTGCCGAATCGGTGATGCCCTTCTATCTCGACAATAAAGAGTATTGCAAAGCGCAAATCCTCCAGCGGCTTACGGAGCCGGACCGCATCATCATTTTTCGGGTTTCCTGGGAAACGGATGACGGAGATATCCGTGCCAACCGTGCATGGCGGGTGCAGTTTAACAATTCACTGGGGCCGTATAAGGGTGGTCTTCGCTTTCATCCCAGCGTGACCCAAAGCGTATTGAAGTTTTTAGGCTTCGAACAAATCTTTAAAAACAGCCTCACCGGCCTGCCGATGGGCGGAGCCAAAGGCGGCTCCAATTTTAACCCGAAAGGCAAAAGCAGCCACGAAGTGATGCGCTTTTGTCAATCCTTCATGATCGAACTTAGCCGTCACATCGGTGAGGATGTGGATATCCCGGCAGGCGATATCGGGGTCGGCAGCCGTGAGATTAGTTTTATGTTCGGGCAGTATATGCGGATTAAAAACCGCTGGACCGGTGTGCTGACTGGAAAGGGAAGTTCATTCGGCGGCAGCGCGGTGCGCACGGAAGCAACCGGCTACGGCTGTGTGTATTTCTGCGATGCCATGCTTAAACATCATAACGAAGAAATCGCGGGGAAGAGAATTGCTGTCAGCGGCAGTGGGAACGTGGCGATTTATGCTGCCGAAAAAGCGCTCCAAAAGGGAGCGATGGTGTTGACGCTGAGCGATTCGGACGGATTCATCCACTTCAAAGACGGATTAACCCAAGAGCAACTGGCCGAAGTGAAAGACCTGAAAGAAAACCGCCGCGGCCGGATATCCGAAATGGTGGATACGCACAACGGAATCGAATTTCACAAAGACGCCAAACCGTGGGCAGTGCCATGTGATGTTGCCATGCCGTGCGCGACACAGAATGAGCTGGATGGGGAGGACGCGCAGCGGTTGATCGACAACCGAGTCATGGCGGTGTGCGAGGGCGCGAACATGCCGACCACCGCGGATGCGTTAAACCTTTTTCGGCAGCATAAGGTGCTTCATGCCCCCGGAAAGGCCTCGAACGCGGGCGGTGTCGCGGTCAGCGGCTTGGAACAAAGCCAAAACGCGATGCGCATCAGTTGGTCGCGGGAAGAAGTGGACAACCGCTTGCTGGGCATCATGAATGATATTCACGCACGCTGCATTGAATTCGGCGAGACGAATGGACATGTGGATTATGTGCATGGAGCCAATATCGCCGGCTTTCAAAAAGTCGCGGAAGCGATGCTGGCATACGGTGTGGTTTGAGCCGGGTTACTTCGCCTGGTGGAAAAAACGAAATGGTTTCGTCAGCCCTCCATCTCTGTTTCAGGTTTATCTATAATAACAAATCATTGGACGTTCCATTTTCGATTTGAGGCCACTAATGAGACACACGTTATCTCTTTTGACTCTTTCCGCGTTCTTGAGCGCATGCTCATCAACAACAGTTATTACACCGGTCGGAAATTTTTCGTATGAACCCAGTGTGCTGCCGGTGGTGGGGCTGGAATCCTCCGGCGGTGGACTGGGCATGGGGGCAGGGGATCAGTTTTTGAAAGTAGGGTCGGATGTGTATGTGGAAACAGACCGCAACATCAAAAATTTGCATGTGGTCGCCGCGCAATTTTTGCCCAAACCAGTCAAGAAAGACGAAGTAAACACGATAGGCAAGCAGGTCAACTTTAGCGGCTGGATGACTGGCAGCCGCTTTATTCAAAACGCGACTTTGAATGAGTCTCTGTTGATGCCCAACGAAGCCGAATCGCTAACGCAGCAAAACGAACTGACACTGATGACAATGTGCGTCTATGGCGAAGCGCGTGGAGAAGAATATGAAGGCAAATTGGCAGTGGCTCAAGTGATTATGAACCGGGTGAAAGAAGGCGGGTGGTACGGCGGTTCCATCAAAGATGTCGTGTTAAAGCCGTATCAGTTTTCGTGTTTTAATACGTGGGATCCGAATTTAAAAAAAATGTTTGATCCAGACCTGTATCTTTGGAAACAATGCTTTAAAGCGGCGTGGAACGCGTATTCGGAAATTATGAATGATCCCACCCAGGGGGCGACCCATTATTGCACCTTTCAAGTGAACCCGCCGTGGATTCGGGCAATGCAGGAGACGGGACAGATTGGCAACCACCGGTTTTTCAAAACCTCAGAGAGCGCGCTGCTGGAATGGTGGATGCAGACGGCGCAGCGGCCTGGTCCTAAAAGACCAACGCATTCCGGTTTTGAATCGATGGTTGAATATTTGCGGATTTATTCGTTGATTGAGCCCAAGGCGCCAAAACCAAGACGCTATCAACCGCAAGCCTTAACCCGTTGGGGATGACCCGTTACATGGAAGGTGACCAGCCGCATGAGAAAGTAGATTGAACCTGCCATTTAGCCCTTTTGTAACAGAGGGATTCTAATCGCAGATGGAGGCGACGCGGGTCATGCCGCCGCCCTCGAGAGATTTACGCACCATATCTGTGACGCCAAAGAAACAGATGTTGTTTTTGCCCAGGCGGGCGCGTTCAAGAGCCGACAAAATGTTGGGGGTGGCGTCGTAGGCCAGGGCGACTAATTCGGCGCAGTTAAACGCGATTTTGGGCGGTTTGGTTTTGACAGCGGTTTGGATGGCTTCCGCAATTTCTTTTGAGTCTTCTTTCTTGATGATCCCGCCTAAATGGATGATGACGGCATCGCCTTCATTTTCTATGTTGATTTGCATGACGTGTTCTCCTTGGTTGATACACCGTGAGTGATTGCGGATTTTATATCTCTTTAATAAACTGGTCACGGTGTGTCATGACCAGGCAAAATATCCGCGTTTTTGACTAAGTGTCCGTAACAAATCCTGCCTAAAAATGAAGCGCGGTTTTCGTTCGTCATTGCTGACTTGGTATATTTTGATTGATTTTGCCATTGATTCAACCCAACACCGAATGGTGAAGGATAACGGAGATATTTTATTGTGTTTCAGATTTGAATAGCCCGTGAGCATTCGAGTTAAAGAGCCGGGTAGCATCGGCTTCCAGCCGATAAGTGTATGCGCATTTAGACCTCAACGCGAACGTGAATTGCTCTGGTAGTTTGGCAATCGAAAAATGACGGCTAGTCATCAGTTGTTTCTCCTCTTAATAAAGAGAGATAACGATCGTTTTTGTTTCACCTACTCTGTGACGCTCCAGCGGTTGTAATCTTTGCCGCGTTGGTTGTCTTCATTAGAGCCGAATCGGGCATACTCTCAGATTGGCGGCTATGCGGTGCCGCATTTCCGCAGTCCCGTTATGATACTCAACTACAGCCGGATTTCAAAAAAGAAACCGGTAGTTACGGTTGCCACAATTTGTTTAACAAACAGTGTGGTATATTTTGATTGATACACGGTTCCGCAAATTCGGATAAAGCGATAATAACCGAAATCGAATTCCGTACACAATCGAACCGACATTCTCACAATGAAAATTTCCGAAAGGATGAAGAGATGACAAACCGCCTTGCAAATGAAACCAGCCCTTATCTTTTGCAGCACAAAGACAACCCCGTCGATTGGTATCCATGGGGAAAAGAAGCGCTGCAAATGGCCAAAGAGGAGAACAAGCCGATTTTTCTTTCGGTGGGGTACTCCGCCTGCCATTGGTGCCATGTGATGGAACACGAGAGTTTTGAGAACCCGGCCATCGCCGAAATTATGAACGAGCATTTCATCAACATTAAAGTCGACCGCGAAGAACGCCCGGATATCGACGAAATCTACATGAATGCCGTGCAGATGCTGACCGGGCAGGGCGGCTGGCCGATGTCGGTATTTTTAACACCGGATTTAAAACCCTTTTACGGCGGCACCTATTTCCCGCCGCAGGATATGTATGGCCGTCCCGGGTTTGCGACCGTGCTTCATTCGATTGCCGATGCCTGGGGAAAGCGCCGTGAGGATATCGTTCATTCCGCCGATCAAATCACCGAACAAATTCAGCATGCGTTTACCATCGCCGGCGAAGATAAAGATATCAATCTGGAAACCGTTGATATGGGTTGCCAGCAGGTGATGAGCCGGTTTGACAAATATTTTGGCGGGTTTGGCGGCGCTCCCAAGTTTCCGCATTCGATGGATATCTCGCTGCTTTTGCGCTACCACCACCGCACCGGCAATGAAGAAGCCCTTCATGCCGGCACATACAGTTTGGACAAGATGGCATACGGCGGCATTTACGATCAAGTGGGAGGCGGGTTTCACCGGTACGCGACCGACAACCGCTGGCTGATTCCTCACTTTGAAAAGATGCTGTACGACAATGCCCTACTCGCCATCACGTATACGGAAGCGTACCAAATCACCAAAACCCCCTTGTATGAGAAGACTGTGCGGGAGACGCTGAACTATGTCTTGCGCGAAATGACGTCACCGGATGGCGGTTTTTATTCGTCTCAAGATGCCGACAGCGAAGGCGAAGAAGGCAAGTTCTTTGTGTGGACACCAAAACAAATCATCGACGTGTTGGGCGAAGAGACCGGCCGGATTGTGAACACGTATTATGATGTTACGGAAAGCGGAAATTTTGAACACGGCGCCAGTGTGCTAAGTGTGCCGAAAGACGAAGAGACCGTCGCGAAGGAGTTCAACCTTTCGGTAGACGAACTCAAAAGGATCATGAATGAAGCGGATCAAAAACTGTTTGAAACCCGTGAGCAGAGGGTTAAGCCGGGGCGCGATGAGAAAATTCTGACCGATTGGAACGGTTTAATGATCAGCGCGATGGCCTTTGCGGGGAATGTTTTGCAAGAGCAAACGTATACCGATACCGCTGAAAGCGCTTGTAAATTCGCCATCAACACTTTATGGGACACGGAAACCAAACGCTTGTGGCACACCACCAAAGAGGGAAAAACCCACACGAACGGTTTTTTAAGCGATTACGCCAATTTGGCCGCCGGAATGCTGGATACTTACGAAGCGGCGCAGGATCCTCAATGGCTGGAATACGCCATTCAAATTACAGACGCGATGATTGAGAACTTTTGGGATAAAGAGAACGGAGGCTTTTTCTTCACCGGAAACAATCACGAAGAATTGATCGCCCGAACAAAAGACCCAATGGATAATGCGTTGCCTTCCGGCAATTCCATCGCGGTGATGAACTTGCTTCGCCTCTCGGAAATGACCGGTAATCAAGCGTATCGGGAAAAAGCGCACCAAACTTTTGCGGCATTCAGTAACATGATATCGCAAATGCCTTCCGCGTTCGCGCAGATGCTGTCAGCCATGAACTTTCATTTATCCTCCCCGAAAGAAATTGTGCTCAGCGCGGAAGAAAGCGCGCATGTTCGGGATTTTCAATCCGCATTGTTTAACGCGTTTCTTCCCAACAAGGTTGTGATTTACAATACAGACAAACACCGGGAAACCCTTTCGGAATACACGGCGATTGCGGAAGGCAAAACACCGTTGAACGGCTCAGCGGCGGCGTATGTTTGCGAGAAGTTTTCCTGCAAACTGCCGGTGAGCAGTGTGAAAGAGATGAAAGAACAAATTGGCGTGACCTAACGGGAATCAAGCAATTGGCATTATTGTTTGCTGGCATAGGCCATGCGGTTGGACGGTTTCGGTTTCTCTTCGAGTCCCGGCTCATCTTCCATGACATCCATGACTTCTTGGAGTTGTGAGACCACTTTGTTTAAGATTTCCAATTTATCTTTGCGGGAATCCAAGTGGTTCTGCAGTTGATCTACACTGTGAATCATGGCATGGTAGTTCAATTTGAGAATATCCTGAATATTTAACGAATCCTGTTTAATTACTTTTAACGCTTTGGCGAGAGTCAAAGCGTTTTGAGGATTTTGGTGTTCGATTTGCCGGTAATTCCGTTGGATAAAGTCTTGGACGAAAAGGATAAACAGATTGCCGACTTCATTTTCTTTTTGAAAGACCTGCTTTTGCAGAGTGATTTGACCGTTTTTGGAATGATAATATGCTTTGATTTGGTTGTGATGGATTTTCTCGTTAAACACGCCCTGCTCTACTAATTTTGCGATGGTCTTTTCCGCGGCGCTGGCTTCGACCGCTTTGCGTTCGGTGACATCTTGTTTAATAGCAAAAAACTTTGCGTACTTCTCTTGCTCTACGGGGCTGATTAATGCCGAGCCCGCTTCCACGATCCAGGTTAAATACATTTTGGCGCGTTTGATGGCATCTACCGTTGTTTTGTAGCGGGTTTCGCTTTGTTCTGTCAGCTCACTAAGAAGTTGAGTCCGTTCTTCCGCCGTGATTTTTAGCGCTTTATTTTTGATGGATTCATTCAGCTTATTTCGGATCGAATCGGAAAGCGTAGACATAATCATTTTCACATTACGTTATTATTTTATGCATAATGAAATACACCATAGCATACATTATTCAATTTACAATAGAATGTTGAATGGAGGGCGCCTGTCATCTCTCTAAATAAAATGAGAGTGTTCCAAAGAAGCAATGGGATTGAAGCGTACATCCATTTACCAGCTGGAAGCCGCTGCTCCCCGCTTATTCAACTCTGAAACATTGTAAAAGCAATTGGATTTTTTATACCAATTCTATTTAGGATTGTTCAAAACGAAAACCGCCCCGTTTTTTTCGCTATGGCACATCGCCGCCTTTACTTTACAATCCATGACTAGCGGTGTTATTTTGAATCGAACAATTTTGCTAGATTTTCCTCATACGGAGGGTATACAATCCCTTTTTCAGTAATAAACCCGGTCACCAATTCGTTTGGAGTGACATCAAAGGCGGGGTTATATACATTTACCCCTTCCGGCGCGGTTTGGATGGATTGCCAATGCGTGACTTCATCCGGCTCCCGTTCTTCGATGGGAATGTCTTTGCCGGTTGGTGTGTTCTGATCAATCGTGGAAGTAGGCGCGGCAACGTAGAATGGTATTTGATGCGCTTTGGCGGCCAATGCAACGCTGTAAGTGCCGATTTTGTTGGCAACATCGCCGTTTGCGGCAACCCGGTCCGTCCCCACAATGACCGCGTGAATCCAGCCTTTGGACATGACAGAAGCGGCCATGTTGTCGCAGATGAGGGTTACGGGAACGCCGGCTTCCATAAGTTCCAATGAAGTCAATCGTGCGCCCTGCAAAAGAGGACGGGTTTCATCGGCAAACACCTTGATCAATTTTCCTTGCTCTTTCGCCAGAAATACCGGGGCGGTTGCGGTTCCGTATTTGGCGGTAGCCAAGCCGCCGGCATTGCAATGCGTCAGAATGGTATCGTTGTCGTTCAAAAGTTCCGCGCCGTGTTCACCGATCTTTCGGCAGACTTCAATGTCTTCCGTCAGTATGGTGTTGGCTTCTTTGTAAATGGCCAGTTTAAGTTCCGGGATGGGCAATTCTTTGTTGGTTTGGATGACACCTTTCATACGGTCTAAGGCCCAGAACAGATTGACGGCGGTCGGGCGGGATGTGGCTAAATAATCCGCGGTTTTGGTGACTTCATCCCAAAAGGCATCGAAGGATTGGGCTTGGGAATCTTTTACGCCAATGTACAAGCCGAAGGCGGCGGCGATGCCGATTGCCGGGGCCCCGCGAACCCGTAGTTTTTTAATTGCATCCCACATTTGCGCGACCGAAACGATGGTGAGGTATTCGATTTTGGTGGGCAGCAGGGTTTGATCGATCAATTGGATTGCCCCGTCTCCAACGCGAAATGTATCTAAAGCCATGTTTTTTCCTTTCGATCTTCTATTGGTAAACGTGGGTTATTGTAGTTTGATATTCTTGCGGTTAAAGTTTTCCACAAAAGGGATCAATGTTGCATGAACGCGAACACCCATACCATCCCATCTATTCACGCGCTCTACAGCCGCCGCGGATTGAATATCTGGCTGCAAAACCGCGGCCTGAGAGCCACAAAAGCACTGGGACAAAATTTTTTAATTGACCGGCAAATTCTACACGCCATTTTGGACGCGATCGAGTTGCCCTCCAACGGAACCATCATCGAAATCGGTCCCGGCTTGGGGCATCTTACCTGGCAGTTGTTGGAGCGCGGTCTCAACGTTACCGCAATTGAATTGGACAACACCTTTATCTCATCGCTGACGGATCTGGACAAACTTCGCACAGCAGAATCATCGACTCAAACCCCATCCCTCAACATTATTCACCGGGACGCGTTGGACATTAACTATTCGGAATTAAAACAAGAGCGCAACGCGGATTGCGTCATCGGCAATTTGCCCTACAACATTTCGGTGCCGTTGCTGTTTGAATTGGCCATGACGAAGCCTGTATGGAACGCCATTCATATCATGATTCAAAAGGAAGTGGGCGACCGTATTTTGGCGTCCCCCAGCACAAAAGATTACGGCCGATTATCCATTGTGTTGAACTATCTGTGTGACGCGAAGCCCATACGGACGGTTAAGCCGGGAGCGTTTGTTCCACCGCCGAACGTGAGTTCGGTTTTTCTGTCCCTGTTTCCGAAAGCCGGTATTGACCGCGAATTTGTCACGCACTATTTGGAACGGCTTGTGATGCTGGGCTTTCGACACCGGCGAAAAAAACTGCGATCGCAATTGAAAAATACCATTATTCAAGGCCGTTTCATAGAGGACTCGTTTATGAAACGGTTGGAAGAGCACTTTGATTTGGATTGTCGGGCGGAAGAATTCAGTGTGGGCGATTGGGTTCGCATGGCGGAATTCATTCGCGATCAACCGTCTGCATTCTCTGCCGACGCTTGATAAATCACCACGCGAAGATATGGTTTTAAACCGTATGACTTTAAACGATGGGAGAGACTTCACCTCATGGCCAAGCAGGAAATTTTACTGGGACACAGTCCGGATTCCGATGACGCGTTTATGTTTTATGCCTTAGCCGAAAACAAGATCGAAACGGGCGGTTTGGAGTTTAAACACACGCTGCAGGATATCGAAACGCTGAACAAACGCGCCGCCGCGGCAGAACTCGATTTAACCGCGATTTCCGTTCACGCCTATGCTTATGTTCATCACAATTATGCCTTGCTGACGGCAGGCGGAAGCATGGGTGACAACTATGGCCCGATGGTGGTTACGCGGGAACCGATGGATATCGATACCTTAAAAACCAAAACCATCGCCGTGCCCGGCAAATGGACCTCCGCGTTTTTAGCCTTAAACCTGTGCATCGGGGAATTTCAGTTTGATGTGGTTCCCTTCGATCAGATTATTCCAGCCGTTCTAGGCGGTCGTGTGGATGCCGGCCTCATTATTCACGAAGGCCAATTGATGTTTTCCGACCAGGGGCTGCACTGTGTGGTTGACTTGGGCAAATGGTGGAGTGGTGAAACCGGCGGACTCCCGCTCCCATTGGGTGCCAATGCCATTCGCAAAGGATTGGGTGAAGAGAAAATCAAGCAAATCGCTCCGATTATGAAACAGACGATTCAATACAGCCTGGATCACCGCGAAGAAGCCTTGCGGCACGCTATGCAGTACGCGCGTGACTTGCCCAGCGATTTGGCCAACCGGTTTGTGGGAATGTATGTCAACGAGATGACCTTGGATTTGGGCGAAAAAGGAAGAGAATCGTACCGGCTGTTTTTAGACCGGGGATACGAAGCGGGAATCATTCCGCATAAAGTGGAATTGGAATTTGTGGATTGCAATTAATTTCAACCGAGGCACCGGAACCGGGTTAGACTTTGCCTTCTTCCACCAACTTCATCAGCTGTTTTTGTACACTGGAAGGGGTGGCGGAATGGTGATTGAAAAGCCGTTTATTGTTTTCTTGCGCGACATTGGTCGCTTGCAGGATACCGGGATCGGAAACCGCCTCTGCAGTGAGAGTCATAATGACATCCGCGCGTTCTACCATTTCACCGATCTCGTCTTCGCCCATATCGTCTAATTTGCCATACCATTCGCCGCTGCCGCCCAGTTCAGAAACGATGCGGTTATAATCGTCTTTGTATTTATCATCTCCGCCCAGCAGGAGTATGGTTTCTCCGTTTAACACTTCTTTGGGTTCAAATGAATCTTCTTCATCCAAATCGATCCCTTCTAAGTCCAAGTCCAAATCATCCAGATCAATTTCATCTCCGATATCGATTTTGTCGGAATCGGTATCTTCCAGTTCGTCAATCTCTGCATTTTCATTCAATTCTTCGTCCGAATCTTCGTCTAAATCCAAATCGCCTAACTCATCCAACTCTCCGGAAAGCGAATCCAGATCCAAGTCATCCAGATCCAAGTCATCCGTGTCTGTCTCTTCCGTTTCGGCTTCTTCGCCGGTTTCTTCTTCGGTTTCTTCACCGGAAATTAAGGCGTCCAAATCATCCAAATCCATTATATCTTCATCTTGATCTTCTTCCGGCAATATCAGTTCATCAATCGGACCGTCTTCCTCTTCTTCCGGCATTTGTTCCGGTATGGGTTCCAATTCTTCGGATTCAATATCATCCAACGAGAGGGATTCATCCGCCACATCGCCATCGGATTCCGGTTCGGGTTCGGGCAGAGGTTCTGGAATGGGTTTCGGTTCCGCTTCCGGTTCGGGTGCCGGAAGCGGAGCGGCCGTGCCTTGTTGTTCTAACGCATTCAGCCGTTCTTCCAACTCGTGGACTTTTGCTTCCATGTCATGGGAAGCGGGAGCTTCTTTGGCCAGAATTTCTTTTGCCAGATTCTCATTCACCCACGGAGGCATAGGTACTTTGATTTGATCATTTTGCAGGACTTCAATACCTGTTTTTTTTCCAGCAAAGGGAACAACCCCGTAATCCAGCAGGGAGGGATCGGGAATAAGTTCAACGGTTTCATCAAAGATGCGTGAGAGGGCAGACTGCATGCTGACTGGTGACACTTCGACCGGTTCTCCCGAATCGGTTTTTGGGGCGGAGGGTTGATGAATCGCATAGTGCGGGCCGTACAATACTTTAACGCCACAGCTTTTGCCGACCACAACAATTTTGTCATCCGCCGTGAGGTTTTCGTCTGTAACCAATTCAATGGGTTCTTCAAACACCTTTTCACAAGCCCGTTTTAAGGAGGAAAGGGCGATATAAACTCCGCCCAGCGAGACCAATTCTTCATCATCGGCCGCCAGGGTTCCCATTTCGTTTTCATCCAGTTCCAAGTAGGGTTCCCCAGACGTGTCATGATGTAAATCCAGCACGTTTTCAACTTCTTGAAAATCCGTTTCACTGACCGGATGACCAAACACGTCTTCCTGATCCAATTCCGGCTGATCCTCTTGGCCCTCCCCTATGGATTTGAGGGACTGCATGGGGTCTGTTTTGATTTGTTCATAATCCATATCCATATCGGAGGGGATTTCCAATGTATCGCTTTCATCCTCACCCGCTTCCAGCAGATCGTCCAAGTCACTGAGATCGGGCTCGACATCATCCAAGGATTCTTCTTCACTCTCGCGGGACAGTTCTTCCAACAGGCTTTCGACATCGATATCTTCTTCATCTTCAATTTCGGGATCAATCACGTCATCCACATCTTCGGTACCGCTATCCAAATCGGAGATATCCATATCATCGATTTCATCAGCGAGACCGGTATCGTCGAGATCATCCCATTCACCGGTTTCTTGGACGACGGATTCCACGATAGTGTGCGCCAAATTGCGAACCCCCATGCGGTCGTCGCGCATCAATCCCCACACCACGGCTCCCAGCATTTTGCCCGGCTCTAAAAATTCCGGCGAAAGGCTTTCCCGGATTTGCTGCAAAGACATCGATTTTATTTTGCGGCGTTGCTTGGCGGAGAGTTCATCCAATTCACCGGCAATGGCGTCGCCGATTTCGTCTCCGTTAAATATAGCGTCAGCCGCCATGTCGTAGACATCGTGGTTGGCGGAAGTGCGCAGCAACGACCGGAGTTTGGCGGGCGCAAAACTGTTTTCTAAAATCACTTTTAAATCGGTCTTTTCCATGATTCCGCTTTAAAGCCTTTCTTCATCATTTTGCGCTCAATAATTATCCTTATCGAAGCGCTTCTGCTCCATGGTCTTTCGCAAGGCTTGATGCGTTTGCGTGACCCGAATCACTTCCGGATGAGAGAGTAACACGATGACCGCGACTTGTATGGTATTCAACAAAATCATAAATCCCGGACTCTCAACCTGAAGTTCGTTGCGGAAATACAGCCACAACAGATGCGCGACCGTAAACACCATATCGAACCCCAGCAGATAACTTAAAATCCGGCGTGCCCATTCGTGCAGGCGAAACAACCAGATGGTAAAAATCACAACCGTATTCCAGACAAGAATATTATACAAATTCAGCAGCAAAATTTGGAGTTTTGACGTTTCCCATTTTTGCCAAACCGCCGCCCATTCAGGGTCTTCCGGCAAACCGCCATAGACAAAGTAAAACCATGTAAACAACTCCGCAAACGAGAGCAAGACACTGACCGCGCCAATAAAAAAACTAAACAAAACCGCCAGGCGCAAGAGCATAAGCCCTGTGAGATGTTCATCCTGAAAATTATTCATTTATAGCAACGAGTTAGTTTTTTCGAATTTCGCGTAAAGAAAACAAAACCGTCCTGTTCCGCTTTCCGGATACCCCTCACCAATTCATATCATTAATTCACAGAAAAGGAAGTTGAGTTCCCCTGTAGGTTATCGGCAGCATCGATAAAATACTTACCAATTCTTAACAGAAATATATTACTCTTAAGGTTACTTGATTCAGCAACGATGACAAACACATCCTTCAAAATAGGGTTGGCGATTACCGGAGCGAGCGGGTTTGTTTATGGATACCGGTTGCTGCAAGAACTCGCGGTCCGGTCTGCCGCCATCCACCTAACCATCTCACCAAACGCCAAACACATTGCCCATATTGAACAAGACGTAGATGTTGATCTAAAGACAGGCCAAATTGAAGGATTGCCGGATGAAGTCTATCGGCAAGTGACCTATCATTTTCACACGCATGTAGGCGCCGCACCGGCTTCCGGTTCCTATCCATTGGATGCCGTTGCGATCGTTCCATGCAGCATGGGAACAATGGGGCGGATTGCCACCGGGACGTCGGAAGATTTGGTGGGAAGAATGGCGGAAGTGGCGCTGAAAGAACGGCGCAAGTTGATTTTGGTTCCGCGCGAAACGCCGTATAGTACCATTCAGTTGAAAAATATGCTGGAACTCTCGCGAGCCGGTGCGGTGATCATGCCGGCTACACCCGGATTTTATCACAAGCCGCAATCGGTGAATGATCTGGTGGATTTTGTGATCAGCCGTATCTTGCAGCATTTGGGATTTGACGGAAAATGCCTGATTCAAGGCGGGTGGGGTGAACTAGACCCCGTTTCACAACAGGTGTACATTAGCAACGATGACAAACGCAATTCTTAAAGTTAACCATTATTTGGAGATGGTGCGGTTTTCTCACACCGTCTTTGCCCTGCCCTTCGCGTTAATGGGGGCGCTGGTTGCCACCAACGGGCTGCCCAAATGGGATGTTTTATTGTGGATATTGATATGCATGGTCACCGCGCGCACCGCGGCTATGAGTTTTAACCGTATTGTTGACCGGCATATTGACCGGTTGAATCCCCGCACCCGAGACCGGCATATTCCCAGCGGGAAAGTTTCTGTAAGGGAAGCCGCTTTCTTGTGGTTGGTTTGCAGTGCGTTATTTGTTTTGTCGGCATGGCAGCTGAACCAACTGGCGTTTTTGTTATCGTTCCCAACCTTAATCATTCTTTGCGGTTATTCGTTTATGAAGCGGTATACTTCGCTTTGCCATGCGGTTTTGGGTTTGGCGTTGGCCATTGTTCCTGTCGGTGCGTGGATTGCGGTTAAGGGAATTTGGGAGTGGGAACCGGTGATTTTGGCCGCCGGGGTGTTGTTTTGGGTAACCGGATTTGATGTGCTGTACGCGCTGTTGGATGAAGAGTTCGATCAGAAGCAGGGGATTCATTCGCTGGTGGTGCGTTTGGGGAAAAAACAGGCTATGCGGGCTGCCATGTTATTTCATGTTGTCAGCATTTTCTTTATATTCGCGTTTGGATATGCCGCGCAATTGGGGTGGATTTATTATGGCGGGGCTTTGCTTTATGGGGGCTTGATTGTTTACGAACACAGTTTGGTATCACCGGATGATATCAGCCGGGTGAACATTGCTTTTTTTAACGTGAATGGTGTCATCAGTATCGGCATGTTCGTGTTCACGGCAATCGATCTATGGATTTCATCTCTATAAAGGAATTACACTCTTTTCTTGATGTTCATTCCCATAGATTTTGGCTTGGATTGAGGTGCCGCAGGTGCGGCGCGGGAAACGGTGGGCTTTACGGGGGTCTCCACGGTTACATTCGCCAACGTTGCCTCAGTAATTCGCTCTAATTCTTCCCGGTCTTCATTCGACATTTCAATCTTCAATAATCCGCGAATGACACAATACAAGAGAAAATAACGAATGGTGTTCTCCATACCAATAATTTCCGCTATTTCTTCTTCATCAGGCGGTTGTAATCCTTGTCTTCTTCGTTCTTTACGAAGAGGGGCGATGCGTTCTTCAACATCTTCGTCGGAGACGTATTCCATGCATTCATCAATCATTTGATCCCAATGCTCTTTTGCTTGGATTCCCGGCGGGAACTTGTTTTTTGGGTTGAGAAGGAATTTGACCAGTTCCGGCGAGATGGTTCGGATATTGATTCCTTTTTTTTCCAGGGCTTTTTTTACATCCGGCTGGTTCATAACTACTGTCACTTTGGATGGCATCATACCGGCAATATTGAAGCAATCCATGCACATTAAATATTGCAGTTTAGCGCCTTCCGCGCCGCACCATCTACAGTGCCCGTAGCTACGTATGGGTATGAGTTCATCCGTTTCTTTTACCACTTGAGTCCTCCAGTACGATAGGGCATTAGCAAATTACAGAGATAGTTATTTAGTACATCATACTCTGATTCATGTTTACAGCAAGGATATTTTACCATTTTACTCCTACTATTTCTACCATGTTATTTTCCAATTGATGGGCATGGGTCAAGCAACCGGTAAAACGTCTCATACCAAATTCAGTTAGGATGGTGCAGGACGAAAAACGCTACGTCATTCTATCACGGAGGCTGATCGCCTCGCTTTCTCAACAATCCAAAATGGAAACGGTCTTTTTTACCCCCCCCAATAAATTAAAGGATTTGCATTTCGGCCAAAAAGTATCTATAGTTAAAGAATTGTTAACTTTTTATACTAGGAGAAAAAAGTAGCGTGAAGCGTATTGGAGAAGTTTTGGTGGAATCCGGCTTGATCAATGAAGATCAATTGAATACCCTGCTGGAGGACCAAAGCGAAAATCCTCAATTGAATTTGGGAGAAATGGCGGCCAAACGCTATAATATCCCGCTTGCTACGGTGGAAAGCACATTTGTTGACATCATCGTTCTGCCATCAGTTCGGACCTTGCTTTTGCGGGCATTGACTCAAGAATTAAGCCGCTTTGTTGCAAAGACGGATTTTCAGATTGAGAGTCTGAATTTGAATATGAATATTACCGAGGTGGAGATTGCCCGAACCGTATCGTCCCTTTTTCAGCAGAGCGATACGGAGGAAAGCGGTATGCAGCCGTCCGGCAAAAGGACACACACAAAAATACACGGGGCGATTGAACTGTGCATCCATATTTCTGAAGATATAACCATAACCCCTCCTGGCCAAGTTATTGCGTTCACATTGGATGACCGCACCGGCGCCTTAACCTTAGACCAAGCCGTGTTGGAGAAAATTAAAACCTCCTTTCGGAATGCTATTTCCCCTCAGGAAGCGGACCGCCGTATGTTGGATTCCATGCGCAAACAAGAACTGCAGGAAATCATTGCCCGCTATTATAAATAACGATATAACCTATCTTACATCCAAATTGTATTTATCTCGTTTCAAAAATGGGAGAAAAGCATGTATCCGCATTGTTCCCGTGTACTAGGTTTTACCTATTTTTATGTTCTCTTGTTTGCGTTTGCCGTACCGTCTGAAGTTCACGCTCAAGAGCCCGGGCGGGTTCAGTTGTTCGGCCATGTGGGCAGCGCGAATGCAGCCGTCTTCTCTCCGGATGGAACACTCGCGGCCACGGCCAGCAATGATGACACGGTTAAAATCTTTCAAACCGCATCGGGAGTGTTGTTGCGCACGTTTGGACTGTTTGATGATGTAAACGCGGTCGCTTTTACTCCAAACGGAAATCGAATTGTTACAGGCAGTGCCGATAATACCGCCCGGTTATGGAATCTTGCCACCGGCAGGCAAATCCATACATTCAATCATCAAGGGGATGTAACTTCCGTCGCGGTCTCGACGAATGGAACTTTATTGGTAACGGGCAGCGAGGACAATTCCGCGGTCTTATGGAACATTGCCAGCGGAGAAAAACTCACCACGTTTCAACATGATGACGATGTCCAGTCCGTCGATTTTTCTCCCAACGGACTGCAAATCATCACGGGGGTTGCGGATGGGTCGGCTTTTTTGTGGGATATCACAACGGTATTGAATCCGGAGGCGACTTTAACGCCCACAAGCACGGTAACGCCAACACCAACGCATACACCAACCCCTACAAATACGCCTTCCCCAACGGAGACGGCTATACCTACACCTACTTTTACGAATACCCCCTTGATTCCGCCGACGCCTACGAATTCTCCAACGCCGATAGCATCTCCTACGCCGGTCATCCCGGAACGGAGCCCGGTGTTTTCTTTTTCCTTTAACTCCGTGAATGAATTCGGGCGGGAACCGGGAGGATTTGGCAGCCTACCGGAAGGGATGACAACGGTCGGCCCTATCCCCGGCAATCCTACCGATTCCAGCAATGGCTTTGGGGGGATTATTACTACCGCACCCGGCCAGGTAGAGTTGTTAACTTTCCCCCAAGTGGAAGTGGAGGATGAATTGATCGCGGTACGCCTGACGGTTCGGACCACGGCGCCAAACGCGACGTTAACCCTTGCGGTGATTGACTCAGCCGGTGATGGGACATTGTCGCTGAATACGCAGGTGGATAGCGGACAGCATGTGGACAATTTCAGCCGCATGGTTGCCTTGATTCAGCCCAAAAGCCGCCGGGTGTTTCCGGTCTTTCAAGTCGCGAATATCCCCGGCAGCCAAACGGTCACTACCTATATCGATGAACTGGAAATCTTTGTGCTGCCGAAAGACAGCAATGTTCGCAATTCATTTTTAGCGGGTGAATAGTTCACGATAGTTGGCGGCTACTTTTATATATTTCGGGGCGAAGTGGGTGTGGTCTTGGCGTTCTTCTTCGGTCAGCACCCGCTTTACTTTTGCCGGGGAGCCAATGACCAAACTGTAGGGCGGGATGTGTGTGTTTTGCGTCACCAATGCTCCCGCGCCGATGACGCAGCCTTTGCCGATTACGGCTTTGTTTAGCACGATAGCCCCCATACCGACCAGGCATTCGTCTTCGATTGTGCATCCATGCAGAATCGCGTTGTGCCCGACAATGCAGTTTTTGCCAACAATGCAGGGATCATCGTTGCCGACATGCAGAACGCTGTTATCTTGCACGTTGCTGCCGTCACCGACCGATACTGCCGCGATATCCCCCCGCAATACCGCGCCAAACCAAATGCTGACATCCTTTCCTAACGTTGTTTGGCCGATTACTGTGGCATTGGGCGCGATAAATACATTGTCGCCGATGGTTGGGGTTTTCTCTAAATAAGGCAGTACTAAGCCGCCGCCGAAAAGACTTTCGGGCAATGGCAGTCCCGCGGGATTTTGAATGTTCATGGATTTCCCTCTCTTTGATTCCGCTTGAAATGCAAGTACCTTGATCATTCTAGCGTATATCTACAGCCAATGCCAAATAGACGTTCTGATGAAATCAAACAGAACTTCCGGCTCGGCGGGAGCCTCGCCCTCCCAAAACAAAAATAGTTTAACGACTACTCAAGAAGGAATAAACAATGGAACATAGCAATTTTCCAAACGGGATTGTCGGGGTGATTCAAACGCCGTTCGATCCGCATGAGAGCATCGATTGGGAAAGTTTAGAACGCTTGATAGAAGATGCTATTGACAGCGGCGTGGACGGCTTTTTGGCGCCGGCCGTGGCCAGTGAAGTCGGCAAGTTGAGTACGAAAGAGCGGATTGAGATTATCCGGTTTGTTGCGGCAACCGTGAACCAAAGGGTTCCCATTATCGCCGGAGCAAGCAGTGAGACGATTGAAGAGTGCAAAGCGTATGCAATCTTGGCGAAGGAATTGAACTGCTGCGCGTATTTGCTTTCGGTGCCGGAAGCGTTTTACCGGACGCCTTCTTACTTTTTGCCCTATTTGCAGATGATTACTCCAATCACAAACTTACCGCTGGTTGTGCAGGATTTGCATTGGCAGAGTTACGGTATGCCGGTGGAGACGTTAGCGGAGATTCAACAAAACGTGCCGGCATTTCAGGGGATTAAAATCGAGACTGTGCCCGCGGGACCGAAGTATACGCATATCCGGCAGACGTTTGGGAAAGATTTTTATATCTGCGGAGGCTGGGCGGTGCCGCAGATGATTGAGGCGCTGGACCGGGGTGTGAACGCGCTTATGCCGGAGTGCTCGATGATTCGCGTATATAAAACCATCTGGAATTTGTATCAATCCGGCAAACGCAGCGACGCGCAGGATTTGTTTCGCCGCCTGCTGCCGATTCTCTCGTTCACCAACCAAGAGATTTATACATCTATCGCGTTCTTTAAGAAACTGTTGGTCAAGCGGGGGATATTCAAGCATGACACCATGCGCGGGCATTCGTTTGTTTGGGATGAATATAACGCGCGTATCGCGGATGAATTGATTGAGCGGTTTTTGGAATTGGAAAATTGGTACCGGATGGGAAAAGGTGTATAATGGAAAAAATATAGGAGAACAAGATGGAATCAATAAAAGATCAAGCTCACAGAATGATTGATAACTTGCCAGATACCGCCTCTTGGGATGATGCAATTTATGCGCTGTATGTGCTTAAGAAAATTGAAGCCGGTATGGAAGATTCAAAAGCAGGTCGAGTAACTCCGCATGAAGAAGTTAAGAGAAAATTTCTTACCCGTTAAAACTTACATACTCCATTTGCTTTTTGAAAAAAATCAACTATCTTTTATCGCTGATTGGAACTCGTAGGCGTTATGAATGCATCTGAGACCGCGGCGGTAGAGCCCACTCTTTTTGAACTATCCAGCGCATTCACTACCGGCCAGGATTTCGGGAAACTGCTTTCTCTTTTGGATGATCCCCCCCTGCCCCCGGTTTGTGGAGAGGCTACCGGTGCATCCAAAGCGCTACTCGCGGTTGAATTGGCGGTGCAACGCAAGCAGCCCATCCTCATCATCACCCCCGAACAAAGCGACGCGTATTTAATGCAGGATGACGTGAAGTTTTTCTGCAACGCACACGAGAATCCGCCCGATGTTTTCGTATTCCCTCACCTGGAACTATTGCCCTATGAATCGCAAGTGCCGGAACTCACCATCCGCATGGAGCGCCTGGCACCGGTGCAGCATATATTGGAGCACCGGGACGTGGGGCATCCCTACATCATCATCACACCGGTTGCCGCCGCGTTAAAACGGATGCCGCCCCTTTCGCATTACGAAGATCAATCGCTGCGGTGTAAAACCGGCAAAACATTGAAGCGGGATGCCGTTTCGGAGTGGCTGGTACAGCAGGGGTATGAGTTCCGTGATTTGGTGGCCCAGCGTGGTGATTTTTCGATCCGGGGAGATATTATCGATATCTTTTCGTTTTCGTATTCCTATCCCGTTCGGTTGGAGTTTTGGGGGGATGAGATTGATTCCATACGTCTGTTTGAGGTGGCATCGCAACGCTCGATTGAACAGATCAAAGAAGTTGTGTTCTATCCTGGGAATGAAGAATCCCTTTTGGCAAAAGCCATTGAAGCCGGCCAGGATTTATTGCCGTTTTGGACCATCTTCGGCAGCGAACCGCTCGTGCTGTTTGCGGAGATGGATCAAATCGAACGCGAGAGCGGGAACTTTTATTCTCTGATCGAAAAACGTTATGAATCGGTCGTGACCGGTGAAGCGGAAGATCACGAGTTAAAACTTAGCGACGAAGATTTTCATGAGCACCAATCCGTCATCTTGGAACCGCCGGAATTTTTATACTGCACACCGAATGACCTGGCAGCCTCAATCGAATATCAACCCAGTTTACAAGTCACGGAATTCACACTGGAACCGGATGACCATCATATCAACATCGGGGCCAAACCGGTTGAAGTGTTTGGAGAAGACAAAGCCCAACGGATTAAGAGCCTGATCAGCCTGAACGCATCCGGCAAAACCGTGATGATAGTCTGTGATAATGACGGGCAAAAAAGCCGAATGGATGAAATCATCCAAGAACAGCTCGACGGGGATACGATGAAACCACCGCAGTTGTTGATTGGCGAAATGCACCGGGGATTCTCGCTGCCGTATCCCAACGTGCTGCTTTGCACCGACCGGGAAATATTTGGCCGTTACAAACGCTACCGCACACCCTCGCTTGATGGGATCGCGTTGCCGCTGGAAGATTTGGTTGACTTGCAGCCCGGCGATTATGTGGTGCACATCGATCATGGGGTCGCGAAATTCGCCGGCATTCGCCGGTTGGAAACCGAAGGCAAAGAAGGGGAATATTTGGAACTGCGTTACGCGGAAAACGGAGTGCTTTATGTTCCCATCGAACAGATTGACCGGGTGGGGCGGTATTTGGGCGGCGACAATGTAGAGCCAACCCTTTCAAAACTCGGCACCAAAAATTGGGAGCGGACCAAGTCGCGCGCCAAGCAGGCGATTGAAGACATGGCGGAAGAACTGCTGGATTTATACGCGACACGTTCGATCCAAAAAGGCCACATGTTCGGCAAAGATACCCACTGGCAGCACGAGTTTGAGGCTTCGTTTTTGTATGAAGAAACCCCGGATCAATGGCGCGCGATTGAAGAGATGAAGCGGGACATGGAAGGCGACGAACCGATGGACCGGCTGGTGTGCGGTGATGTGGGGTTCGGCAAAACCGAAGTCGCCATTCGCGGCGCGTTCAAAGCGGTCATGGACGGGAAGCAAGTTGCGGTTCTGGCGCCCACCACCATTTTATGTGAGCAGCACTTTCATACATTTACCGAACGGCTGGCGGATTATCCCATCAAAATTGAAATGCTTTCACGCTTTGTGACATCCGGAGAGCAAAAGAAGACCGTCAAGCGAATCAACGAAGGCGATGTTGATATTGTATGCGGAACACACCGGTTGATTTCAAAAGACATCAAGTTTAACGATTTAGGGCTGTTAATCATCGATGAAGAGCAGCGCTTTGGTGTGAAACATAAAGAACGCTTACGCCAAATGCGGAAAACGGTGGATACGCTGATTCTTTCCGCTACGCCTATCCCCAGGACGCTGTATATGGCGGTATCAGGAATTCGGAATATGAGTTTGGTTTCGACACCGCCCAAAAACCGGCATCCCATCGAAACCTATATTATGGAGTGGTCGAGCGACGTAATTGAGAGCGCCATCCTGCGGGAGCTTTCACGCGACGGGCAGGTGTATTTTGTGCACAACAAGGTGCAGTCCATCGTACAAATTGCCAAGCTGATTCAGGATTTGGTACCGCAGGCGCGCGTTTGTGTGGGGCACGGGCAGATGGGGGAACGGGAACTGGAAAGCGTGATGAAGAAGTTCATCGCGCATGAATATGATATCTTGGTGGCCACCACGATTATCGAAAACGGCTTGGATATCCCCAACGTAAACACGATCATCATCAACAAAGCCAATGAATTCGGGCTATCACAGTTGTATCAGTTACGCGGCCGGGTTGGACGAGACCGGCACCGCGCGTACTGCTATTTGATGGTCCCCAGCAAGAACGCGTTGTCTCCGGTTTCTCGCAGAAGGCTGCTGGCATTGCAGCAGCATAACCAACTGGGGGCCGGATTTCAACTCGCGATGCAGGATATGGAAATCCGTGGGATTGGCAATATTTTGGGGCGTGAGCAGCATGGCTATATGGTATCCATCGGTTTTGATCTTTATACCAAACTGCTATCCGGCACGATCACCAATATCCGCAGTAAAAAAGGGTTACAGCCTGAATGGGAAACCACTTTGGAGATGACGCCGAAAGGTACAATTCCACCAACATATATTGAAAGCAGCACGCAGCGTATGTCGATGCACCAGCGTATTGCCAAGATTAAAACCTATGATGAGATTGACCGTTTGCGTGAAGAACTGACGGATATTTACGGGAAACCGCCCAAGCAAGTGGAACGCTTATTTCTAGGATTGCGTATCCGGGTACGCGCGCATGAATCGGGGATGGATTTGGTGAATCTTGGCAAAAACCGGGGGTTTTTCAGCTACCATCCTTCGCAGGTCGAAAAGTTCAATCCCCTACGCATTATGCAGTTGAACGGATGGGATGATTTAAAATTAAATGTGGAAACCAAAGGCGATAACGTCATCGTGAAGTTTGAAGACACGGCTAAACGGGGGGATATTGTTGACCGGGTGTTTGCCTTGCTGGATGAAATCGATACAGATCCGAACGAAGATGTAAAAGAAAGCCCGCAGCCCTCTCAAACGGTTGCCGCATCCCCCCCGCCCAAGCCGAAAAAGAAATCACGCAAATTAAAACTCAAGAAGCAAATACGCAACTTTCAAAATTAGTAGGTGACCTTTTACACTCGCCTAAATTTTCGGGTTGAATTCGATACAATTTGATATACATTAGAAGAATTGTTCCTACAATCGAATTGATATTTGGATGATATGACGGATATTATAATCGGACAAAACGATATCACCGGAATGGAAGGGATTCAAAATCAGGATGCATTGAATGATTTTATCCCCATCGATACTAAATATTTAGAATCGAATCAAGATTGCAACTTTGCGATTTATATCTATAACAAAGATCGCAATCGGTTTGTTCTGTTTAAAAACGAAGAATCCCACCTCGATCACGAGCGGATGATGACGCTCACCAAAAACGGAACCCAACCCGTTTTTGTTCCCAAAGAATTTTCCTACCAACTCAACGAATACCTGTCCGAGAATTTGGACAAAATCGTCAACGATCCCAATATGTCTTTGGAGGAGAAGACGCAAACGTTCCACACCATGGCCACATCGGTGATGAAGAATTTGTTTGATTCGCCGCCGGATATGAAGGCGTTTGTTTCGACAGCCAAAAATGTTTCTGATTCCATCTCGGATTTAATTGTCACCGGGCCGGAATCGATCGCGCAGCTGAGCGCGCTGCGTTCGTATGACTATTATACATATAGCCACAGTTTGAACGTGACCGTATTGAGTATTGGACTGTATCAAGAACTCATACCCCATGTGCCGCAAACACACATTAAAGATTTGACCCGCGGTGTGTTGCTGCACGATATCGGCAAATGCGATGTACCAACGGAATTGACCAACAAAAAAGGGAAATTGAACGACAAAGAATGGAAGTTGATGCAATCGCATACCACGCATGGGTTTGAACGGCTTGTGGAGGATCATGAATTGACCAAGGATTCGCGCCTGGTCTCGTTGTACCATCATGAAGGGTTTGATGGCAGCGGGTATCCTCACGGGATTGGCAGCGAAGAGATTCCATTCACATCGCGGGTGTGCAAGGTGTGTGATGTGTATGACGCGCTGACCTCCAAACGATCTTATAAAAACGGGATGAATGCGTTTGAAGCGCTGCAACTGATGACGACAGAAATGAAGGATAAGTTTGATCCGGAAGTATTGAAGCATTTTATTTTGTTTATGCACAAGATGGGAAAATTAAGCACTGGATTGTAGTGAAGGAGGTGCGAATCCATTTAACCCAAGTGCCAGCCTTCCTGCAACGCCTGTTTGACTGTTTCCAAAAAAGCATGAAGAGCAAGAGATCGCGGTGATCTTCAAACAACGTTTGTGTTACCTGATGGCTGGTGCTAGCCCGGACCTTGGTGCGATTCATTTTCCCGCCTTTGATACTCATTCTATTTAAGATGGGTAATTTTATTTCTGTTTGAAATTACTATTGTCATCTCCTCCGTCAACCACCGGATAGTTGATTTGAACCATGACAAATTCCGGGTCTCGCTTTGGTTCACGTTTAGCTCATGAAGTATTGAATTGGCACAAAACCACTCGCGAAACTATATAGAAATCAATCGAATCTGGAATTTCGGCATGAAAAACCCAATCGCAAACCATCTAGTTCCACTTGACTTACAACCACAAATCCTATAAAAAAGAAAAGCTTTCGGCTTAACGGGGAAATTTATCAATAAACCGGAACAGCGCGAAAGCGATCAACCGGAGCATTCCGGACAAATTACATTTATGGAGGAGTAAAGCATGAAACGATTTTTTCTAGCATCAGTGGCAGGACTCATGGCAACAGCTGCGGTCAATGCGCAGCACTATCAACTCGGCCCGGAGTGGGTAACGGGTGAAGGCGTTTATGTAATAGCGGAAGAAGACGGCAACCGTTATTTGGTTGGAGCCGCCGTGAACAACGCCGACCCGAAACACGCTTGGGTCAACCAAGATTTCGGTGATACCTACACCGTTCGCTGTGATGTTCGTATGGACTCATGGGTGAACGAAGAAGACTTAAGCCGCGCGGGAATTGCCGCTCAAATCACCCCGGACGGCACCGCGCCGGATGGCGACGGCGACCGCGGCATCAACTTGCTGTTCCACGACACCACCAGCAATATTGAATTTTTGAACGACTTGCGTGCTTGGGCTGACGATACCGCCTTCGAATGGTCAACAGGAACATGGTACACGTTTGAATTGACCATCACCGACGGCATCACCGCCAGCGGTTCAGTTACCAATGTAGACGATCCCGCCGATTCCGTTGAATTGGTACCATGGGATTTCCCGGATCCGCAAAACCGCTTCGGATTTGCCGGCATCACCCCCAGTACCTTGGGCGGCTTGATGGCTTCTTATGACAACTTCGAGGTTGAAGTTGACGGTTCCGTTGTCTTCTCCGATGACTTTGAAGGCACCAACCCAATCTCAAGCACTGTCGGCTTGGGTTCGGAATGGGTTGCTGGACAAGCCGGTTACTATGTTGTGGACGATGGAACTTTGTTCGCCATCGCAACTTCGGGCGCGGATCCGAAGCACGCGTGGTTCGGCCAAGAAATCATCGGCGGCGCTCAAATTTCCGCTGATGTCTCCATGCTTTCTTGGGTGGATGGCGAAGACCTAAGCCGTGCCGGTGTTGCCGTTCACATCCAGCCTGACGGCACTGCCCCTGACGGCGGCGGCGACCGCGGCATTAACCTCTTGTTCCACGACAACCTGAACAACATTGAATACCTGAATGACCTGCGCGCGTGGGCAACAGACGAAGCCTTTGCTTGGGAAGTGGGAACCGTATACCGCTTCAACCTTGCATCCGATGGAACCACCGTTACCGGCTCTGTCGATGACTTCGAATTGGCTCCGTGGGATTTCCCGGATCCGCAAAACCGCCAGAACGGCTTTGCCGGGATTACCCCATCCACCCTTCGCGGCTTAATCGCCGGCTTCGATAACGTGGAAATCCGCGACGGCAGCGGCAATGTCATATTCGCCGACAATTTCGAAGCGTTCCAAACCTCCAACGTAAACACGTGGGAATTGTTTAAGTAATTTCACCTTTCTTTGTAAAACGAAAAAAGGCGGCTCATTGAGCCGCCTTTTTTT
>CAYVAZ010000014.1:0-8102 GCA_964449065.1 uncultured bacterium
CACTACAATAAAAGATACTATATAAAAAATCGGGGGGGGGGGGGTGTCAACGGGTTTTTTTAAAAAGTTGCGGAACTAACATGACGCTAACCTCAGTAACAAAACGTTATACGAATGGATATCTATTCGTGTAATATTTCGTTATAGGACCGAAAATGTTACATATAGAATCTAAGTTCAGAATAATAAGAGTACTGCATTTGCTTATACAAATGAAATACGAGA
This sequence comes from uncultured bacterium, assembly GCA_964449065.1. Taxonomy (GTDB): domain Bacteria; phylum Hinthialibacterota; class Hinthialibacteria; order Hinthialibacterales; family Hinthialibacteraceae; genus CAYVAZ01. The sequence goes on from CAYVAZ010000014.1 coordinate 226, forward strand.
GGAAATACCCAAACCCATTCAGCAACCAACCTACTGATCTGAAAAGAGGATAGGATCCAGCGGTCTACTTTCATCTATTTCCAGACCGGATGCAGCATTCTTTCCGGCAGGATCAACCGTGCGATAAGGATTGAGTTCCGCTGGATCGTTCCGGTAGTTTTTTTTGGCCTTGTTCGGGTTGTACTTCCCTTTGGCCAGCCAAAAGTCCGCGTTGAGAAAATCAGAGGCTTTGTAGACGTGCCTCGACATCCCGATTTGGAAGTCGTAGTTGGATTTGATGGAGCCGTTATCTAAGCCGCCGCTGTGGTAAAAGGCCTCGCCGGAATCAGGCATGATGGCGTAGTTCATCTGCATGGGGGTTCGGGACAGAAGTTTGCCCCGGCGCAGCGGTTTGATATTTTTGTCGAAAAAGTTGGACGCGCCGGATGATTCAGCCGGTTCGGGCGATTCCGACATGGTCAGATTTAATTTCGCGCCAATCCCCAGCGGCAAATTCCCCCGCGCGAAGTTGTGGGTCCGATTCTCTACCGGGGGATTGCTTATGGGGCGGTTCTCATATGTTGTACCGGGCGCATAATACGAATCGATGGTTTGTTGTGCGGTCTCGGTTGTTTTACAGCCGGTCAAGGACGATATAATCAGACCGAGACTTGCAATCGAAATGGTCAATACTTTTTGTGAAATGGAACATTTCCCAGTCCTGCCATGAGTTCTTTCCATCGTGCACCTGCCTGCATGAGTATTCCCAATCCCTCTTTGTATTGCATCATCATAGCAAGCAATCCGTCCCAAACCTTCAAAACGGTGCTTTGACTTGTCTTTCTGCTTGCTACTATATCATAGCAAATGAATTTGCCACGGTAAATTTTTAGTTCCAAAGAAAATTGTATGAACTCTTTACATTACCGGTTTGATCCAAACTGCATCCCCCCCGATGTGAAACGGATATGTTCACTGTTCCGTCACGGCGAAATCTTTGCGGTAGGCGGCGTGATACGCGATTCCATTTTGCGGCATGCGGATGATCAAGGTGTCATCCGCCAATCTGCCGGAAACGATTGGGACTTCGCCACCTCGTTTCATCCCCGTGAAACCATGAAGATTCTGCGCGACGGCGGCCTCACCGCCATCCCGGTCGGTATCGAACACGGAACGGTAGCCGCTGTGATCGATAAAAAGCTCTACGAAATCACCACCTACCGGCATGATTTGGAATCCAAAGACGGCCGTCATGCCGTCATCCGGTTCGCGCGTACCCTCAAAGATGATTTAGAGCGCCGTGACTTTACCATCAACGCGTTCGCTCTCGATATTGAATCGGGCGAAATTACCGATTTGTTTAACGGACTGAAGGATTTGGAAAACAAACGCATCCAAACAGTTGGAGACCCTCACACCCGGTTTCAAGAAGACCACCTGCGTATGCTGCGGGCGTGCCGCTTTGCTGCCAAACTTGAGGGAACCATTGAGACGGAAACTTATCAGGCCATTCGAAAACACGCTCATCGAATTCAAAACATTTCCGCCGAACGAATTCGGGATGAGTTGATGAAGATGCTGGCCTATCCCATACCGTCGCATGGGTTTGTTTTGATGCATCAAACGGGATTATTGATGTATATTCTGCCGGAGCTGGAAGCGGGGTTTGATGTATACCAAAACCGCTTTCATGCGGATGATGTTGCCATGCATACCCTGCACACCATCGACGCCTTGAGCCCGAAATACCCCAAATACCGCTGGATGGCGTTGCTGCATGACCTAGGCAAAGTGCCCTGCAAGATGTACCGCGAACAAAAGGGAGATTACGTATTTTACGGCCATCAATATGCCGGCAAAAAAATGGGGCGCAAGATCATGAAGCGCCTGCGGTTCTCGAACAAAGACATGGAAGCGGCGAAATCGGTGGTGGAAAATCACATGTACAACCTAAAGCCCGGTCTTTCGGAAGGGGCGATCCGGCGCTTTGTCCGCAAATTGGGTGAAGAAAACGTAGAGGGATTTTTGCGGATGCGCATGGCAGACCGCCGCGGGAATAAGCTGAACGATGAATCCTACGAAAAGGGAATCTTTCATTTTGTCCGCACGCTGCGTAAGATCAAAAAAGCAGATGATGCCCTGACCGTAAAGTCGCTGCATATCAATGGGCACGATTTAATCCAACTTGGCCTGCCGCCCGGCCCGGTGTTTTCGCGGATTTTGGATTATCTTCTCGACCAAGTGCTGGATGACCCCGGCCTGAACAACCACGAGTGGTTAATGCGGCAGGCGCAGGCCTTCGCGGATGAATACAAGCAAAGCGGAAAGATTACCGTTCCCGAAAAGGCGCGGCAGCAATCCGATTCTGAAGAAGATGATTAACCTCTTCAAGTTACGTTATCCTATTTTCTCATTTATACTTGAACCATACAAAGTGTGTGGGAGGGCGAACCTCCTGCCGAGCCGGAAGCGCTCTGTTATACCATTTTCAAATAGAAAAGTTCACTATGAAAGACGGAATGGAAAAATTTGTTCATAATAGTGCAGACATCTTGCCTGTAAAAGCCTTTGTCTCCCCCAAAGCATTTAATGGAGATGTCCGACGCAAGGAGGTCAGAGGGGGTGCGAAGAGAACCATAAACCATAAAGATTCAACCTGTTTTAAAGAAGTTTTTTCCTTGGCAATCAAACGAAGCAATCTGTTAAGCCGTTTTGATTTTGGTGAACAATCCAAATTGGAAATGGTATTATATCCATCAAAAAATAGTGGTTAAAATCATGTATGAAACAGTTGAACAACGTGTTGACGCGTTCCAGGAAAAGTATGAATCATTGGCCGGGGTTGTACACCGGGCAAGTACGGTGGATGACGTCATCCAAACGATGATGGATATATGCGCTGAAAAGAAGACCAAACAAATCGCGACAGCCGATTTACCGGATGAGTGGCTGGCAGCCCTGAAAGAAAAAGCGCAGCAGCAATCCATCACCGTTTATGAACCGCCCTATCAACGCAAAGACTTACCCCACCAGATTGACAACTGCGAAGTGGGGATATCCAAAGTGGAACTGGCGGCAGCAGAATCGGGCTGTATCGTAGAGTTCACCACGCAGGACGCCACGCGGATGGTTTCCACGGCTCCGGATACGCACATTGCGGTTTTGGAAGCCCATAGTATATTGGAAACCCTGCCGGAAGCCGCGCCCCGGATGCGCATGTTCTTGCAAGAAAATCCAACCTGTGCCAACATCACAACCATTTCCGGGCCAAGCCGGTCCGGCGATATTGAAATGAAACTCACTCTGGGGGTTCATGGCCCCATTGCTTCGCATGTCATTATTTATTGTCCAAATGATTAGAGGAAAATTATGTCCGAAGACCGCTATCCACGTTTGTATGAAAAAATCAACCAAGCCTTGGCCGATCAACCCAAACAAGACGCACTTTACACAGCCATGCACGGCAGCCGAGTCAAACGCAAAGTGGCGATTGACAAACTGCCCACCAAAGACGCCTTTCGCAAGTCCGTGCGGCAATCCAAGTTACGCAGCATCGCCAAAATGGATGAACTGACTGAACAATTTTCGGAAAACTGCAAAAAACGCGGCGTGAATGTGTTTATCGCCAAAGACGGCCAAGCCGCGATTGAATATACCCTCAACGTAATCAAAAAGCGCAACGCCAAAACCGTTGCCAAATCCAAATCACTCACCAGCGAAGAAATTCATATTAATCGTCCGATGGAAGAAGCAGGGGTCAAAGTCATCGAAACCGATTTGGGAGAACTGATCATCCAACTGGTGAACGAAAAACCGTATCACTTGGTCTTTCCATCGGTGCATAAAACCGCGCAGGAAGTGGCGGATATCTTTCAAAAAGAACTCGGCACCGATATCCCCAGCGATCCCAAAATTATCATGCAGCACGTGCGCAAATATCTCCGCCCCATCTTTTTGAATTCGGATATCGGGATGACAGGCGCCAACATCGGGATTGCCGAAACCGGTACCATCGTGATCGAGACGAATGAGGGCAACGCGCGCATGGTTTCGACCATCCCCGATTGCCACATTTGCATCATGGGAATGGAAAAGATAGTCGGGACGGTAGAAGAAGCGCTGGAAATGACCATGGCGCATCCCATCAGCGCAATCGGCCAATTGCTGACTACCTATAACACCTTTATGAGCGGGCGCTCTCCGCTGGGTGAGAACGGCGAACCGCGCGAATCGCATATCATCATCCTCGATAACGGACGCCATGAGATGCGCGAAGACCCCATCATGAGCGACGCGCTCAACTGCATCCGGTGCGGGGCGTGTATGAATATTTGCCCGACTTACGGCGTGGTGGGCGGGCATACGTTTGGGTATGTGTATCCGGGACCGATTGGGATTCCATGGACGGCGTGTGTGCATGGTCTTGAAAACGCGGGCGACTTTGCCCCGTTGTGTATTTCATGCGGTTTGTGCAAGGAAATCTGTCCGGCGGAAATCGACATCCCCCACATGATCGCGGAAGTGAAACACCGCGACTTGAAAAACAATCCCCAACCGGCGGTAAACAAATTGCTCATGGGCGCGGATAGCATGTCGAAACTGGGCAGCATGACCGCGCCCATCTCAAATTGGTTTATGCAGAATAAATATTTTCGCGGGTTAATGGAAACCTTTCAAGGAATCGACCGCGGCCGCCCACTGCCGAAGTTCAGCCGCTATACGCTCAAGAAATGGTATAACCAACACTACCGCAAAACCGGAAACGAAAAACGCAAGGTAATCTACTTTACCGATTTGTTCGCGCTCTATCATGAGCCGGAACTTGGGATTGCCGCGGTAAAGGCCATGCAAGCTGCCGGGTGTGACGTGGCGCTGTATACCAAAAAATCGAGCGGCTACCCACTCATAGGCTATGGGGATTTAACCAAAGCCAAGAAGTTGGCGGATCAAATCTGCCGCGAACTGCACACATGGGTTGCCAGAGGCTATGACATTGTCGCGACCGAGCCGACCGCCGCGTATTGCCTGAAAAAATCCTACCTGAAACTGTTGGAAGGCCGGGTGGATGCCAATGCGGTATCACGAAATTCGTATGAGTTATTTGAATACCTGAACATAATTGACCGCGAGGATGATTCGGTTAACTTGCTGGAACAGTTCGCTTCACTTAGCGGGAAGAAATTCGGATTTCATTTATCCTGCCACCAGCGTCCAATTTCTGCCGCTGAGCCGACGATGGATTGGCTGCGCCGCTGCGGCGCGGAAGTGGAACGGATCGAAACGGGAACCTGCTGCGGCATGGGTGGTACCTTCGGCATGAAAGCGGGGCCGCTGGGTGTCGGCCTATCCAAAGCGGTGGGCGCCCCTCTCTTTAAACTCTTTAATGAAGCCCAAATCGACGCGGTTGTGACCGAAAGCAGCGTCTGCACCATCCAACTGCTGGATGGAGTGGATTTGCCGGTATATCATCCCCTGCAATTGCTGATGGCGGAACCGAACCCGTCTTGCGAGACATAGCCCGCACCGAACCAACCAAGCTGGATACCCGATCCGTCAGCGCATTGCTGATTGCCCATCATAGGGATGTCATGTTTGGGGATGTGATGGTAATTCCTACAGATAACGGCGTTTCAGAGTCGAAAAGCCGGGAAGCATCGGCTTCATTCTTGAATCGCAATCGTAGTTAATCTTGTATGTAATGACAGGCATACTGGATGTGCGCAATGTGCCGGTTGAAGAGACAGATGACCTTCCGCAAGCATAGAAGCCGAAGAAATGAAAGCCATTGAGACGGAAAAGATTGTAATATGAACTTTACCTTTAGGGTAAATTTGATTGAGTTGACACGGTGCAATACCTCATTTTAATTTACCGCAAGGGTAAAGAGTGTTTTCCATGCTGATTCAGTTCATAACCAACAAACTGCAAAAACAATATGAAAATGTAAAAGAAGCTGAAAAGGCTTATGGAAAAATCTTGGCTCAGAAATATATTGAACGGATCAACATTATTCAGCAAGCACAAAACCAAATCTACCATTCCAATTTAGCCATCCCACCTGGAGAGTTTTTGGAAGAGGTGCTGGAAGTTCTTGGAATGAGTAAAGAAGAGTTGGCACGGCGAATTGAGCGTCCCGCGTCGAAACTCAGTTCCATCTACAAGAGCGAAAAAGCCATCACTCCCGATACGGCGCTTCGTCTTGAAAAGGTGGTCGGTGTGCCCGCGCATATCTGGACAGGATTAGAAGCCGAATACCGCCTTACATTAGCTCGAATGGAAGAAGCACAAGAAGAACGTTTAAAAGCCGAAACCAATCTGGTTACCAAGTTTTGTTATAGTCAGTTAGCCAATTTAGGTGAAGTTGAAAAGAAAACCAGACCGGTCGATAAAGTTCGTGAATTACACAAATATTTTGGAACCATGTCGCTCACCACAATTCCAACCCTCCGGCGGTATCAGCCTGCGTACCGGTTGGGAAAAGCGGGAGAACAATCTCCAGAAGCCTTAGCGGCTTGGATTCGTTTAGGAGAAAGACGCGCGTCTCGAATCGATTGTGTACCGTTCCAAAAAGAACGGTTGGAGACGTGTGTGGTACAACTGCGAAATCTTACCTTACACCATCCAAAAAAATCGATTCCTGAACTTGAAAAGCGGTTGGCGGGCTGTGGAGTTGCCTTGGTGGTTTGCCCACATTTTCCAAAGACAAAGGCTCATGGCGCGACTTTTCAATTACGAGAGGACAAAATGGTGTTAATGATCACCATTCGTGGTAGTTGGGCTGATATTTTTTGGTTTCGTTTATTTCATGAATTGGGGCATATCCTTTTTCATTCAACAAAAGATGTCATTTTAGAAAATCACAATCACGATCAAAAAGAAGAAGAAGCAGACGAATTTGCCCGAGAGACTTTGATCCCGAATAAACAATACCTCCGCTTTGTTAAAACGCATCAAATTGACTATGACAATATCCAAGAAATTGCCAATCAAATCAAAATCCACCCCGGCATTGTCGTCGGCCGGTTGCAGCATGATGAATACATCAAGCGGCAATGGTTCAATGAACTTCGAGAACGGTATCTGTGGAAAAACGGGTAGGCTAACAAATTATCCGCTAAGAAAGGCGCTCTGTTTTTCTTTCGCTGAGGCTTATCGCCGCGCGCAATGAACAATCCTAATTGCGAATGGGATTATATGGAGTCAATCATTTTTTTGTAAATGGTTTGCGTAAGATCACTTACTCATCCTCTACAACCGCGGCGTAGTGGGTATCGCTTTGGATGTTGTGGCGGCACATGGATTTGTATACCAGCGGTTTGGCGGCAAAGCGCATAAGGGATAGCTTGGTGTTGTACCAGAACGATTCGAAGGAGTGATCCGCCAGATAGGCGGTATCGGTCGGTTGGACGATAAGGCTGACTTCGATGTTGGGCGCGATGCCGATGGGGATATTTTTCTTCATGCAGGATTCATACACATGCTGAAACACGGGCCGCATCTCATCGTAGGTCGGTGAGGGGGCGTGTTCCATCTTTGAGCCTTTCAGCGGGCGAAAGATGCACACTGTCGGGAAGGCGCCGATACTGGTGATGTAATCGATGGCTTTGAGTGTGTCTTCCATCGGCTCGATTCCCGCGATGATTTCTCCGGATACGCGGCCTTTGCCCAACTTCTCGCTGGTGTATTCCATGGCGTCAAAGAATGCTTGCTGGCCGAAGTGTTTTTCTTTGCCGGGCAGGTATTTTTTGAAATACTCTTTGTTAAAAAGTTCGAAGCAGAAGGAAACGTGATCGCAGCCCATATCAATCAGTTGGTCATACAACGCGTAATCCTTCGCGGGCAGGGCTTGCACACCAACCAAAATACCAATCCGCTCTTTCAAGGCTTTTACGAAGGGC
>CAYVAZ010000014.1:8112-31583 GCA_964449065.1 uncultured bacterium
GGGCAGGCATAGTTCGAGTTCGCGGTAGTTGTGGAAGCCGGTGTTAATATGAACAAAGGTAATGCCGGATTCTTCTTTCGCGGCTCTGGCGGTTTCAATCACTTCATCCACGGTTTTTTTGGCTTTGTCGGATTCACCGACATTGATACCGGTGGCACAGAAGTGGCAGTTCTCTTGCGGAGTCACATTCCAAAAGGCGCATTTTGGGCCGATGTAAATGCCCAAATACGTGCCTTGCAATACACCGATTTCACGCATGCGTGTACCGCTGGATGTGCGCTCAAAATACCAGCGCGGTTCGCGGGGGATTTCGATCGGGTAGGTGATGCCGTTGCCTTCATTTAACAGACGATACTCGCCGCTTAGTTTGCTGAGCAGATAGGGGCTGGTTTCAGTGAAAGGCTCCAGCACCGGAACATTCATCCAGATTTTATGCCGGGCAGGGATGACGATTTCAAGTCCGCTGCCAAGGCCCGCTCGGGTACGGGAAAAATCGCGCGCGTCGTTTTCCAGATCGCAGGAATTGTGCAGACGCAACCCTTTACAAAACAGGTCAATTTCGAGTTCGGCCGGATTGAGTTTTTTATGGTTGGTAGAACCGTTAGAATTCATGTGTAACACCAGAAGTTATTGTGATTTAATGATCGGCTTATATTTTATCCGGCTCTGCTCATTGCGCTAGAGTAAAGCTGTATATCCTATTTAGAATGGTTGATGAGTTTTCCGGTTTTGATTGAAGGAATGTTGATGCGCAAAACGATCTTTATGTTATTGATCTTTATCACGGGGAATGGTTTCATTCCGCAAGCGGAGGAGTGGCGGCCGTTTGGATTGCAGTGGGATAGATCGCCGGTGGATCTGCGTTTTTTGCAGAATGCCCCTGCCGGGAAGCACGGTTATTTAGGCGTGAAGGGGGAACGCTTTGTGTTTGAAGATGGGACGGTGTTTTATCCGTGGGGGATCACGTTATCCCGGAATGCATGCTTTCCCAGCCATGAGGATGCCCCGCGTTTGGCGGAACGCGTCGCGCGCATGGGATTGAACATTGTGCGGTTTCATGACATGGATTCTCCTCTGATTGAGCCCAATTTGGTGGAATCGTTTTTTCCGGTTAAGTTGAACAAAGCCCTGATGGACCGCTTGGATTATTTTGTGTTTCAGTTGGAAACGCGCGGTGTCTATGTGTCCTTTTGCGGATTTCATTCATTGCAACTGGATGAACGCAGCGGCATCGACGAATGGAGAGCGCTGGAACCGGGACTGGAATCGTATATTCATTTTGTGCCGCAATTGCAGGATATCTATGCGGATTATCTGCAAGCGTTTTGGCTGCACCGCAACCGCTACATTCAGGGCAGGCAGTACCGGGATATCCCAAGCGTGTTGTTCTTTCAGTTGTTTGAGGGGCACTCCATCCGCCCAAAGCAGATGAGTGTTCCAAGATACAATCAGGAACTCTTTTTGTTGTGGACGGACTGGCTGCAAGAAAGGGGAAAGCCGTTAACCACCGAATTTGATTTTGATGAGCCGACTTCTGAGAATGTACAGTTTTTGTCGGAACTGACTACGTTATCGTACACGAAATGGCATACGTTTTTGCGTGGGCTGAATGTAAAAACGCTGATCAGTGGAGATTCTGTTGTAAAGGAACTACGCGATTTACCTCCGCATTGGGGGATGGATTATGTGGGCGTGAGTGGTGAGTGGAACCAGCCGCTGGGGCGCGATTTGGTCACCACACTGCCGCCGATGTTGATGGTGGATTTAGACGAACGCAGCCATCTGTTTTCGGAAATGGCGTTTGCCCGTTTGCGAAATAAACCGTTTATCCTTGCGGGATGGTCGGAACCCTTTCCGAACCGGTACCGGGCGGAACTGCCGTTATGGACAGCGGCTATGACACGCTGGCAGGGTTGGAACGGAGCGGTGATGGGGACGGCATTTGCGGATGCCGCGTTTAATCAAGACGCGATGACATCTCCGTTTGATCAGTGGAACGATCCCGCTGTGATGGGTCTCATGCCCACGGCATCCATACTCTTTCATCAAACGAATATGAAACACGCGAAACATACGAGTACGATGAAGGTTGATCAGAATGTAATGTTTGATGATGAGCCAAGCAATCTTTATGAAATACGAACCACACGGCTGGTTGAGCACGGGCGTGTTGAAGTGGATCTGAAGAACCAAACCGTTGCGACTAAGGTGTTTTCTACCACACAACCCGAATCGATACAGGATGTGGAATATTCGGATGAAGAGCGATTGTATGTAAGGGATCAATCCCGCAAACTCTTGCTGATTGATACACCCCAAGTGAAGGCCTTTGTGGGTGGGGTAATGAACGCCAAGGATGATGATATTGCCGGTCTGCGCGTCAAAACCGATGAACCCTTCGCAGCCGTGAGCGCGGCATCGCTCGATAGGAAGGCGATCAAAGACTCGAAAGAGATTTTGATTACGGTGGTGTCTGAAGCAAAAAACACGGAAATGGTTACATTAAAAAATGACTATGGATACTCAGTACCGCGCCTGGGCAAGGCTCCGGTTTTGATCAAAGATACGCCGTGTAGACTGTATGTGCAGAGCAACGCAAACGAAGCGGGTGTGACTGCTATTCACGCGGACGGATCGGAGAAGGCAATGGTACCATTGCAAATTCAGGATGGATGGATATCGTTTTCGGCTGGCACGCACGGTACAATCTACTACCAGCTGTCTTGCAGTGATTTTAAATAAGCGTAAAAAATACCACAAAGACACACAGAACACAGAGAACACAGAGATTAATTTCATGAAAAAACATAGTGGAGATGCCCGATGACGCAAAAGTATACTTGTCTGGTGACCGGAGGGGCGGGGTTTATCGGCTCGCATATTGTGGATTTGCTGGTAGAAGAAGGACACCGGGTTGTGGTGCTGGATAACTTGAGTTCCGGAAAGCATGCCAATCTGCCGGATGAAGTTCCGGTGTATGAGATGGATATTAATGATGATTTGAATGCGCTGTTTGAGAAAGAAAAGCCGGAAATTGTGTTTCACCACGCCGCGCAAATCAGTGTTTCGGTTTCGGTTAAAGAGCCGGTGAAAGATACCAAAGACAACGTGCTGGGGATTGTGCATTTGTTGGAAGCCTGCCGCAAGCATGGCGTAAAAAAGGTAATGTACGCTTCATCCGGCGCAGCGTATGGTGAACCGAAGCAATTGCCGCTGCGGGAAAGCGACCCGCCCGCGCCGTTGTCTCCATACGGCATCAGCAAATACACCGGCGAGCCCTATCTGTATTATTACCGGCATCAATACGGTATTGAATATGCCGCGCTGCGCTACGCGAATGTGTACGGTCCCCGCCAAGACCCGCACGGTGAGGCGGGTGTAGTGGCAATTTTCTCACAACGCTTGTTGCGAAATGAACCGGTAACCATCTTTGGCGACGGTGGGCAAACGCGCGATTTTGTCTACGTAAAAGATGTAGCGCGTGCCAACCTGGCGGCGCTTCATGCCGGTTTAATCAATCACGAATCCCCCGTGTTCAATGTCAGCACCCAAAAGCAAACCACGGTGAATGAACTGTATGCGCAGATGAAGGCTGCATCCGGCTCACCGTTGGAACCCAATTACGGTTCAAAACGCGAAGGGGATGTATTGCACGCCTGCCTTGCCAATGAAAAAATCAAAGAAGCGTTTGGATGGGAACCGCAAACCACACTGGCACAAGGCGTGCAGGAAACCATCGATTATTTTAGGATGAATTCATAATGGCAACACAAAGCAACGAAGCAAAATACGCGGATTTATACAAAGCGCAGTTCGGCACCTTTGCCAAAACGGTAGTGTGCGCTCCCGGCCGTGTGGAAATTTTAGGAAACCACACCGACTACAACGACGGCTATGTGTTAACCGCTGCCATCGACAAACACATCTACATGGCGGGCGAAGATACCGATTCGGATCAAGTGAGGCTGTATACCCAAACGTTAGACGATGAATGCACGTTTGATATTTTCGATGTCCAAAAGGATGACCATCATCCCTGGGCGAATTATGTGAAGGGGGTACTGCATGAGCTGCTAGAAGCGGGCATTACCCTGTCCGGTTTTCAAGCGGTCATTGGCGGGGATTTGCCGGTCGGCGGTGGAGTAAGCAGCTCGGCCGCGCTGGAATCCGCGACCGCGATGCTGATGCAGTCGCTGTTTTATTACGAACTCTCCAAACCGGAAATCGCGACGCTGTGCCGGCGGGCGGAAAACCAATTTGTTGGGATGCCCTGCGGTGTGCTGGATCAAATGTCATCCATCCTTGGCAAGCAAGACGCGATGCTTTTTATTGACTGTCGCAGTTTGGAATACAAACAGCTGGAACTGCCGCCGCCCGCTCCGGATATAGTGATCTGCAACACCAATGTTAAGCACAATTTGGTGGAAAGCCAGTATAAAACCCGCCGGGAGCAATGCTTTGCCGCCGCGGAAAAACTTTCCGGGTTCATGCAGCGGGATATCCTTTTTTTGCGGGATATCAGCGCGGAAGAATTGATGCCTCACTTAAGTGAATTGCCGGAAGAGGAAAGCCTGCGCGCCTGGCATGTGGTCTCGGAAAACGAGCGGGTGTGCCAAGGCCGTGACGCGATTGAGAAAGAGGATGCCAAAGCGTTGGGGCTGTTGATGTTTCAATCGCATGAGAGTTCGAAGACGCTGTTTCAAAACAGCTGCTATGAACTGGATGTGCTGATTGAAGAAGCCCGCGCCATTGAAGGCTGCCTCGGCGCGAAACTGTCAGGCGGGGGATTCGGCGGGTGCACCGTCAATCTGGTCGAGCCGGATTACACCGCAACCTTCTGCAAAGAGATCGAAGCGCGCTATTTGGATCAAACCCAAAAGCCCTGCTCGGTGATGATGTGCCACATCGCGGATGGGGCGGGGGTGTTGTTTTGAACGATTACTACTGTCTGAATCAGGATGGCCAGGATGAAAAGACCGATTTTCAGGATTTTGTTTTAGTTATACGGATTCAAATAAATTCTGTGTGATTCTTCCATAAAAGGGGAGCACCGGCTTCCATCTGGTGCGTGATAAAATAATTTGTAATCAGAACGTATTTTTGGCAACCACTATATCCTGTTCATCCTATTTATCCTTAGAATCCTGATTCTGACAATGAAAAACCATATCTCTCCAAATTATACCTATGCAATTTGAGATTGCTGCATATTGAATACTTAATATCTTTCTTTCGCTGGGCTTACGCCGCGCTTATCAGTCATTCACAAGCGTTAGCGCAGTGTTATACCCCCTTGCATAAGGGGGTGGAGCCGTAGGCTCCGGGGGATTTTGCGTTGTTGAAAGCGTGCTTCGATCCCCCCTACCCCCCCTTAATAAGGGGGGATAACAACGACAGTCTCTTCGTTGCGTAACATGAGTTATAGTATAGATCATAAAACGATATATGGATGTTCTAACAGATGAACCGAAAGTATTAACCATTTGACCCACCCTATATTTCTAGCATTCTCATCTTACAATTTCATCACCTTTTTGAACAATGATTTTTTAGGAGCGGCATCATGGCAGAGGCGGTAACGAAGATTGAGATTCCCGGGGTGGAAGTAGCATCCAGCGGGAAGGTGCGGGATATTTTTGATTTGGATGATAAATTGCTGCTGGTGGCGACCGACCGCATCAGCGCGTTCGACTGTATTCTGCCGCGGGGGATTCCGGATAAAGGCAAACTGCTGACTATGATATCGAAATACTGGTTTGAGACGCTGGAAGAAGCCGAACCGCATCACATCATTTCGTTTGATGTCGAAGAATTCCCGGAGCCGTTTAACCAGCACGCCAGCCTGCTTGGCGGGCGTTCCATGCTGGTGCACAAGACCGAGACCATCCCGGTAGAGTGCGTGGTGCGCGGCTATCTGGCGGGTTCGGTGGTGAAAGAGTATGAACAAAAGCAAACCGCCTGCAATGTGCTGCTCGATAAAGGGTTGAAAATATCCGACAAACTGCGCCAGCCGATTTACACACCCGCCCGTAAGAACAAAGAAGGACATGACGAAAATATTTCGTATGAAGATACCGTTCAAATCGTCGGCGGGTGGGAAAGCGACGAACTGCGCAACCGCAGCCTTGAAATCTACAAAGAAGCGGCCGTGATTGCGGATGAGCGCGGGTTAATCCTGGCCGATACCAAGTTCGAGTTTGGCTTTTTGGATGATGAGGTTGTGCTGATTGATGAACTGCTGACGATGGATTCATCGCGCTTTTGGTCGAAAGAAGATTATACGCCCGGTGTTCCGCAAGACCCGTTTGATAAGCAGTTCGTGCGTGATTATCTCAACAGCCTGGATTGGGACAAGACTCCACCCGCGCCTGACCTGCCCGATGAGATTATCGGGAAGACGCTGGAACGCTACATCAAAGCGTATGAGATGATTACGGGTGAGACGTGGCGGTAGAATGAACCGCGAATGAACGTGAATTCACGCGAAAAAGGTATGATTCCTTGCACACACTTTGCACACTCCGCGCTCTTGGTGTCTCTGCGGTTTTATTTTGCTTCTCAACTTTTTGCATCCACTCTCTTGTAGTCCGTCAATCAAAAAATGGCGGCTGGCTATCCGTTGTTCCCCCCCCTTGTTAAGGGGGGCTAGGGGGGATTCAGAATCAACTCAGTCCACCACTCGTGAAGCGCAACCCTGGGAGGGCGAGGCTCCCGCCGAGCCGGAAGTGCGCTTCATCCCAATCCGAACGTATTGTTGGCAACACCGCTATAAATAACGAAAACGCCCCAAATGGGCACTCTGACATAACACAGGGCAACACACTGATAATAGTTATGGGTAATGATTAGCTTGTTAAGGGGGGGATCGATACCCGTCAATAAAACGTTGACACTGTACTAGGTCAGTTTGGCTGGTTTACTATACAATCTTTGCATCATGATCGATTGGTATAGAGAATGAACGAACGGAATATCCCTACAACCATAATCAGCTCGGTAGTGCTGCTGTGGCTGGCGTTTTGCTGTGTGACGTTTTTGGTATTGCATTGGCCGATGTGGTATGTGGTGTTTCAGTATTTGCCTGCCGCTTTGGGTAAATTGAATCTGCGCTTTCCGGACATGTTTTGGGTGGATGTAATTTGCGCGATTGCCATGCTGGCGGTGAATGGCATTGTGGGGATGCTGTTTTTACGGCTGTTTATCCGCATGCCTGCCTTGTTAGAGATAGCCGCGAATGTGTTTATGGGGATTGGAATATCTCATTTCTTGTTGATGTTCCCCGCGATTTTTTTCTTGCTGAGTCCATTTTCGATTGGTATATGTTATGCCGTCATTATCGGTTTGCTGCTAGGTGCCAGGTATATGTGGGGATGGGCGGAAGTACGATTTGAAACCGGTGCGGACGATCAAGAATCACTTCTGCATAAAACGCTGTTTTATAGCGCGTTTGCGGTTGTGGGGATTATTACTCTGCTGACTTTTTATCACGCGGTGCTGTTTCCGGTGAACTATTGGGATTCGCTGATTTATTACATCCATTATGGAAAGATGACATATGAAGAAGGCGGGTTCCCCATTTTGTATTGCCTGCAAGTGGGATTGGGTTTAGGGGCAAACTATCCCCATTTGTTTAACCTGAACCAGGCGGTAACGGCTACGGTGTTTTTTCATTGGTCGGATCTGTATGGGCAGTTGCTGTGTCCGGTTGCCGGGCTGGGCGCGTGCATTGTCATCTATTATCTTTGCCGGCATTTGTTTGCCGGCCGCTTGACCGCCATGCTTGCGGTGCTGGTGTTTCGTACGATACCGTATGTGAATTCATACATAATCTGGGCGTCGGATTACGCGCTGGTCATTATGTACACCTGCCTACTGATGTTGTTTCTGCGCATGTTTTTGCTGAATCCGAGTTACCGCATGTTGATGCCGCTGTTGTGCACGACCGCAATTTTCCCCAATATCAACTATTTGGGGTGGATCGTCTGGCCGGTGGCGGGTATGGCGGTGTTGATCCATTACAAAGAATTTTTGGTAAGGCCGCAGCGGTTGGGTATCACGCTTTTGATCTTTTTGCTATGGCTGCTTCCCGCGTCGGTGTGGTATGCGCGCAACTATATGGTGACAGGAAACCCGGTGTACGCGTTTTTTCCGGAAATTTTGGGCGGTGAGAATATTAACCTGGATGTGCTGCGTTCCAGCGAGCAGGAATGGAAGTACCACGGTTGGGGGGCGGCGCATCTGCCTGGTGAGACTGTTTGGTACCGTCTGCTCAACACACCGGTTGCGTTATTGCAGATGTGGCATTTCGCCCCGGTTGTATTGGGGATCATGCTGCCCTCGCTGCTGCTGGGATGGCGGCGGTATTGGCAGTATTTTCTTTTGGTTGGGGTGTTGATTGGGTTGTATGGTTTTTATGAATACTTCATATCGGGATTTTATTGGTATCACATCATCGCGGTGTTCCCGATGCTGGCGGTATTTACCGCGCGCTTTTTGGATCAGGTTAAGGCGACGTTTTTGTATCCGGCTTTTGCGGTGGTACTGCTGATTGCGGGTATCGCGCCGGGGATTTCAGTTACAGTGATGGGGCCGAAACATACCACTCCAACGCTGGAGCACTTTGCGCATCCCGGATTATCGCCCAAGCAGTTTTACCGCTATTGCTATCCGCAATATGCGTCTTCGTGGGAATATTTGAACGAACACGCGGAAGAAGGTGCTGCCATCCTCACGCACGATAACCGCTATCACGTGTTTCGGGATGATCTAAGCGTGATTCATTTGGATGACTGCGATCTGACGCCGTATTATGACCGGCCCTATGAAGAAGTTCATCAAGTGTTATGGGAACGGGGGATTCGGTATTACCTGTTCATCCAGGATGAGTTGAGCCATCCCATCACACAGCGCTTGGGGCATCAGCCGTATTTGGACGATGAGCGGTATTACAATCTACTGCATCAAACCCGAAGCGGTGGGGATGTAGCGGCGGCGGTGTATAAGTTGGTGAAACCGGGGGAGGGTAATGTATAATTGCGATTGCCCAATGTGCTCTCCGAATCATCATCCCACGGCAGCTCAAACGGGATCATCTCGGCGGACTGCAAGGGATTTGATGCGAAGATAGCGATTAGGATTAAGAGATGGATACGGTACATGATGCGGGCTCCTGAATGATGAAGGTTCAATGATAAGTTTTGAAATATAGTAAACCAGGAAGGTGGGTTTCGGCTATTCAATTAAAATTATGTTTCAATGCCAACAATAACTAATGGCACAGCAGGTACACCACGGCCTTGTCTTATCACATTGTATAATTCACCTTCATAATAAGGTACACCTGAACTCATTTGAGATTGCAATGTTTTCATGGGTAATATTTCTATACCAACATCAATTTGATCACCGACATAAAACGCAAGATGTTTAACAAATAAATCATACGCAACGAAAGAATATTTACCTAATTGAACTTCGATTGCTACTCTATCTTTAACAAAGTCTGTTTGATTATAACTAAAAATAGGTATGTCACCACTTTCTTCTATATGCTTCCTTTGCTTCTTTGCGGACATTGTCATTGTCTTTCGTATAAGTTTTTCATTCTTAGTCACCCAATAACGAACGCGACTTTCATTCCATTGTTTTATTTCTAGATTCTTTTTAAATTCCTTATTAATTTCAATAGGACAATAGAGCAGTTTGCCTTTCATGGTTTTTTCTTTAGACACTTTTGTTTTACATTTATCAGCATTAATCGTTTCAACAACATATTGCACTTCTTCCCAAAGTTTTGGTTTGTGTACAATTAAATATTCTAAACCATTAAGATGTGAATATGTTTCAACGATTTTCAACTTTGTCTTCATTTTCCTCAAAAATAGTCATTTGTAAAATACCATTATTTCTATTTTCATTCCAGAGAGTATGAATAAGATTATTGCCATTCAAGTAAGGATCGTATTTAGGTTGATCCATTGGCCGTACTTTTAATGTCCCTTCAATTGCCCTTTTTATCCTATTTTTAGCAATTTCAACGTATTCATTTTTAATTTCTGAACCTACACCTTTTCGATTATTTCGAATTGCCGCAATTATAGATGAACCGACTCCTAAGAAGGGATCAAAAACCCAATCATTTTCATTTGTCATAGATAGTACAAGTCGTTCAACTAGTTCTATTGGAAATTGACAGGGATGATTTGTTTTTTCAACATGATTACTTTTTACATTCGGAATATCCCACACATCGCCAGGATTTTTACCTAGTGGATTGCATGAATATTGTCCTGCTTTTGGCCCTTTGAAATATTTTTTACCCGGATATTTTTGAGGGACTCTGACTGCATCTAAATTAAATACATAATCTTTTGTATTTCTAGTAAACCACATTATCGTTTCGTATCTTCCAGAAAAGCGTATTGAACAGTGGAGGCCGTGTTCAAAATGCCATATAATTCTATTTCTCAATACGAGTGATAATTTATGAAATATAGGATACAAAAAAGTATCAATCGGAATAATTGATCCTTTATCAACATAATTTCCTACTTGCCAGCATATACTACCATTAGGTGTTAGTACTCTTTCACACTCACGAATCACTTCTTCTTGTTGTTTCAAGTATAAATCAAGTTTAAGTTTTTTCTCATATTCTTTCCCTATATTATAAGGAGGAGAAGTTACTACTAGTTGTATACTTTGATCTGGTATATCTTTGAGACATTCTATACAATCGCCACGATATAACACTATCCTGTCCGATTGATTGAATGTATTCGATATTCTTGATTTTTTTGTATTCATTGTTTTTCGCTCGAGTTGGGAGTTTCTTTCATTTATAATAATTATTCAGATGTTCAACACAAGTAGAAAAAACAATTTAAAATAAAATGTGTGTTATATTCAATTCCGTAAGAGGGCAGGCGTTTGAAGAGAGATTTCCTCACCCAAGCCTGGTGGGGGGTAGGGGCAATGCCATAAAGTGAAGACATGTTCTCCTCACCCAGCCTTGAAACCCTGGGATTTAGGCTTAATGGGGTTGCGGAAGAGTGGATCAGACATTGTAAGAAAGTACCCTAACCCCATCCTATTCTTTCCCCATTTTATTGGGGAAAGAATAGGAAAATCAAACGGTTTTTTACTTCATACCGCTGACATGTTACCTATACGAAACATCCGTTACCTCACATTCATCAGTTGTTTAAGAATCAGCAAATCCATCCCCTCGTAATCGCGTTTTTTGCGCAGGGCGTCCAATTTATTGCGGTCGATGGAGCGGGAGACCTTTAGCAGCAGGTTGAACATCTCGCGGCTGTTGGAGAGGTGTTTGGTGTCATCGTTTTGTTTGGTGGTGCGCATGGCTTTGACATCCAAGCCGACAAACTCGCTGTTTTTGCCGAAATCGTTCTGATCCAACACATCGACCTGATTAAACGCGCGGCGCAGGTTGACCGAACCGAACGAGCGGTCTTGATCGTATTTCAGTCCGTTTTGGTCGTTCAGGTGCACGCTCCACAATTTGCCGTGTGCTAGGGCGTAGGCCATATCATCGGATGGATCAAGCCCCGCCAAAATTGAGTGCGCCGATTCAATCAATGCCCCCACCCGACTAGGATCGTTGGTCTTATAGCACAAACCAATCATGTGACCGACCGTAGGGCAATAGGCTTGATCCATCGGCTCGTTGGGTTTCATTTCGCCGAGGATTTTGACATTCGGGTCATGGTCAAGCTGGGCGTTCAGCCACTCAATCATATAGCCCACACACGCCACCGGGTCTTTTGCTTCGCGGATGTAGGTTCCTTCACGCGCCGGCCACCACACGGTGAGGTTGGTGCCCATCAGGTTGCCGATATCAATGCTGCGTTTGGCGCGTTCCAGCGCATACTTGCGTTCGCTGGCGGTGTTGGAGGTCACGCTGCCGTCGATGGTGCGCGGATCTTCCCACAGGCGGGGCGCCACAAACTCGGCAACCAAACCTTCGCCGTCCAGCATCTTTTTAACTTTATTGACGCCGCGTTTGGTTTGCGTCCAATCCCAATCGGCCGGAACAACATCGTCATCGTGCAGCTGCACGCCGTCGAAGCCGAGTTTTTTGTACATCTTGATCTTATGCGCGAAGGTGCGCGGTTTGCGTACCACCGGACCAAACGGGTCTGCCCCCTCGTGGATGTTCCACGGCCCGAATGAAAAGCGGTATTGATCGTTGCGTGCCATTATTTCGTTCTCCCCAATCGCGGATGATTTAAAAAGTGCCGCCATTATTGCATAGAAACGGATGTAAGAAAACAGTTAGAAGCTGCTTGCAGAATTTTTGCAAAACAGAGACAGACGGTATACTGAAACCAAACCAAACTTCATTAAGGGAGACGAACATGTCGCGAATCGTATCGAAACCGGAAACCAAATACCCTTGGTATGTCCATCTATTGTTTTGGCTGCAGCGCCGCAATTACGGTCGGGTGCTGGAACCCAGCAAACTTTGGGGCCTTTCCCCCCGCGTGTTTCTGGGGGTGGCTTTGCTGTATGGCGCTCTGAACCGGAAGGCTTCTCCCATTGATCCGCAATTGCGGGCGTTGATTACGGTGCGGGTATCGCAAATCAACTGGTGCCGCTTTTGTGTGGATATTAATTCCGCCACGGTGCTCAAACGCGGCGGCACGGAAGATAAACTGAACGATCTGGAACATTTTCGCGACAGCCCGCATTTTACAGAAGTTGAAAAAGCCGTGTTGGATTATGCCGAAGCGATGACCATCACCGACCGTGAAGTGACGGATGAAATGGTCAACGGATTGAAAGCCTATTACGATGACGCGGCCATATCCGAACTAACCGGATTGATTGCCTTTCAAAACCTGTCCAGCAAATACAACTCCGCCTTGGATGTACAGCCGCAGGGCTTTTGCAAGATACCATCGATGGAGTTGAAGAAGGGGGAGTAGACACTTCTACATCCGAAATCATCTGACAGCAGCAGCCGATTCAGCTACTATTTAAGGAGATAGAACACGCTTTTTATTCTGGAACTTCAAGTTAAACGGAGTGGATTCATGCGAAAAAAGAGGGTGTTGCTAGAGTTGGGAATTGTTTCTTTTGTATTGATGTTATTGCTGTGGATTTTTGTGCCCAAGTTTTTGGGTTCACAGCGGATTGACCTGATGAGAGAATTCCCTGACCCAACTGTTAGAAGCATAGTGGCGCATAAATTTGGAGTGGATGAGAATTCATCCATTTCAATCAGACAAGCACAAGAATTCACTGGAACATTGGATATTGTAAACCATCCGAATGACTTAACCGGTTTGCACCATTTCCCAAACTTGGAATGGATCAATATCAGTTCCGACAATCTGATGGAAATTAATTTATCGAAATTGCCCAATTTGGAGCATTTGCGTTTCAGTGGGGCAAATCTTGTACGATTAGTGACAAAACATAACTCAAAACTGAAAGAGGTTTCTATAAATAGCAGTCATTTTGAAATCCCGGCGCAAATTCCTGAATTTGATTTTTCTCAAAATCCAAATCTTGTAAAACTCACAATTATCAATTTTTACTTAGAAGAAATTGATCTTTCCACTTTATCTAACCTTTATCATTTGGATTTATCCAACTCATACCATTATTATGGAAAAACCGGAAAATCCATCAAACGGGGATTAACCAAACTGGATCTTAGCAAAAACCCGAAATTGAAGCATTTGCGAATCAATTCTAATAAACTAAAACATCTTGACCTTTCACATACCCCGCTTTTACGTGAAGTGAACTGCGGAATGAATGAATTGGAATCGATTAAATTATCAAATTCTAAAAAATTACGCTCTTTGTATTGTTTTTTTAATCATCTGACAACCCTGAACTTTTCTGCATGTAAAGAAATAAATAAAATTCTTTGCAACGATAATCAATTGGAAACCATTGTGTTTGGCAACAACAAATATTTAAGTGAATTGGTTTGCACCAACAACCAAATCAAAGAACTCGATCAAAATATTTTGAAAGGGTTAACCCTTTTCAAACGGTAGGAACCCCACAGAAAGGTTTTAATCTTCCAGAATAACAATTGTGAAGTCATAAGATAGATTGAAGAAAAAATGGATTTTCCAAGAAGATATTTTGAAGAAATCATCGCCGATATTATAGAGATGAGTTATGGTGACAATTCCCTGCAATTTTACACTTTATCATAGGCGAGTGGTGAGTTGCGCTTCGCTTTGATCCCATCAATTTCTACAAGTCATTTCCCTTATTGGATTTTACTTCTTATACTAGGTTGCAAAAAGATAGTTAGTAATTCCATCTTTGATTTTGTAGGGGCAACCCCCAGTGGTTACCCCACAGCAGGGCATCCCCTACAATCGTACGGCAATTTATATATAACATGTTTACTACAACTTGGTATTATATCAGAACAATTCCACACGCTTTCCACAAATTCCCGCAATTGTTCTCAAGTCGGAAATTTAACTACCGATACTTTGAACCAGACATTCGCATATGGCCTTGAGGATCAAGGCGGCGGATGTTGGAAAAAAGTTTTAAGATCGATTTTTATGTGCCGATAAAATGTATCGGCTGTGGTATTAGACCACAGGGTTCAGGGGTGGAACAGCCGTTAGGCTCAGGATGAGCCGCCCGGAGTCGAGGATACCGGAACGACGGCAAAACATCTCAATGCAGGTACAGGGAAGGATGACCCGGTACCGCAAACAACCTGACAGGATGTCGGGCTGCAACGTATCACGGAGGATACAACCATGAGCATCACACGCATTAATAACAATGTCTCTGCCATTCGAGCGGGGATCAATCTCAACCGGACCAGCCGGGATCTCACCAAAAATATCGAGAAACTCTCTTCGGGGCTGCGGATTAACCGGGCCGGCGATGACGCGGCAGGGTTAACCGTCCGCGAACGGCTGCGTACGCAAATCCGGGGGACCAACCAAGCGATTCAAAACGCGCAAAACGGAATCAGCATGGTCAATACCTCGGAAGCGGCGCTGGACGCCTTGGTTTCCAGCCTGCAGCGGATTCGCGAACTCGCCATCGCCGCCGGGAACACCGGAAGCAACGACCCGGAATCCATCTTGGCGATTCAAGAAGAGGTTTTTCAACAGGTCGATGAGGTCAACCGCATCGCGACAACCGCGCGGTTCAGTACCCGTCTTCTCTTCACCGGTGACAACGCGGTTAACTCCGATATCCGCGCGGGACAAGACGAGGTGGGCGTTCGCATCAGCAACGACCCCAACGCCAGTTCCATGAGTTCCGGTACCTCCATTCTAAATGTCATCCAAACCCAAAAAGGCCAAGAAAACCTTTTACCCTTTAAAAATGAAAACGGACAAGCCGTCTTCGCGACTGGTATTGCCGATTCCACCGATATATCCGTTTCCACCGATCAGTTCATCCGCAGCGGCAACTCCGTAACCGCTGGCGATCCACTTGCAGCATTAACATTCGGTGGCGTATCCATCAGTCAAAACAACATCATCACCTTTCAAGGTGTATTATCCGATGGGAAAACACCCTTTGCCGGCGCATTGAGTGTGACAAACGCGGGCGGGGCGCAATCCATGCAGGCGCTGCTCAGCACCATTCAAACCGCGATTGACAATGCGGAAACCACACTGTTTGGCGGGGTCGCTGCCGATATACCGGGTGACTTTATTCAAACTCATGTCAGTTTGGGAGCGCCAGGCGGGACGGTTTCGGTTGGATCCGGCCGGATCAAATTTTTTGGCGCATCCGCCGAGGGTACCACCAATACCACATTAGCAGACGCAACCGATGGGCCGTCTCAGTTTAACATACAGTTCAACGTGATCGACAACGCGGGGAACTTGAAACACAGTACCGAATCCACTCGTGATTTTGTAAACGGGGTCATGGTTGGCGGTCAAATCGGGAATATTGCGCAAGGGATCACTGGATCCACGTTTGATAGCGGAAACTTTAACATCGAAGTAACCGATGTTGTACCGCCCAGCCGCAGAACCACCGAAACGACTGTTCCGTTTCTGGATCGAAACGGCAGTATTTTTGATGCCACTTCTTCCCTGGCAAGCAGAGGATCCATCAACGGGACGACGATCAATGGAAACTATACGTTAAGTGATAAAGGGATCAACTTTGCCGCCGGAGATAAGGTTCAAATTGATGGAACCAACGCGGACGGGTCTACCTTTTCAGCAGTGTTTACACTGCAGAACAGCGGTGACACCGATACAAACTTGGGAGACTTCCAGTTTGCCACGTTATCCGGCCTGATTGCGGAACTGAACTTTCGGGACCGCACGGTTGGCAGCCGGAACCCGAACGAACCTCAGTTCTTCACGGATTCGAAGGTGCAATTAACCGGAGAAGGAACCCTGCGGCTGATAGACGATGAAGCCAAAACCTCATCCTCTTCTCTCTTTATGAAGGTCATTGACAATGATACAACCCGAACCGTATCTGACCGGGCGGAACTGATTGTGGATGGAACGGAAGAACAAGCCAGTATTTCAATCAACGGCGGGCCGCGGCAGCGGGTTACGGTAGGCGATCAAGTTACTCTGTTTGGTCCGAAACCCACCGTGTTCGGCGAAAGCACACCGCAAATTTCGTTTCGCGTGGGAGCAGGCTTCCGGGAAAATTTAGCGGATTCCATCTTTACTAACGGATCGGATACAGCCGAGATCGTGGCGCAGGAATTTGTCGGTTCTCTCAACGGGGGCACAGAGGTAACGTTTCAAAACGGGGATCAAAATGTCTTTTTTGAAAGCGGTTCGGCCTTTGGTGTGGCGGAAACACTGCGAATGGATTTTGACGCGGTCTTGGATATCACCGGCCCGCCGAATGATGGTTCTTCCAACACAGGGCGCGCCATATTGATTTCAACCGTCAACAATGCCATCAACTTCCAAATCGGACCGTTTGCAGGGCAAAACCTGCTGATGAATATACCCGACATGCGCGGGGATAACCTCGGATTCGGGCGGGGCAGCGGACGCACCATCTCGACCATCAACGTCACTTCGGTTGAAGGTGTGAATGAGGCATTGGCCATCATCGACCGCGCCCTGGACCAGGTGAGCCGTACCCGGTCGCAGCTGGGCGCGATTACCAACCGGATGGAGACCACGATCGACAGTCTGTCGGTGGCGTCCGAGAACCTGACATCGTCGGAATCCTTGCTGAGCGATGTGGATATCGCCAAAGAAACATCGGAATTCACATCGAATCAGATCATCTTCCAAGCGGGAACTTCGGTTCTATCGCAGGCGAACCTGCTGCCGCAGGGACTGTTATCGCTACTTGGATAATAAGCACAAATTAGAGGTTACCTGAATTGCTGTTCATCTAATGATAAACGGGGTGGGATGACACCAGCTCTGCCTCCCACCCCAACTGAACAACCGAAGCAGTTGAAGTGATATAACAGATATTTAGAACTGTATATCGATTTAAGGCAGGTGTAGAACCGTACGCAAAAACATGATCACAAACGGCACGGGTTGTGCAGCGTCCGCAAGGAAATGAAAAGGACGCAATGCATGGAATGCCAGGAATGCTTGAGGACAATCAAAATCCCCAGGAAGGGAAAGAAAGATAAGGATTGAACGGGCAACGCTAAAACGGGTATGAAAATCCAGGTACGGAGATTGATAAAAATACATTTGGAAAAAACCGAACGGATGGACGCACCGGCTGGAAGTCGATGCTCCCTAACGATGAACCGAAATGTTGAGCAGTTGTCAAACGTCTGTTGGATTTGAAAGGACGGGGCTGCTGCCGGGCCGGAAGTACCGTTCGATTTCATCAGAACATAGTTTTGGTAATCATTATAGATATTTGAATGAACACAGCAAAACCGAAAGGAGGTCTGGACTATGAAGTTAAAAGAACTCCACCACGTTGTAGAACATTTTAGCAAGAAGATGTTTCGCAAAATGCGGCGCCGAGTGGGATCTACATTGGCATTTGCCTAGCTCGAGTGAAAGCAATCATGGCAAAGGCACGGTAAGCCACCGGCTGAGTATCAATGCGGATAGACGGATCAATGCGGGAGGTGCGACCCTGGATTGATCCGGAATATACAAGGAGTAATTCGATGGTGCGAATCGAACGTGGTCTCATAGAATCCATCCGGCAGAACGTTGTTCTTCCTCCTTCTCCCGGACGGTTTTGGACGCTCCTTAGCTTATCCAACCCGGTACTTGGCCATTGCGGAACTTTATAGAGATGGGAGGGTTTTCGGTGAGAATTGTGATCAATCATTCAACCGGTACAACAACAAGGAATCAAATTATGCGCAATATTCCTTCACCGGAAGCCCTCCTCTCATTCCTGCTGAAAGCGAAAGAATCGCTGGATCAGAACCATGGCTGTACCCCTGAATATGACGGGATCGAGGCGTTTTGTATCCGTGCGTATCGAAAACATATAGTTGAACAGTACCGGTTTCATTAAGGGAATACTAAGGATGGATAGGTTTGTTCCGCCTCCATCAGCCGGAACGATTTTTGGAATGCATACAGACATGTGAGGTCGATCAACAAGATTTGCGTTGCTGGATCAACCGGTGCGTAAATCTCAAAAACGCGAATGCAAAGGTTTGTTTTCATATAAACACTATGAGTCAAACACAATGGAGGTTTAACGTCATACAACCAACATAGCCTGCCCGCACTGGAACGGTGCATCAGGTTGACCCCCTGAAGTAAGGCAGGAGAGACTCCACGAGAGTTTGGTCTGGTGACCCTAGACACAAGTTTTATCTGGTAACAGTGGCTGCTTACGTGTTGCTTACAGCACCCAATCTGTAGCGGCACGCGCAGACATGAACATAAATACGTAAGACATACCACTCGCGCCGGTATAGCGAAGAGTGTGCCGGGGTGCTTCACTCGACATCCCGGCATACGCACTCTTCGTGACAGCACCCAAGCACATGCTGGCGAAAGTGAATGTCTCCGTAAAACGCAGGATTTAATAACCGGCACGGAAGCCGGTAACCCATTACACGGAGGTTTGCCATGAGTATCACCAGAATCAACAACAATGTGGCGGCTCTCAATGCGAATAAGAATTTGGATCGAACAGGGCGTTCGCTTCAAAAGAACATTGAGAGACTGTCGTCCGGTTTGCGAATTAACCGGGCAGGAGACGACGCGGCGGGGATGACCATTGCCACGCGGCTGCGTTCTCAAGTACGTGGATTGGACCGTGCGATCATGAACGCTCAGGACGGGGTCAACTTGATCACCGTAGCCGAGGGCGCCATGGATGAAATGACACGGCGGTTGGACCGGATGCGTGTGCTTGCCGTACAAGCCGCGAACACCGGGGTCAACGACTTTGCCGCACGCCAAGCCATTCAGGATGAAGTATTTCAAAGTATCGACGAGATCACTCGAATCGCCGAGACGACCCAGTTCAGCAAGAACCGATTGCTGAATGGAGATTTCAAAGTTGACTCGCAAATTAAACCGGGTCAAGACGGAATCCAAAACTTTGGGATCAATATTGATCAAGGTCCCAGTTCGAGCACGTTGGAAAACGGACAAAGTTTTCTGAACATTGTCAAAACCAAGGAAGGCTTTCAACAGCTGATCCCTGGTTTGGATGCCAACGGGCAATCGCGCACCATGCATTTGGGTGTAAACGACGCATCCGACATTGCGGTTTCGCTGGGCTTCTTTAGCGATGGCGCCTTGTTCGGAGGTACCGGAACCACCGGTGCGGACACGCTGGGTGGGGAATTTTTTAACGGTGTGTCGATTGCGGCCCAAGGCGGGAACTTCGATGTCTTTTCATTTGACGGTGTGCTGGCTGATGGTGTCACCAAGTTTAACGGAACGCTCAGCCTCACGGGCGGCTCGACGATGACGGACCTTTTATCCGCGGTCAATGCGGCTATTGACAACGCGGAGTTTAATCTCTTCGGCGTCTCTTCGTCCGCCAGTGTTCCCACCTCTTTCCAAACGAACGTGTCCATCGGAGCCGGTTCCAATGGCGGACGGCTGCTGCTCTTCGGGTCTGCCGAAACCGTAAACTTATCCAGCATTGATATACGCTTGCTGCGCGGCAACACCCTTGTCACCCAAGCCCAAGGGGTTACCCGCTCCGGTGAAATCGGCACGAACTCCGCTCTCAATGGTGTCGGGCAGATCGGCAATTCGACTACCGCCATAACCGGCTCGACCTTTGGAGCAGGCGAGTTTGCCATCCAAGTGGAAGATGTGCAGGGGCCGCAAAACCGGACGTTAAAAAGCACCATTCCTTTGTTTAATCAAAACGGCTCCGTGCTGGACCGCACCGCTTCTCTCACCAGCGGGGTACGAGGTCTGAATTTAAACGGGACGTTTGTCGGCGGCATTTATACCGGCGGTACTTCGATATCCGGCGGGGATACCGTGACGTTACGCGGTGTGGAAGCCGATGGGACTACGTTTGAATCGACATTCACGTTTTCAAACGCAGCTTCCACAGATACCGTACTGAACGATTTTCAATTTGCCTCCATTAGCGGATTGATCAGCGAATTAAACTTTCGCACGCGGGATTATACAGTGAACACGGAAGATGGAAACAAATCCCGGTTTGAATCGGCATTGTTTACGCTAGCTGCGGATGGACGGCTACAATTAATTGATGATTTAGCCCGCGATAATTCTCAATTGAATTTTACCCTTACCTTTAATGACAGCACGTCTTCGGCAACGCCTGCCTTCACCATTGCCGATAAAGGAGAACTGCTGAAAGAAGGGTTTGCCGAATCCGCCACGTTCCGGTTGGGTGGCGGTCCAGCCGTGCGGGCAGTCGCCGGAGAGCAAATCACTCTGTTTGGGGAAGAAGAGACAATCCCCGGTGTGGTTCAACAAAAAGTCACGCTGCGGGTTGGAACCAATCTGGTCGCGGGGACGGATTTCATTGCTGTTGAAAACGATGAATTTGTCGGACGTTTGAACGGAGGGCCGGAGGTTACCTTCCAAAACGGGGCCCAGGATGTGGTGTTTATCGACGATGGCAGTTTTCAATCCGGTGTGGCCCGAACCCTTCAAGTCGATTTTGACGATGTGCTGGATATTACCCGTGACCCGAACAACTTCCCGGATGCAGGAACCACGGTTGTGATCTCTACCGTCAACCGGTCGATGAACTTCCAGATCGGTGCATTTGCCGGTCAAAACTTTCGCACCAGTATAGGCGATTTAACTTCGCGAAACTTAGGGTTCGGAGCGGGGAGCGGCCGAACCGTCGAAAACATCGATGTGCGCTCGGTAGAAGGCGCCAACGAAGCACTGCGTATCATCGACGAAGCGTTAGAGCAAATCAACCGGACGCGGTCGCTCTTGGGTGCCGCCACCAACCGCTTGGAAGGAACAATATCCAACTTAACCGTATCGTCCGAAAACTTGTTGGCATCGGAATCCCGCTTGCGGGATGCGGATATAGCGAGAGAGTCAACCGAATTCTCGAAGAATCAGATTCTCTTGCAGGCTTCGACATCGGTCTTGGCTCAGGCCAACCTCATCCAGCAAAACTTCCTGTCACTTCTGGGATAAAGTGAGGTTCAGTAGTATGAGGTTCAGGGGAGGGAGCGCCGCCCTCCCCTGAATGCTTTTCTAAGTGAAGTATAATTTTCAGAATTTCAACAAATACGATATAATGCTTGCTTAAAATATCATCAGTTTGATACAAGGTGGAATTCTCAAGTAGAGACCTCAACCCCACCCTAACCTCCCCAGTCTTTGGGGGGGAGTTCTCATCAAACAACGAAAAATAGAACCGCAACTCTATGAGGTGAATTGAATGTCTTCCACACAATGTCCGGTCTGCAAAAGTGATAACCATCACCAATTTTGGTATTGGGAAAAAGAAGACAAACTCATGCGCGATTGGGCGTTGGATACCCAAGTGACGTTTTCCATCTGCCGGGATTGCAGCACCATTTTTCAGAATCCTTTAGTGGAATCCGCCCCGCCGCAAGACAGCGGGTTTGGCAGTTGGGGCGATGGCGACATTGTGTATCCCGCCGATGAGCCTTTGATGTGGCTCAAACAATTCACCCCCAACGGAGAAAAACGCGGCCGGGTGTTGGAAGTGTATCATCAAGAGAAACGCTTTGTGCCTCAATTGCAGCAAGACGGTTGGGATGTTGTGAAATCGGTTTCCGCATCTGACCTGCTTTCGGATGAATCATCTTTGGAAAGTGTAGAAGAAGAAAAACCGGTTGAAGGGAATTTGTTTGATGTAGTCATTTGTTTTGAGGCATTAAACAAACAATCCGACCCGGTTGCTTTGCTGGAAGCCATTTACCCTATGGTTGATGACGAGGGTGGAATTTATCTTGAAGTGGATAACCCCAGTGTTATGCCGCGCCATAACAAAATCTGTTTATCGAGCGCGGAACCGGTGCATTTTCCGTTTCATGCGTTGATTTTCGCGCTGCACAAAGTGGGATTTATGAACAGCGCGGCGGAAATGTGCGGAAAAATACGCTGTTTTGGCAAGAAAATACCGCCCAATCCGGATACCGCACCCAGCCAGGTCATGCCCGAGCGGTTGTGGGAACATACGCTTTACCGCTTTCAGCGCAACTATTATTGGGCAAAAGTTACGAAATATCTGCAAGATTATATCACGCGGCTTCCGGGAGAAACAAATTTAGCGGATACAGCCCGGTCGGAGCTTCATCAAGACCAAAATATGCTGCAGATTGTAAGAGACGTATGCGGCGGGTCGCTATTATTGGCGCAAGAAGTGAATGAATTGCAAAACAGTCTGCCGCAAGACTGGTACCGCACCATGCAGCGGATTTTTGATATCTTTAAAAATGATCTAGCGTTATACGATCTGTTTCAGGTCAACCCAATTCCGGATTTGGGATTGTTTGAAGGTGTGGAGCGTTTTCATTACAAAGAAAAAATGATCTATATGACGAATGAGGATTATTTTCAGAAATATTTTAGCGAAGAGGAAGCCAAAGAACTCTGTGAAGGCATCATCCGCTCCGGCCACACGGTCTGCGGGCATTTGAGCTCATTTCTGTGAGTGATCTGGAATTTCATTGATCGCACTTTTGGTATAGTAGAATTCTTTCAAATCATGATTAAACAATTCATAGGCATAGATTGCTTCACCCTGAAAATGGGTTCTTGTAGTTAAGATTCTATTAACAAAACCATCTAAGTTTAATGTGTGCATCGGACCGTTTCCAATAATGACATCCGCTTTTTTATCTTGTGTGCTGGATTTGATTTCATTTATTTGTTCCAAAAACATTTGGTCATTTGGCGTGTAACACATAGGGAATACTCCATCAATCCTTCCTTCATCGATCCACGTTTTCCAGTCTTGACCTAAATTCCGTTCCGCTGAATCTATGTTTGGAAATACCGCTGCGGAAATATAAATATTATTCTTGATATCTCTTGCATAACCGGAAAGCGTTTGAAGCAGTTGTGTGACAC
>CAYVAZ010000015.1:0-31327 GCA_964449065.1 uncultured bacterium
TAGGCCACTAGACGATGGGGACTATTTTACTTTTTTTACACTTTTTACTTTTGTATAGTTAACTCAATTTGCATAGTTAACTCAATTTGCATAGTTAACTCAACATGTTAGAAACGGCATATTCAATCTGTCGCCGCGTTCACTCGTTCGTGATTTTCAAGTGCCTTCCAATAGTTCATCCAAACACAAGGCGATATTGTATTAACTTTCTTTGATTTGGCAACCTCATTATAGAACTATTTCCAAATTATCCATACAAGATCAAATTCCAAGCGATTCTGCTGGAGAAAACACGCTTTTTTTTATACGATCAAATAGATTTCTTCACGCAAGTTATTGATTGAATCAAACCGTGCTTTCAGTTCGGTGGGGATATCTTATACCAAGTTGCAATTTGGATTTCTGAGAAAGCGGCATTCGCAAGCGGGACGCCTGCACTACAACCAGCCTAAGAATCGTTTTAGTGTAGGCATCTTGCCTGAACATGGTTTGAGTATTTTTACCCGGTGTTCCTATTTGCAATTGGTATTATACCAAGTTGCAGGGAAAATGTTATTGATACATTGCCTTAATATTGTAGAGGCTGCCTCCCGTGGCTGCGCTGCTATGAGGTAACCACGGGGTGTTACCCCTACAAAATAGCAGATGGAATCACTCACTTTCTTTTTGCAACTTGATATCATTCAAACACAAGGTCTATCGTCATCTCCGTTTGGGCTACTCTTTGTACACCAATCATCTTGAGTCACTGATGCCCTCGAGTTATTTGAACCGCGAATACACGCGAATCAACGCCAAAAATGACTTTGCCGATGCCGGTCCATAGGATTTCAATGACTATATTGTCAATCATGGACGCGAATAAGCCCGGACCGTTTCTATCTCATGAAATAGGGGCTGATAGAAATGAGCAAGTTTACCAGTATGGCTAAGAGATCGACACACCAGCTGGAAGCAGATGCTCCCCACCACTTTTAGAACTTTTTCACCATTAAAAGATCTGTACGGAGAGTAGAGGCTTGGGAGGGAAAAACTCTCTTCAAACGGCTGACCTATTATACTTATTCTATTAAGGATAGGTAAGAACTTGACGAGCACATCAGCACGGAAGGTTTATTAAGAGGAAGTCCATCTCCAGAAAAGATTCACTCATTTCATTCCCGTTTTAGTAAATAGACGGCTAATTCCAGCAAGGCGTCGTTTGGGGTTTTGAATATGTAGGGGTTTTCGGCGGAGGGGTGCTGGACTTTCCAGACTTCGCGGGCTTCTTCGACTCCGGGAATAAGCGTGGGAAAGAAGCCGGTCGTGTCAAAGATGATTTGCAGCAGCATTTCGATGGTGGGGATGATGACGCAGTTATCGTCTTCCTGCCAGTTTTGGATGTAGGCAATGTTGGTCTCATGGATGGGCAGCGGTATGAGTTCGTCCACGACAGCGAGTTGTCCGCTGCGAACGGCCACCACACGGAACGACTGCCCTTGAAAGACTACTTCGCAGCCGGGTTCGATGGGTATAATGATGTTTAAAAAAACACAGCGTTTTTTGAGCATTACGCATAAGTCAATGTTTTCCAGCATAAAAAACTCCGAGTATTGAGTATTCGGTATTCGATTTCGTATGGTAGGTTACGATTTTTCACCGAGAACGGAAGTTGTAAATCTTAAACCATATATCCTTTAAAAGGTGGGGTGGTGAATTCCGTATCACTGAAGACTTCGGCTTCGTAGACGTAGATATCGGTTGCGGTATCTTTCCAGGCATCAGGCATGAGATCGGCTTTGGTGCAGGTGTGCTGTAAAAACGTAAGCGCATCCCAGTCGCGTTCGGATGCCACCTGCGGTAAGAGCGTGCCGCTTTGCGTGCCTTTTATGATTTTGATGCCGTGTTTGCCGATGAGAATGTCTTCCGGCCCATTTATTTTGCTTTCCGGTGATAAAACGGAAATCGAAATGGATGTATCCGGCAGCTCCGAAAGTGTTATGGGAGTAAAACGGCTGTCTCCTGTAGCGGAATCGGCTGCGAGTTGCGCGGCTAGATCTTTTAAGAGGCATCCTGCCGCGTCAAAACGCCCTAGGCACCCCCGCAGTTCGCCTTTGTGTTTGAGAGTGATAAACAATCCATTTTCTTGCAGCAGCATGGCCGAATCTGTACGGGGTGTATAACTCTCATTTTTCAGTCTTGCCTTGATGCTCTCCCGTGCAATTGTCAGCAGTTCTTTTTTCTCGGCATCCGTTAGGGATTCATCCGTCTCTGCGGGATAATAAAGAGCGGCGGAACCGTAGCCTACCACCCGGTCTTTTTCACCAAAAGCGCTATCGCCGCTGTTTTGATAGCGCAATACTTTGGCTTGCGAGATGCCCAGTTCTGTTGCTGTTTCCAAAACACAGAGCGCCGGCGCGCTGCCGCACATAACGCAGTGCAAGTTGGGCACCCGTTCGTTTTCCAGGTGTTGAATGGAATCCATAAAGAGCTTTGGATTCACGGTTTCCAACGCGGCAAGCGCTGCCTGATCCAGACGGACGGCCTCTTCATACGTGGGAAAGTGGCTCAGATCGGAGGAGAGGCAGATCAAGATATTTTTCCGCGGGAATAATCCAAGAGTATCCGCAATGCCCTTGCCTATGCGGCGGCAAACATCCGGCTGAAGATGTGAGGTTAAGATCGAAGCCGTCTTCGCAAGCGGAAAAACAGTTTGGACAAAGGGCAGATTGACTTCAATGGAATGCTCGCCTTGGTAGGGGAACATATCGGTATAGAACGGCTCGCCAATTTGGAGAAAGGCGGAAGTCAGTTCTTCATCGGTTTCGATTTCACCGAGAGGAGTTTGCATCGCCCTGCCGCTGAAAACGCACGCGCCTTGCACGCCTTTGTGGGAGAGGGCAATGAATAAGACTGTATCCACATTTTGATTGGAAATATGTTTGAAAGAATAGCCCGCGACCGGTGCGGAAAACACATACCCGGCGTGAGGCACAAGGACGGCAAAGACTCTGCTTTGGGCCGGATCACACGCTGCCGTTTGGATTGCTTGCCGTACTTCGTCTTGCAGTTGAGTGGGGTTGGCGGGATAAAACCGTCCGGCGGCGCTGGGGTTTAAAACCGAAGAAAACCGGTGTTGAACCTGCATGATGGATTGTGCCTACTTCCTTTAAATATCGATCCAAACTGTTTAATGGATCATACAACCAATTGCAAAAGGAAAAACGGGACGGATTCGTTGGGTAAAAATGGCGTTACTTTTCGTGGTGTTTTGCGTTTATTCCTTTGCGGTTTCATTGCACTGGTTATCATTTTACACTACGAATACAATTTTCGTATAGAACATTCCAGGTTTAATTTGAAACGAGAGGTTGAAGGGACATGAAGCAAGCATTTCGGTCCGGTCTTTTTTTATGTTATTTCGTTGGCTTGGTTGCAGCAGTTAGTGTACACCATGCCCAGTCAAATACAGCGGCTGAGGTGATCGCTGCGTACACCAAAAATGCCCGCGAAGTGCATGAATGGAAGATGAATGCGCTATTTGAAATTCAAATGTTGTATACCCAATCGGTGGACGAGGAAGAAAAAATTGAGTATGAAAACGTGTTCGCTCTGCCGGTGGAAGACAATATGTACGTGGAGCATGATCAATTGTTTTGTAAAACCTATGCCCGAATGGAATGGAAAGTGGAGCTAACCCCCACCGCCATGAAAGGCCATCAAACCATTGAAACCGCTCAAGCACGATTCACCGCATCGAATCCTTACCTCAATGAAGAAGACACCGAAGAATTGAAAGCGATGAAACCGCTGCCGGATCTACGATTTCAATTTCAAACCCCTGCTGTAGGCGAAAACGCCGAAGCAACATTTCTACACATCGTATTGCCGCCTTCCCTGCATCAATGGCATCATCCGTATTCCATATGGTATCCGCTGCCGGAGCATATCGGTCTTCCGGAAGATACCTCAAAGATTGTAATGACACAGGGAGATGATCTGTTGTATGCCTTGATGTACACTCCCACAAAACTGGATGAGAAGTTAATGGATTATCTGGTTCATGCCACGCAAGATTCCGGGTTAAACGAGAGCGAATTGGTCTGCACGCTTTTGATTGATCCCATATCGTTCACCTGCAAGTCGTTCGACATCAAGCTTCATGAAGACCGAAAACACAGTTTGTTTTCGATCAGCAGTTTTTCTGAAGCGATGGCGGGTACAAAAACACCGATTCCAACAAGATCATTGATGATGACCGCTGTTAAAAACCAAACAGAAGACGGCGTAAAATGGACGATGGAATACTCACGCCGGTTTGAGTTGAAGAGTTTTGTTAGAGAATAACCGTTTCAGCGCATGGATATTTTTTTCCAATGGCCGGAGGCAAAGCGGTTTACGGTTAAGACGCATTGAATGATCGGCGCTACGCCCCAAATCAGCCATGCCCCTTGTAAATCCCATTCCAAGGGATGGGTTAACAGCAGGGCAAAAGGCATCATGAATAACCATTGGGCGATTACCGTATAGCGCATGGAGGGTTTGGTATCGCCGGCACCCGCCAAGGCACCACTGGCCGCGATGGAAAGACAATTGGCGAATTGTTCAACCGCAATCCATTGCAAAGTAATTTTTCCCAATTCAATCACTCTGGGATCATCACTAAACAAAGCGATTAAGGTGTACGGAAACAAGAACAGAATGAGGCTTTGCAGCAAAAAAGTGATTCCCACAAAGACGATGGTGGTCCAACCGTACGACTCGGCTTCCGCTAAGTTGTTTTTGCCGATGGCCTGTCCCACCAAGGCGGAAGAAGCAACCTGAAACGCCAGAGCCGGCATGATGGCAAACAAGCGGAGTTGAAACCCTGCCGTTGCCGCCGCGACCGCGTGCGTACCATACGAAGTGGAAGCAATGATGGCAAAAAAGACGATGCGCGCCCCGTTGCGGGCAAACCCGGATAAGCCGGTCGGGATGCCGACTGCCATCATTTTATAGATAATATCTAGATGGATATCTTTTTCGAAATGGATACGTACATCGCGTTTTTTGCGGGTTAAGATGAATAGGGCGATCGCCGCACCGACTAAGCGGGCGGAGATCGTGCCGTAAGCGATTCCCTGTACTCCCAGTTCGGGAAAGGGACCAATGCCGAAGATGAGAATGTAATCGAAACCGGTGTTGAGAGTATTGACCAAAAGAGCAATTTTAAGCGGTGTTTTTGAATCTCCCACCGCCCGAAAAATGGCGGTGGTAGAAAAATTGAAGAGAAGAAAAATCACTCCGGCCATGAGCGTTTCCAGGTAGGCGGAGGATTGGATTAACACCTCTTCCCGCGCGCCGATGAGAAACAAGCATGGTTTCGCGACCCATACCCCAATCACCCCGAACAATATGCCCCCAAAGACCGATAAGACTATAGCATGAAAGGCGACCGAAGACGCTTTCGAAAAATCTTGAGCGCCGAAATGTTGGGAAATGAGCGTGATGGTGCCTGTGGTGATGGCAAGGGTTCCGATCATGAGAACCAAAAAAAGTTGGCGGGCAAATCCGATGGAGGCGACCGCTTCCGAACCGATGAAGCCGGCAAAATAGATATCGACAGCGCCGACCATGATCTCTAAAAACGAGTATAAAACCGTGGGCAGCGCTAACGTTAAAATTAAGCGGAGAGCGTTCCATGACAGGTGAGGGTACATAGGGAAATGGTACAGCCACCGTTTGCTTGCAACAATGTTTAGGGCATGATATTCTTATTTTTACTATTGTTAACAGGGGATGAAATTATGGAAATACGGCTGGCTTACGGAAAAACCGGATTGAATGTATCGATTCCGGATGAACATATTGAACGGATTGTACACATGAATCCAGTTGCACCGGTAACCGATGTAGACGGTGTGATTCGGCATTCGCTGGAATCACCAATTGACAGCGCTCCACTGCATGAGATTGCCAAGAACCGGGAATCGGCGGTGGTTGTCATCTCCGATATTACC
The DNA here is from genome assembly GCA_964449065.1 of uncultured bacterium. Taxonomy (GTDB): domain Bacteria; phylum Hinthialibacterota; class Hinthialibacteria; order Hinthialibacterales; family Hinthialibacteraceae; genus CAYVAZ01. The sequence continues at coordinate 5,979 of CAYVAZ010000015.1, forward strand.
CGCCCGGTGCCCAATCAAATCTTGCTGCCTCCCATTTTGGATACCATAGAACGCGCAGGTGTGCCGCGGGAAAAGATTACCATTTTGATCGCCACCGGCATTCACCGTCCCAATCTGGGGGATGAGTTGGTGCAGTTGGTGGGTAAAGAAATCGCGAATACCTACAACATCGTCAATCACTACGCGGAAGATGACAGCACGAACGAATATGTATGCAGCATCACCGGCGATATTCCGGTGTATGTGGATCAGACCTATTTGCAGGCGGATTTGAAGATTTTGACCGGCCTGGTGGAACTGCATTTGATGGCCGGATTTTCCGGCGGGCGAAAATCGATTTTGCCGGGAATATGTTCTTTGAACACCATGAAGCACATGCACGGCTACCGTATGATTCAGAAAGATGATGTTTGCAACGGCAAATTGGAAGGCAACCCGTTTCATGAAGGCGCGGTGCAGGCAGCGCGCCAAGTGGGCGTGGATTTTATCTGCAATGTTACCCTGGATGAGGAACGTAACATCACCGGCGTGTTCAGCGGTGATTTGGAAGCGGCGCATGAATTGGCTTGTAAAACCGTCCAAAGTTACGCGGAAGTGGTCCTAGACAATCCGGTGGATATTGTGGTCACCTGCGGCGGCGGGTATCCGCTAGACAAAACGTTGTATCAGGCGATAAAAGGCCAAGTGGCTGCGCTGGAAATCATAAAACCCGGCGGAACGATTATTCTAGCCGCGGAAAACGGCGAGGGCGGCGGCAGCGCCGAGTTTGTCGATCTTTTACGCCGCTTGAAAGACCCAATGCAGTTTTATGACCTCACCATGGGGCCGAATTATATCGCCAAAGACCAATGGATGATTCAGGAAATGGTGAACGGATTGCATCACTGCGAGATGCTTTACTATACCGAAGGCATAAGCGACGAAGATTTGCGCGATTTTCTAGTGACCCCCATTCCGTCGGTTGAAGCCGGCATCGATCAAGCGCTCAAACGGCATGGCAAAGACGCCCGCATATTGGTCATACCGGAAGGGCCCTATGTGTTCCCGAAACTGCATGAGCGCGTGCAGAAACTCTATTCTTGGCAATCCGCCGGTGTGGTATAGCAGGCGGTGTTATTCCAAATGGGGGACATATACCGTTGGTTGCTTCTATCTATCTTTCTGTTCATCAGTCTTGGAGAACACCCCAGTGTATTTGGCAGTGAGGCAGGATGGTCTATATTTGATACTTCCAATGGAGAGTGGGAACGGATTACCGAAAACGGCTCGCTAGAGATAAGCGAACAGTCTGCTGTGTTTCAGGTTCCAGCCAACCACGAATCCCAATGGAAGATTGTTACGGAACCGGTTTGGATCTACCGCTTTCAAGAACTGCGCGTTACCTACCGCGCAGAGCATATCAAATCTCATGACAAAGCGTTGCTGACCTTTGATGCGGGGATCATCCCTGCCCTGCCCGCTTTTGATGAGCCGATTCAAAAGTGGGATACAGGCAACCGCTTTAACGTAAACGCCTCACGATTCATCGCGGATGGGAACATACACGAACTTGTCATCCCTGTTTATGAACGCTTGCAAAAGAATCAAGTCGATGAAATATGGGTGCAACTGCAAAGTACGGACCAAGAAGCGAATTTGGAGATTTTAGAATTCGTCTTTACCGACCCTTCTCATCAATCCAATACTGTTACGATTCAATACGACGAAGATACAGGAAAATCAAGACCGAAAGATTTGCACTATCATTCGATTCCGGTATTGCAGGCAAAAGGCACTCAGTACCATCCGGTTCATGCCGCGGGTTCCGGTGAAATTCAAGTCGATGGTGTTCCGTTTTCGCTGCCGGAGAACCGCATTGTACCCTCTACCCCCTTTGCAAAACGTGGAGTACTTACAGTCCCGGTCAATCGGGCCTGTGCTGAGTTGTATCTTTTGCTGAATGCCAATATAGCCGGGAGCGATTATTCGTTCCGGTTTGTGGAACGGAAAACGGTTCGGGAGCCGGAACGTTTACTTGTTGAAAAGGTGTATGAAGACGGCAGTGTGGAGCGTTCGTTTCCATATCATATTAAACGGGATGCGTATGAAGTGCACTCCGGCTTTTCTGCTTATGCGGTACCTGCAAACCCGCAAAAGGTTATGAACAAAGTGCGGATTTATGAATGGATGTCTTATGGAAACGTCTTTCTGGCAGGAGTGACATCTTCTTCGCGTTCTGTTTTTCCGCTTGACGAACAATCCTTGCCATGGATTCAGTCGCGTCCCGAATGGGTGGCGGATAGCATTACCCCTTCGGTCACGGTAGAGGAGAACAAAACGTTTCGGTTTGAGAACAAACATTACCGGATGGAATTGCAAGCGGATGACGGCTTGCGGCTGACTCATCTATCCCATCAAAAAACCAAAAAGAATCTCATCACAACACCCTCTCCATTATTCGCTTTTATGTCGGGTACATTTCCAGTATCGAACAAGGCTATTCGGGTGTTAGAGTATGAGGCAAAGGAAAAGCAAATCGCCTTTACGCTTTCAGGCGGGAATGAGTTTCCATTGCTCATTACATTGACGCTGCGAATCAATCAAACAGATACCGTGCTGATGAACCTTCGGTTTCAACATACCGGATCAACACCGGTTTCGGTAAAGGCGCGGTTTCCGCTGATTGAAAACATACAGATCGGGGAAGATACAGAAGATGACTATTACTTTTTTCCGCGCAAACGTACGGCTTGGGGCAACCGGCCGGTACGGTTGAGCGGGAGTTATTCCGGAGCGTTTCCACTGCAATGGATGGACGTGTACTCACAAAGCCGGCATTACGGTGTGGCAATCCACACCATAGATCCGCGACTCAATTTAAAACGCTATTTGCTGATGAAGGATGATTCTTCGACACGCATGGCGGTGGAGTATGGCGATTTTCAGGCGCTTCAATTACAGCCCGGAGAAGAATTCTTGTGCGCAACAGCCGCGATTCAGATTCATGACGGCGATTGGCATGAGGCGTTGAAGCGGTATCAGAAACAGACGGTACCGATCGAGACGGAAAGAAAACATGAGGATAGCAATCTGGATGATGTGTTTTTGGTTTACCGGGATTATCCGGTTGGCGGAACCGGAATGGTTTTCGATCTGAACCGGAATGCCTATACCTTTTCAAAGTTAATGGATGCGGCTGTGGAATCGTTTGGGGGTGTGGATTTGATTGATCTGTCCGGCTGGCAATACTCAAAAGAGCGGGGTCGGGTTGGGGCGTATGAGGATTGGGATATCGGCACGCCGGGAGATCTGCGGCGAAATATTGCGCAGGCGCAAGAACAAGGCACTAAGACGGGGTTATACTTGTCAGGCTATTTGCTGGATGAGCGGAGCGGGATTGAGCCGGAGACACTGCGGGATTGGCACATTAAAGAAGAAGACAATACTCCAAAAACACGCGGTGAACATGAGTTGTATATGAATCCGTTTCATCCTGAATGGCAGAAGTATTTGAGCGAGACGGCAATGCGGGTGCTGGATTTCAGCGGAGCGCAGGCGGTGTATTTGGATCAGATCGGATTTGCGGATAACGCAAAGGCGGACTATTCCGGACGCTTTGCGTTTCCGTTTGCGCATCCATTGTTGGGTGAGCATATGCTGCTGGCGGAAACGCGGGATATTTTCGGCTGGCTGGAACGTCCGGCGGCCATGTATGCGGAACAGGTTCCGGTGGATTTAACCGCCCCGCTCTTGGATGGCGCTTGCAGTCTTGGAATGACGGGGGAGAGAGAGTATCCAAGCCCTACACGCTTGAATGCGTTTCGGTTTGCGTATCCTTCATTTAAGATTTTCGAGAAAATTCAAACCGGGGTGTATCCGAATGCCGCGGATTCCAATCTGGTGAAACTGAGTTTCTTTCATGGACATGGTTTCTGGTTGAAGGGAAAACCGAAATCATGGTTCAGCAAAGAATGCCGGGATGTGATTCGAGCGGTTCATGGTATCTTTCATAAACATAAAGATGTTTTTACATCCAATCATTTTGAGCCGATGATCCCAACCCTGCAATACGGTTTGTTTGCCAACCGCTTTGAATCCACAAACAAAACCTTGATCACAATATACAATGCAACTTCTCACACAATCGATGGCACGCTGCTGGCCTGCTCTTCTAAAACAGGCCATGCCGTTGATGAGTGGGGAGTGGATGGATTTTCCTTTCAGCATGAGGGTGAACAAATCGTGATCAGCGGCGTCATTCATCCGCACGGAATCGGGTGTTTCGCAATTGAATGAATTCGGAAATGATACAGGTTCAATTTTTTTGTCTTGGATGGATGCGAAGTCCATCCCAAGACCGGGATGAGGAACAAATTCTCTCATGATTTTATGGTCTTCTGTTTTTGCGTTCGCCGTATTTGGCGCCGCAGGCGTTGCACCGGTATTTGCCGATGCTGGAGGTTTGCGGCGGAGTAATCATTAAGCGGTTGAGCGTACGGGAACTCTTCCAGCAAGATGGGCAGAACAGCGTGTCGTCATTCACATTGGTGTAGCATTCCTCCGGCGGCCCGTCTGAGCGTATCGTCTCTTCGATTGGAACGGCAGTATCTTTTTTCTCTCCCAAGCGTTTCAGCAATTCTTCATTGCGTTCGATCAATTTATCAATTTCACTGATTAATGCTTCATACTCATTGCCCAGTTGCGTTAAGTCATCCATCAATTGCGTGTATCCGGATGATTTCACCAAGTCTTTGGCTTCATTGATTACGCGTTTGATTTCGTTCTTGTCCATGATGAACTTCTTATACTAATGCAATTTGAGATTGTTGTATGTTGCTAATTAAACATCTTTCTTTTGCTGGGCTTACGTCACGCTTACCAGTCATTAGAGTAATTCAGGTTTGAGTAGATAAAAAGAGAACGTCTTTGATGCCCCTCTACCCCAATGTCATTGACTTAATCAAGTTCCTGGCGGTTTTTGTAATAAATTAGAGCGTTTTAGGTTTGCGTAGACGTTGTGTAGGGGCACATTGCAATGTGCCCCTACGGCAAGTGCAATACCAACTCTCTGTCTCTCCAATCCTGTAACGCTCTAATCCTTGAAAATGGTACGATTTATGTTTCGGTTTCTCCGTTCCGGTTTTGAGGTTCCACATGAAACTGTTCCGGAGTCACTGCCTCTTGCGGATGAGTACGTGCCCAGTAATCGGTAAAGGTCTCACCGTTTTGGCGATTGTTGACAAAGTCTTCCAAATAGTTTTTAACCGTTGCCGGAATATCCTCAAACGCCAGCATTTTGTTGTGCAATTCCGCCAAGCGGTTGCCGCGGTGTGAGCCGCCTACATAAAACGCGTATTTTCCGGGCGATTTGCCGACAAACGCGAAGTCAGCGTTGTACGGGCGCGCGCAGCCGTTGGGGCAGCCGGTCATGCGGAAGAGGATGGGTTCGTTTTCAATATGGAGTTCACGCATGACTTCTTCAATACCATCTAACGCATCTTGAAATACCCGTTCGCTTTCCGCCAATCCCAACCCGCAGGTGGGCAATGAAACACAGGCCATGCCCAACCGGCGTACTTCGGTAAGGGATTCAGGAGTTGGAATATTGTGATCTTTAAGAATCTTGTTGATTTGTTCTTTTTGGTCTGTTTCAACATCTTCAAAGACAATGTTGCAGTTCGCGGTTAACCGCATGGGGAACTGAAATTCCCGCGCAATGGTTTGAAAGGCGGATTTGTAGTTTCCTTCCGCGGAGTCTTTGATCCGGCCTTCCGGCACCCATTGGCATAAAAACCACTTGCCGTCCTCTTGTTTGTGCCAGCCGTATTGGTCGGAAACGGTTTCCCACTTTACGTTTTTTACTTTGGTTAATTTGACGGGTTTATCCAAACGTTTTTTCATCTCGCGCTTAAACCAAGAAAGGCCGTGAGAATGGATCACATATTTTAAGCGGGCCTGCTTGCGGTCATCGCGGTTGCCGTGGTCACGTTGCGTTAAAATAATGGCTTTGACCACGCTCAATACGTCTTCACGCTTGGCATAGCCGATGGGCTGGGCCAAGGCAGGAAAGGTTTGCGCTTTGTTGTGCGTCATGCCAAATCCGCCGCCCGCGAATATCGAATAGCCTTCGACAACACCTTTCTTGGTGTACGGCACCAACGCGATATCGTTGGTAAACACATCGATATCATTGCGCGGCGGCACCGCGATTCCGATCTTGAACTTGCGCGGCATATAAAATTCACCGTAAAGCGTCTCGGTTTCGTACTCTGGTGTGACTTTTTCGCCGTCCAGCCAGATTTCATTGTACGCATGGGTTTGAGGTAAGGTTGCATCGGAGATCGCTTTGGCTAAAAACGCAATGTCTTCATATACCGGCTTTTTTATCGGCCAAGGAGTGGCCATCACGTTGCGAACCACATCCCCGCAGGCGCCCAGGGTAGTGATGCCGGAATCGTTAATTCTATGAATGCAAGACTTTAGGTTTCCCTTGAGGATGCCGTGCAGTTGAAAATCCTGCCGGGAGGTGATGCGCAGGGTATGGTTCCCGATTTCATCCGCCACGCGGTCATGCGCAAGATACTGTTCGGCCGAAATCATTCCAGCCGGCACTTTGCTACGGACCATAAACATAAAGGCTTTTTCTTGGTTATTTTTCCGCCGTTCAATACGCAAATCGCGGTCATCCTGCTGGTAAGTACCATGAAATTTCAGCAATTGGTATTCATTTTCTTCGAAATGAGAAACCTCTTGTTCTAACGTTTCGGCAATATCCCCACGTAAATGGCGGCTGGATATTTTGATTTCTTCAACATTTGACATAGAAAATACTCCTAAATTGTTTCTCGTAAGTTATGGCTTGGCATGGCGTTTCCGCAAATCATACATGAGAAACAGTCGATACCAGAGTCATAAAACTTTGTTACAATCATTTTGGTCTATCTTTTCTATTATATACCCTTCCTGTCCGTCTGCACGTGATCTCTTTTCGATAAATAGTAATTTTTTTGATAAAAAACATGATCTTTTGTAAAATAGTTCTTTCCTTAAAAACAATCTTGCATTAAACTATCTAACAAAGCAGTAAACCAAAGCGTTTTTTGAAATATGCAGGGACCTAAATGAAATGAAATCAATTGATTTTGTTTTATTTGGCACGCAAAACAATACGTTACAAAATGTTTACGAATTCATAGGATTTGATAAAATATATACATTAAAAATTTTGAAGGAAAAGAAACATGCAGCGGCTTTTTGGGATTTCTTTGATTAAATCCACATGCATACTCCTAGCGAAAGTATGACCATCGAACCCCGTCTGAATAGGAGACGGGGTTTTTTATTTGTTGTTTTTAGAATAGAAAATATAGTAAGTATAGAAAAGAAACGAAGTTATCTTGATTCGGCTTCGAATAGAATATCAAAACAGGGTGTAAACCAATGAGTAAAGAATCATCCGCAGCGGTAGATTTTATATCCAGAGCCAACTCAGAATACATTGAAACTCTATATGAAAAGTATTTGGAAGATCCACGGTCGCTGGATCAGAGTTGGCATGCATTCTTTGCGGGCTTTGATTTGGCGAATGGGCATCACCGAACGACGGCTATCCGTGAGCATGAAGTGGATGTGGATTCAGCGGCACCAACAGCGAAGGGAGTTTATGCGTTGGTAAACGCCTACCGCCATTTCGGGCATTTTATCGCCAAATTGGATCCACTGGGCAATAACCGTGATACCCACCCGTTTTTAACGTTGTCTCAATTTGGGTTAACAAACGACGATTTGGATACGTATGTTGGCAACGGTGGATTTGAAGGGCCAACGGACGGCACGCTGCGGGATTTGATCGAAAAATTAAAAAAAACATACTGCGGCAGCATGGGGATTGAGTACCGCAATATCTCGGATGTCAATCAACGTTCATGGCTGCAAGGCAGTATTGAACCCTACTTAAACGAACCCAACCTATCGGAAGAAGAAAAACGGCAAACGCTCAAACACCTGATCGCGGCCGATGAGTTGGAGCAATATTTACACAAAAATTATTTAGGACAAAAGCGGTTTTCGATTGAGGGTGGAGACGCCTTTTTGCCGTTGATGGACACCTTGGTTGAAACCGGAGCCGATTTTGGCGTAGACGACGTGATCATTGGAATGGCGCACCGAGGCCGGATCAACACCCTGGCCCATATCCTTCATAAGCCCTACGAAATGATTCTGAGCGAATTTGACAGCACGCATTCCGACGATCATGAAGAAGGCGACGGCGACGTGAAGTATCACAACGGGTATTCGTATGACCATGTGACCAGCAAGGGGAAAAATATCCATTTATCACTTAGTTACAACCCCAGCCATTTGGAACTGGTGAATCCAGCCATCGAGGGAATTGTTTGGGCAAAACAGCAATTGCGCAAAGATACCAATAAAACCAAAAACGTGCCGGTACTGGTGCATGGAGATGCCGCCTTTACCGGCCAGGGCGTTGTGGCGGAAGTGTTGGCATTTTCCGGATTGGAAGGCTACAGTACCGGCGGAACGATTCATGTAATCATCGATAACCAGCTGGGGTTTACCGCCACGCCGGAACAAACCCGCTGCACAACGTACCCGACCGACGCGGCCAAAATGATTCAGGCGCCGGTATTTCACGTCAATGGGGATGATCCGGAACAGGTGATTCACGCCGCGAAATTGGCCATGATTTACCGCTGCCGGTTTAAGGCGGATGTCATGATTCATTTGATGTGTTACCGGCGCTACGGACACAATGAATCCGATGACGCGATGTTTACGCAGCCGTTAATGTACAAACAGATTGAAGAACACACCCGGGTATGCGATCTTTACGCGGGCCGGCTTCGAGAAGAGACGGTCATTCAAGACGAAGAAGCCGAACAAATGCGGCAGGAGGTTCGGGAGAAATTAGACAAAGCCCGTGAAATCGCGCCGGAGATCAAGGCTACGGACCGGATTTCGATGTTCCGCGGCCGCTGGACCGGCCTGTCGCAAGATTCCGAAAGTTGGAATAGCGAAACCGGGATTCCGATGGATTTTATTAAGAAAATCGCGGAACGGGCCACCCGAATCCCCGCCAACTTTAATGCCTACAAAAAATTACAGCGGTTGATGAATAACCGCCACAAGATGGCGATGGGCGAACAAAAGATGGATTGGGGTTGTGCCGAAATGCTGGCGTACGGAAGTTTGTTGTTGGAGGGTGTGCCGATTCGACTGTCCGGACAAGACTGCGAACGCGGTACGTTCAGTCACCGGCATAGCGTGTGGTATGATATCGAGACCGGAATTGCTTATACCCCCTTGAAGCATCTCAGCAACGATCAAGCGGAATTCACTGTCATAAATAGTCTATTATCCGAGTTGGCGGCAATGGGGTTTGAGTACGGCGTTGCCATAACCGATCCTCACCGGTTAGTGATTTGGGAAGCGCAGTTCGGGGATTTTGTCAATGGCGCGCAGGCGATTGTGGATGAATTTATGGTTAGCGCCGAAGCCAAATGGAAGCGAATGAATGGATTGATACTGCAATTGCCGCATGGATATGAAGGACAAGGACCGGATCATTCCAGCGCCCGGCTGGAACGCTTTTTGAGTTTGTGCGCGGAAGACAATCTTCAAGTATGTTACCCCACTACACCCGCGCAAAACTTCCACATGCTCCGGATGCAGATTCACCGGGATTTCCGCAAACCATTGGTCGTGATGACTCCAAAAAGTTTGTTACGGCATAAACACGCCACTTCGGATGTGAAGGAATTAACCAAAGGCGGGTTCCAATTTGTATTGGATGACCCCGATGCAAAACCGACCGAAGTCAAACGCGTGTTGTTGTGCACCGGTAAGGTGTATTATGACTTATATGAAAAACGCAAAGAGTTGGAGATTGAAGACACGGCTATCGTACGGATTGAACAACTCTATCCATTCCCCAAGAAAGATATCCTGAATTGCTTAAAACGCTATACCAATATGGGGGAATTGTATTGGGTACAGGAAGAACCGGAAAACATGGGGGCCTACCTGTTTATTGACCGGAAATTGCGAAACGTTCTGCATCGTATGCCGCCGCTACGCTATGTAGGCCGTCCGGAAGCGGCCAGCCCGGCTACCGGATCGCACCGCCAACATCAATACGAACAAAAAATGCTGGTTAATAAAGCCTTTGCGGATACCTATTCTTCCACGAATGAAGAGGAAGAAGAAGAAGAATAAATCAACGTCAAATATCAATGTGTCCCCTGTTTCTTACAATCACAGGGAGAGTCTACCATCAAACTGAAACATCATAATTTTGAATGGTTACATCGTATTCTATACACACCATGATATAATTTAGAAATCGCAATTATAAGTTCATATATCATGTTCTTGTTTATCGATAAGGAGCTATTGCTATGGCAGTAAATGTTGAAATTCCTGAAGTGGGCGAATCGGTCACAGAAGTGATATTGGTAGAATGGTTAAAATCCGATGGGGATTATGTCCAAAAAGATGAACCTATATGTGTATTGGAGACCGATAAGGCGGATATTGAATTGCCCGCGCCCGCTTCCGGCGCGTTGAGCCGAATCAGCAAAGAAGGCGAAACCATTGAAGTTGGCGGAAACGTTGCAACCATAGACGATAACGCCGAAAAAAGCACGGCAAAGAAATCGGCAGTAAAAGAAGCCCCCAAGCCTGAAGCGAAGCAAGAGCCAAAACAAAAAGAAGAGGGCATGTCTTCCCAGAAACAAGAGGCATCCGGTCAAACGAAAGCGCCGGAACAACCACGTGAACAGACGCAACTGGAAACGAAAGATAACGGTAAAAAAGCCGCGGTAGCAGAACCGGAACTGAGTCCGGCGGTTCGTCGTATTGTAGAAGAGTTTGAATTAGACCCGAGTGAAATCAATGGCAGTGGAAAAGACGGACGCCTTACCAAAGAAGATGTGATGCGCTATGTGAAAGAAGGCGTTTCCGGTCGATCCAAACCGGAGGGAAAAGAAAAGGATTCTGTCAGTAAAGAGAAACCAACTTCCCCAAAACCGGTGGAAAATAAGTCCGATGACAAGCCCGTCGCCAGTCCCGAATCTGTTGATGAAGGCGCCATTCAGTTCGATCAAGACGGAACCAAGCGTGTAGCCCTCACAAAAATCCGAAAGAAAATCGCGGAACGTCTTGTCAAAGCCCAACAAACCGCCGCTTTACTGACAACGTTCAATGAAATTGACATGAAAGCGTTGTTGGATTTGCGCAAGAAATACAAAGAGTCGTTTGAGAACAAACATGGTGTGGGATTGGGCATGATGTCATTCTTTGCCCGGGCCTGTGTCTATGCCTTGGAAGAATGCCCGCGCATGAACGCGTTTTTGGATGACGATGAAATTGTATATCATCAAAACATTAACATGGGGATTGCGGTCAGCACCGACCGGGGGTTGGTTGTACCCGTTGTACATAACACCAATGAAATGTCACTGGCCAAAATTGAATTGGAAATCCGGCGGCTGGCAACGGCGGCACGCGAAGGCAAACTGGGGATTAACGATTTAAGCGGTGGAACGTTCTCGATCACCAACGGGGGGGTGTTCGGTTCGTTGCTTTCCACACCCATCATTAATATGCCCCAATCGGGTATATTGGGGATGCATACCATTCAAGAGAGACCGGTGGTAGTGAAGGGGCAAATTGAAATCCGGCCGATGATGTATGTCGCGCTAACGTATGATCATCGAATGATTGACGGTAAAGAAGCGGTGACGTTTTTGGTACGGGTGAAGCAAATGATTGAAGATCCTGCCCGGCTGTTGTTGGAAGTTTGATCTCGACCTGTAACAAATAGATAATAGATCAGCCGCTTGAAGAGAAATTCCCCTCCCAAAGGTGGGAGGGGTTAAGGGAGGGTTTGAAGCACTGAGCGTTTAACCCCCACCTAGCCTCCCCCATTGCATTGGGGGAGGAATGAGAAAATCGATTCGATTTTTTGATTATGCACTTCATATCGCTGACCGGTTACACAAATAGAAAGGCAAAAAACGTGTCTGATACTCAATATGATTTGATTGTGATTGGCTCGGGTCCCGGCGGGTATGTCGCGGCCATCCGCGCGGCTCAGTTGGGATTGAAAACCGCATGTGTGGAAAAATGGAGTTCATTGGGTGGGACCTGTCTGAATGTCGGCTGCATTCCCAGCAAGGCCTTATTGGATTCCAGCGAACTGTATTACGAAGCCAAGCATAAATTTGCAACGCATGGCATTCAAGCAAGCGGTATTTCACTTGATTTAGAAACCATGCTGAAACGCAAGGATAAAATCGTGAAACAACTGACCGGCGGCGTCAGCGGTTTATTTAAAGCCAATAAAGTCGATCAATACATCGGCACCGGATCCATTTTAGAACCGGGTGTCGTTGAAGTAGCGCAAGAAGATGGGAAAAAGCAACTGACCGCCGGCAACATCTTAATCGCAACCGGAAGCGAACCGGTTGAACTGCCGTTTATGAAGTTTGACGGCGATTATATCGTCAGTTCGACGGAAGCGCTGTCATTTGAGCGGGTGCCGGAAACAATGGCGGTCATCGGCGCGGGAGCGGTTGGATTGGAATTGGGTTCGGTTTGGAGCCGGTTGGGTACGAATGTGACCGTCGTCGAGATGCAAAAAAGCATTATTCCCGGTATGGATCAAGAGATGACCAAGCGGTTGAAGCGGTCGCTTGAAAAACAAGGATTGAAGTTTGAGATGGAAGCAAGCGCCAAAGGAGTGGAAATCAAAAATACCCAAGCGCACCTCACCATTAAAACCAATAGCGGTGAGGAGAAAGTGTTTGAATGCGATAAGGTTTTGGTTGCGGTCGGGCGCCGCCCCTTTACTCAAGGATTGGGACTGGAAAATCTCGGTTTAAAAACCAATGAGCGCGGATTTATTACCGTTAATAACAAATTCGAGACCAGTATACCGGGGATTTACGCAATCGGGGACGTGGTTCCGGGGTGGATGCTGGCGCACAAAGCCGAAGAAGAAGGCATCGCCGCGGTGGAAATCATGGCGGGCGAACCCGGCCATGTGAACTATGATGCCATCCCCGGTGTGGTGTACACTCATCCCGAATTGGCGTTTGTCGGCATTACGGAAGAGCAGGCGAAAGAAAAAGGAATCGATTATAACGTTGGCAAATTTCCCTTCGCGGCAAACGGCAGGGCGCAGTGTATGGATGAAACCGACGGCCTCGTAAAAATACTTAGCGATGCCAAAACCGATAAAATGCTGGGGATGCACATTCTGGCTCCACGGGCCTCGGATATCATTGCGGAAGGGGCGGTGGCGATGGAGTTCCATGCCAGCGCCGAAGATATCGCGCGGTCCGTACACGCGCACCCCACCTTGCCGGAAGCCATTAAAGAAGCGGCCCTGGCAGTGGATAAGCGGGCACTGCATTATACGAATTGATTCAGAACACGATCATTCCTGTCTACATAGTGATCAAATTCAGGGCGACTAGCAAAATAAATCAGGGGAATGCGTATTTCACAACGCTCCCCTGCTATTCCACTCTGAAATGCTCTCATTCATTCTTTCGCTCAGGCTTATCACCAAGCTTATACCGATGCAATTTGATATTGGCTGCATATTGAAAACGTAACATCTTCCTTTCGCTGGGCTTACGCCGCGCTTATCAGTCATTATTGATTTGAAGTGGTATTGCACTAAAAAATGTATACGGTATACGTATCGTTTACTCTTGATATTGATAGAATTGTACTACAATATTTAGAGTAATACCAAGTTGCAATAAGAATGTTGGTTCAAATCGAGTGAGTAGAAATGGTCATGGTGGGCTACGCTTCGCTTTGATACCACCCTACAGTTTCATTATCCCGTAGGGTTGCGTGAACGATCACTCACTTTTTATCTGCAATTTGGTAGAAGACATTTATTCATCTTGGGGAGAAACACTATGAAATTTCTAATTGCCCTTTGCGCTATTGCTTTACTTTCATCAAGTTCCTATGCGGATCTGGTGTTAGACAGTTTTGATAACGATCGTTCTCATACCAACGGGGAAGGCACCGATACGTGGTGGAATCCGCCGGGCGATCCAACGTTTGTTCCATCGATAGAAACCAATAAAGTATTTGAAGGCAGCGGCGCACTTAAAGTTGAATGGGAAGACAAAGGGCTTTTTCCCAGTTTTTCCATATCCAATCTGAATCAAAATGGCAATAACGGTGCATTGTTTGATGAAGCCGATGCCGTGCGTGTCCGTATCGCCGGTGACGGTGGACGCATCATCATGAAACTTTCTGATTCCAACGGTGTCCGGACAGGTGATTTATCTGATGTAACCACATCCGGCAGCGATGAATATGAAGTCTATGAATTCCCATACTTTGAAACGGTTTTACAGAATTACCCAAATTTTGATCTCACACAAACAGCGGAAATGTCTCTGCTCATTGACGCGGGCGAATTGGGTTCATCCGGCACAATCTATATCGACTCCATAGAACTGATATTGGGTTCCGGTGATACGGCAGAGGTTGTAGGCGTCCTTGATAACTTTGACAACGATACCTCGATGGAAGACGATCCAAACGAGGCGGATTCTCTTCCATCCAGTTTTTCGAAAATCGCCGAGCGGTTCGCGCCGTATTCATTCTCCGTAGTGAATGGGCCGGCTGACCCCAACAACGCCGTCTTACAAATTGATTACGATACCAGCCCTTGGAACGTGATCTTCATATCCGAGTTGGATGTAACCGATTGGAGTGCCGCGCATAGTGTTTCGATTGATGTTTATGGAACGGTGAATGATTTATTGATGAAATTACAGTTTGATGATTTGACGGAAAGCAATGATTTGCCTCCAGTCTTACAAGATCATCAAGGTAACCAATGGGATACGTTAACCTGGACTTTTGACAATGTATCTCAAGACCGTCTTGCGTCGATTCGAAGTCTCCTGTTTTTTGTGGAAGGGCCGAATGGAGGCGAAGGGACAATCTTTGTCGATAATCTGACCCTGCTTGGTGAATTAACGGGTAACAAAGATTGGGAAATCTATTAACCGCCTACTCTTTATCGTAGCGGTACACATGCAAGTCGGTCGCTGTCGGCTCTAAATTTGGGAACGCAAAAGCATGCACAATCACCCGGCATCCGGGTTTGAGGGTATGCCATTTTTCCAGTTCAAAACGGGCCATCGCGCGGGGGCCGATAAAACAAAAGATCACATCGGCATCGCTTAAATCCGCATTCCAAAAGTTTTGCAAACGCACATCGCCGCTGCCGAACCATTTGGCGGCAAGATACAAATATATGGATATTTCATACCCGATTGTTTTCGCCCCCCGTTTCGCCGCCTCCCGCATAATGCGGCCATCACCGCATCCGAGATCATACACCAAATCTCCCGGCAGGATATCTGCGAGTTTGATCATACGTTTCAGAGTAGATTTATCTGTGGGTAAAAAGGGGGAGCCAGAAAATGTGGTATAGACTGTCGGTAGAGTTAGAACAATTATGGGGATAACGATCCAGGCGGGGTTGATGCCAAAGAAACTTAGTAGATTGCCGAAAATAATGACCACTAGAATCAGAACGAAATAATCAACCAAAGCGAGGTACATCCTTTCTTGGATATCCCTGAAACTTATACAGAGAATTTACAGAATTCAAGTTGACGAAGCCTATCATTTCACTATAAAATACTTTCATACACGTTATTATGTAAGATGATCTCTGGATAGTACGCCGGATGGAGGCGAAGAATGGCGAATTTCACGTACAAAGCCTTGGATAAAGGCGGCAAAGAAATTAAAGGAAGCATTGAAGCGACAGGCGAAGAGGCGGTTGTTGAGCGCCTGCGCAGTATGGGATATTACGTTACTCATGTCAATCAGTCAAAGAGAGGTGTTGGACAGGTTGACTTAAACGATCTGCCGATTGTACGGATAATCGGAAAGGTGATTACCCGCGGTAAAGTCGGGCTGAAGCCGATGGCCGCGTTTTCGCGGCAGATGGCTACGCTAATCGGTGCGGGTTTGCCTTTGTTACGCAGTTTGCAAATCCTTCAAGAACAAGTGGAAGACCGCAATTTAAAAGACGCGATACAAGATATTACCAGCTCGGTTGAAGACGGTTCAACCTTTTCCGAAGCGCTTGCGAAACACCCCAGAATATTTGACCGGCTTTATGTCAATATGATAAAGGCCGGTGAGATTGGCGGTGCTCTCGAACAGGTTTTGGACCGACTCGCGATGTTCCAAGAAAAAAGCGCGGCGCTTCGGTCAAAGATCAAAGGAGCACTGCTTTATCCGATTGCGGTTATCTCTATCGCGATTGTCGTTGTCTGTGTCATTATGATTTATGTGGTGCCGAAGTTCGAACAGATGTTTACCGAGCTTTCCGGTGGTGAAGACGGATTGCCCTGGCTGACGCAAATGTTGGTTGACGCCAGTAACGGATTGGTAACCTATTGGTGGATGCCGATTTTAACGATCATTGGTATCGTCGCGCTTTATTCCTTAATCAATAGTACAATGTATGGGAAATATACGATTGACCGAATCAAACTAAGGCTCCCCATATTCGGATCAATTATCGCCAAAGGATCCATAGCCCGGTTTGCCAGAACGTTTGGGACGTTGTTGGATACCGGGGTTCCGATTTTGCAGACGTTGGTGATTGTTAAAGATACATCCGGGAACGAGGTTGTCGCCCGTGCAATGGTGGATATCCATGCTTCGATTCGCGACGGGGATACCGTTTCCGAACCGATGAAAAAGTTCCCCATCTTTCCCAGTCTTGTGGTACACATGATCGCGGTCGGTGAAGAAACCGGAGCGTTGGATAAGATGCTGCTAAAAGTCGCGGAGTCGTATGAACGCGAAGTGGATGATGCGGTTGAAGGTCTGGCAAAGTTGATCGAGCCGCTGATCATCGTTCTTCTTGGGGGAATTATCGGAACGATCGTTGTCGCGTTGTATCTCCCAATCTTTGACGTTGTTAATAAGATTAAATAAACCGATTGCAAAGAAGCATACAAAACGCCCTTGATTAAAATCAAGGGCGTTTTTTTTCTTGTTCAATATTATCTATAGAAAATCAATAGAAAATCTGGTAGAGTAAGTTGATTGCAAGAGGAATCATTATGAGAAACAAAGCATACAGTTATGGTTTTACTTTAATTGAGTTGCTGATCGTTGTTGCCATCATTGGGATATTAGCCGCTATTGCGGTTCCCAACTTCATCAATGCGCAGGTACGTGCGAAAGTCGCTCGAGTGGAGGCCGACCATAAATCCCTAGGCACAGCCATTGAGATGTACTTTTTAGATAACAATGCCTACATGCCTTACGGCTTTTGGGGAGGCCATACCAGTCCGCTTTATTTTAACGCGCTTAGTACCCCGGTTCCCTACCTATCCAGTGCCGAATCGGTAGATGACCCGTTTCAAGTGGATGTCGATCAAGACGGCCAACCGGGGTTTCGATACGGGTATTTTGATCCCACTCTGGAAAATGGCCCTCGGCAAAAATTCTTTCGCCCTGGTGCCATGCGGAATTGGAACGGAATCGAAATGCCCGGCAACTTCAAATGGTGGATCATCTCGCGCGGCCCCGATCAAATTATGGACGGTGACAGCGGCGGTGTCGCGCAAGGCCTTGTGACGGAAGCAGGCGCCAATATTTTTTTAGTGTATGAATCCAGCAATGGTACAATCAGCCGGGGAGACATTCACCGCTTTGGACCGTAAATCTTTGGGAGGAAAGTATGTTGAACTGTAAAGCCGGTTTTACCTTAATTGAGTTGTTAATCGTCGTTGCAATTATTGGTATTCTTGCCGCCATTGCCGTCCCCAACTTCTTGAACGCGCAAGTCCGCGCGAAAGTCGCCCGTTCACAGGCCGATATGAAATCTCTTGCGACTGCCATCGAATCATTCCGGTTGGATCAAGGGGCCTTGCTGGTTGATTTTTGGGATGAAGGGCATCCCGATACCATTGCCAGGCTTCAGGATTGGGGCTTTTGTTCTCCGGATAATTTGGATGATGCGGTTCGAAATCAAAAGTGTATTCTCGGCAATCTTACCAGCCCGGTTTCCTATATGTCATCCATCCCCAACGATCCCTTTTTTGGTAAAATCAGCGCCACAAGCGACCGGCTGCGAGAGGCTCTTGACGGGACGTATTTTTATGCGGATAACGAAGCGGTGAATCCCTCCGATGACCACAATATCGGAGCGCTCAAACCTGGCAATGCACTTCGCTTAGGCCTTGAACCGCTGCGGGAAAATCAATGGGTCTTATTGGGCGCGGGTCCTGACACAAGTTTGGAAGAACTTAACAATGAAGTGGGTAGAGGGCAGCCTTATGATATCAGCAATGGATTAAACAGTGCCGGCGATATCACCATGCGGGGGTAAGTTATGGGTTATAAAGCGTTTACTCTCATCGAACTGCTGATTGTAGTCGCCATCATCGGTATTTTGGCAGCGATAGCCGTGCCTAACTTTCTAAATGCAAGAACCAAAGCGTTGGTAACGCGGTCTATCTCTGAAATCAAAGCGTTGTCTTCATCGATGGAAATGTACCGGATCGACAACAACTTTATTCCGTTTCGCCCGCCGGGTTGGCCCTGCGGCAATTGCGATGCCGAGCAGTTAAAAAGCACTTTCAACCCTGCTCCACTCACTTCACCGATTGCGTATATGAGTACGATTCCATACGATCCGTTTGTGACGGTGCCGGAAGTAAAGACCAATGCGAACCGGGGCGACGGTTTGGATGCCGGTTGGTATCTGTATGTAGGAGTTCGCCCGGAAGGTGCTGTGAGTAATCCACACGGCAGCTGGCGGGTTTGGGGATTCGGGCCGGATCAATCCCGGCAAGCCATTCCGGTTCGGCCTTATGATTCCACAAATGGCTTGATTTCAAAAGGCGATATCATTGCCAGCGAAAAGCAGGGGTATGTAAACGAAGATATCGGCCACCTGTTTGGTATCTCATATACGCAAGAGATTGAAACCATTACCGCCAATTGATACCGTAATAAACATATTCTTTATCTCAGGAATGATTGCATTATTCGAATTCACCAATGGATAAATCGCTTTATTTTTTTATTTGTTTGTATAATGTAGAAAACAGAATGGAGTTGTGGTAATGAAAGTGGATTTAAAAGAAGAATCAAAAGATATCATTCAAAAAATAATTGATTCCGGTCAATTTTATTCGCCTGAAGATGTTATAGATGCAGCGTTGCGGTTATTGATAATCGATGGCGATAATGATGCCGAAATCGGCCCGAGGTTACTCAAGGAACTGATAGAGTCTTCCGATTCTTTAATACGTGGAGAAGGCACTGAATATGACAACAAATCTCTGATGGATTTAGCCGGTCAAGTTACAGAAGAAGGTAGAAAAAGGAAAAATATTGTTGTTTCATAATTCGTTATGAAAAATTTAAAAGTACATTTCTCTCCAGAAGCAAGAGATGATTTAGACCGGATATGGGATTATGTTTCAGAGTTTAGTGTTTCTTCAGCAGATAAAGCAATAAACAATCTCATACATATAATATCATTAATTGCAGATTATCCTTTTATGGGTATTCACAAAGATCACAAACTCCCAGGGCTTAGAAGTTTTCCATATCGCAAATATATCATCTATTACACTGTATCCGAAATTCATATTAACATATTACGGATTATCCATAGCGCTTTAGATCCCGATAATCGTTATACTTTCGAGTAACCTTTACTGCGTGGTCCAATTTAAGCCTAAATCCTTCATCATCTGCCAGTCGGCTTCGGGTTCGCGGCCCGCGGTGGTGAGATAATTGCCCACCATCATGCTATCGGCACCGGCAAAGAAGATCATGCTTTGCAGGTCGCGCAGGTTGGTTTCCCTGCCCCCGCAGATTTTGAGTTCAACCTTTGGTAAGATAAAGCGGTAGAGTGCAATGATCATCAAGCACTCCATCGGTTCGAGCGGAACGATGTTTTGCAATGGAGTGCCGTCTATCCGGTGCAAGAAATTCAGCGGAACCGTTTCCACTTCCAATTCACGCAACGTAAACGCCATGTCGATGCGGTCATCCACCGTTTCCCCCATCCCGAATATCCCACCGGAGCATAATTTGATGCCGCTGTTGCGGATATTCTTTAATGTCTGGACGCGGTCAGCAAAAGTGTGCGTGGTGCAAATCTCAGGATATTTGCGGCTGGATGTCTCTAAGTTGTGGTTGATCTGGGTTACGCCGCATTCGCGAAAGTAATCGACTACTTCTTGATCCAAGATACCGAACGAACCGTGAACTTCGATATCCACTTCACGCTTGATGGCTTTTACCATCTCACCCACAGCCAACATTTCTTTCTCTTTTTTAACGCCATATCCGCTGATAACGATTCCAAACGATTCCGCGCCATCGGCTTTGGCCTGCTTTGCGACTTTAACAACCTCTTCCGGGGCCATGAAATCGTAGGTTGGCGCCTGGGTTTTGAAGTGCGCGGATTGCGCGCAGAAGGTGCAGTCTTCGCTGCAATTGCCGGATTTCGCGTTTACGATAGAACACATACTGATGGTGTCGCTGCGAAAATGTTTGCGGATTTTCCCCGCATAGTGAAACATCTGCATTGCATCGGATTGCGGAATTGAGGCAATGACAGCGGCTTCGTATCTTGTCACACCGATTTCATCTTCAAGAATCCTGTTTGTAACCGTATTCAAAAATTCATTCAAATTGAATGGTTTATTGTTGGATCGATTTTCCAACACTTCTATCTGAGCTTGCATAGATTTCTCATCTCTTTCTGATTGACTATAGTTTTATATTGCCGTCGGGGTATTGCTTATCCGGATTCATCCCCGGTTCCCCGATCAACCAGGGATCTTTTGTCCGGCGCCGGAAGTCCATCGTCTGTTGCTTCAGTTCGGTTAAAACGTTCCGGTACCGCGGGTTATTTGCTAAATTATGAATTTCATTGGGGTCCTGTTCAAGGTCGTATAGTTCTTCTTCATCGCGGTACAGATAATTCTCTACCGTTCGGGCTCCAAAATAGGATTCTTCATTCTTCAAGATATATTGCCAGGTTTTGGAGGCATACAAATCACTGGCAAAGGGAAAGATCATTTCATGCGCCAAATTGTTGATGTATTTATATTTCTTGGTGCGTGTCCCCCGCGAAGGGTAATACATGGTGATTTCATGAAAGGTGTGGGAAAAGTTGATTTCATCCCAACCATTCGGGTTTTGTTCGTTCAACACCGGCAAAAACGATCGGCCGTGCAAGTCATATTCCGGTGGTTTCGCGCCGGTCCAGTCTAAGATCGTCGGAACCAAATCGGTATAATTCGTCATTGCATGGGTTACTCCACCCGGTTTTTCTAGAGTCGGCGACATGACGATCATTGGCAAATTGATTCCCGGATCATACAAGCAGGATTTTGCGCCCGGAAACGCCATGCCGTTATCGCTTATGTAAATAATGAGGGTGTCATTGAGCCTGCCGTCTTTTTCTAACGCATCCAGCAAAAAACCGATGCCTTGATCCATCCGGTGGATGGAAGAATAGTATTTGGCTAACTCATCTCTTGTGGCTGGGGTATCCGGCAGAAAATCAGGAACGATCACTTCTTCTGGAGAGTAGGTTTTATTCTCAACACCAGGAAACACTTTATCTTCGCCAAATCCTTTTCCAGCACGATGCGGATCAGAATATCCGACCGTTAAGAAAAACGGATTCCCTTTCGTTTGCGCGAAAAAGTCGGCGGCTTTATCACTCATCTGTTTGACATGGCGGGAGTTTTTTGTATCCACATAATCCAGCTTAAAATGGGAAGGAGTATTTACATGAAATTTGCCGATCAATCCGGTTTTGTAACCGCTTTCGTGAAGCAATGTGTGCACGGGTTTAACCCATTCATGCAGCGAAAAATGATTGTAACTATGGGCATGGCCAAACTGTCCATTGGCATGGTTATATAATCCGGTAAAAATAACCGAACGGCTGGCGCTGCAACTGGGTGTCGTGCAGAAATTATTGGTAAAGCGTACTCCTTTTTCCGCCATCCGGTCTATAGATGGCGTATCGATAATTTTGTTGCCATACGCGCCACTCTCAAAGCTATGATCATCAGAGATGATAAGCAGTACATTCCGCTGTGCTTTGTGGTTGGAGGAATGTATAGCGGGAGTTTGGAATGCGGCTGCTGCAACTGAAGCGGCTAAAAATGATCTGCGTTTTAATGACATATTCATTCCCCTTTATCAATGGCCGGACAATCGTACCGTCGAATATCCCTCCAGAAGCGTGGACGTAAAGATCAGCCGTTTTTTTGCATGTCTCGTTCCGCTACTGTTATACCGGCTTGCCGGCTGCTTTTTCTTTGATACATCACAACGCTTTCTCAACCCCGCTGATGAAATGATTCCACACCGGACCGATGTCAACCATTCTCTACGTTCCAGGTATTGCATGATACTCTCGGTATACTCTCACCATTACATGCCGTTTCTAATCTTACCAGAAAATTGGAAATCGGGCTAGCTTATTCGAATCGAACAGAAACACCACCCACGATCGAATTCCCTACAACGATCTCATCCGCCTCTTTTAAATCCTCTACCAAAATAGATTTTTCAACCGCTTTATTTTCAATCCTAAAATGCTTGCGCCAAACGCCATTTAGTAAACCATCGGATATAGGCGGCGTGTACCATTGGTCATTTATTTTGACGAAGATATTGGTGATACTGCCTTCCGTAATATGGCCTTTCTCGTTTTGAAAAATCACTTCAAAGAAACCATCGGCTAAAGCGGTTTCTCTTTCTTCACTGTAAAGAGCACGGTTAGTGGTTTTGTGAAAATAAAAGGGATCGTTGGAGTCGATGGTTTGAGCGGATAGTTTTATTACCGGATGTTCTGGCACGTTCGTAATGTCTCTGTAAGAGAATGTGAATTCGCCGTATGGATTCAACCGCATACGGACTGCGCACGGTGAAGACCGCTCCTGTATATATTGATCAATTTCGCTCTCAATTCGTTCACGATGAAATGGATAATGAAAATAGTCCGCGGATTCTTCCAGACGATTCAGATGATCATCCAAATATAAAAGGGTATTGTCCTTTTGCAGCAGCATGGTTTCAATCAATTCAAACGGCATTGAATTGGAAGTTAAAAAACGTGTTTTGGTTTTCACTTCCGCATATTCGGATTTCGGTTTTGAATCCCATACAATTCCACTACCCACACCGCATACAAATTGATTTTTGGTCTGTATGAGAGTTCGTATTGCCACGTTAAAGATAAAATCGCCGCCCGGTTTAATGATTCCGATGGCACCGCAATACACACCACGAGGCGCGTTCTCTAATTCTCGAATAATTTCCATCGTCCGGTGTTTGGGGGCTCCAGTAATCGATGCCGCAGGGAACGCTGCTTGCAAGATTTCATGCAATGCTGAGTTTGATTTTAGTTTCCCTTCGACTGTACTGGTCATTTGTAAGACGGTACGAAAGGGTTGAATGCAAAATTGTTCCGGGACTTGAATGCTGCCAAATTCACATATCATCCCCAAATCGTTGCGGACCATATCAACGATCATTATATTTTCGGCTTGGTCTTTTTCACTCCGCCTTAATCGCTGTTGGAACCTTAAATCCTCATCAGGAAAACGCCCCCGCTTGCGCGTGCCTTTCATTGGTGAGGATCGAATGCGGCTGCCGTTCTTCGATAAAAACAATTCTGGTGATAGAGATAACACCGACCATGATTCGGTTTCGATCAAGGCCGCATAGGGAACCGGTTGGGATTGGTATAAGGAATGAAAAATCCGATCGGAGCCGGCATGAATTATTGGATAAACGGGCAGTGTGTAGTTAAGCTGATAGGTATTGCCGGAAGCAATGTGATCTTTGATTATATCAAACTTATTTTGGTATTCTTCAAATGTTTGACTGTAATTGATATTGTTGGCAATTGGATGAGCGGATTCAATCGGATTCAGTTGAAATTCATCCAATGAGTTTGAATCAATTAAAGCAAACCAAATCAGCGGTATGGTATCTTCAAGACCTTCTTTAACCGGCAAGCCAAAAGCGGCTGCTGCTTCATAACTCAAAAAGCCGATAGCGTACTTCCCTTTTCGCGATTCAAGATCCAGTTCTTTGAGTATTGGAATTACTTTATGGGATTGGTTTGATGTTAGGATTCGCTCAACGGCATTGCTCTTTAATGCTAGGAATGGATTCTCCATCCAACCTTTGCCGAGAAGTTGTAATGTTTTGACGTTATTATTCATGAAAATATGAAACTATTGCTGGGGCTTTTGCGCTACCAGCATGGCACGTTCGCTTCCTTTGTGGTAGGGTTCGGCGGCAAAATTGCCGAAGACTTGAACGTTTTTAAATCCTGCCTGCGATGCCAGCCACGAAATTTCCCACCCGTTGAACAGCCAGGGGCGATAGTGATAGGTGCGAACATCTCCTTCATGGTTTTTTACTGTAAATTGGTTGTTCAATCGCCGCCCGTTATTGGAAATCGAACGTTCTTCTTTTACGCTTAAATCCTTATGCCGGGAAAAGAAAACCTGATTCAATCGCGGAACGATGAAATGCCGGTTCATGACATCTACCATAATTTTCCCGCCGGGACGCAATACCCGGTAAAACTGCCGCATGATCTGCAAATTTTCTTGTTCCGTTTCGCCATATCCAAAGCTGCTGAACAAACATACTACATGATGAAATGAATGGACTTGAAACGGTATCCGCTGCATCAGCCCCCGCACGAATTGAGGATAGATGGCATCATTGTGATCAATCATAAATTCTTTCGAAGCTTTGGCTAGAAGATAAAGCGATATATCCAATCCGGTCGCTGCCATTCCCCTATTTGAGAGTTCAAACACATGCCTGCCCGCACCGCATGGGGCATCCAACACGCTTTCTCCCGGAACCCATTCCAAAACGTGTTCACAAAAATTCAATTCTTTGAGCGTCCGGTCTCTCCCGGTCATATCTTCAAAGATATCAAGATAATCCTGATGATTGAAGAAGCGGAACCACCAGTCGGATTTGGATTCGTTTTGCATGGAATTTATCCCGGGATTTTCAGAGCATTCTAGCCCTTCAAAATTCAGGATAAAGCGTTGGGTAAATTACACAAGCTAAAATTTTGTTTTAGCGAATTAGCATATTGACTGAATGGCGGAACGGTATAAAATCCGTAATCAGTTGATTAATTGGCCCGTAGACGAATTGGTAAAGTCACCAGATTTTGGATCTGGAGTTTGAAGGTTCGAGTCCTTCCGGGCCAGGTTTTATTCCCTCTCTCGAACTCCTCTCGGAAGTTGTGG
>CAYVAZ010000016.1:0-213 GCA_964449065.1 uncultured bacterium
ACAATCAAAACTCAATCTCTAAATCAAATTACACTTAATTATCACTATCGTTAACAGTTTATTTTGCCTCGTCAAAAAATAACGGCTGGCTATCCGTTGTCCCCCCTTGTTAAGGGGGCTAGGGGGGATCAATCCCCGTCAATAAATCGTTGACACAGTACTAGCGTGAGTTTACGAGTTAGCAAAATATGATTTTGTAAGATGTTGGAATAT
>CAYVAZ010000016.1:223-23834 GCA_964449065.1 uncultured bacterium
ACCCGAAATGAGCCTTAACCGACTCAGTTCTAAAACAATTAAAAAAATTCCTGTATTTCAATTCTTTCTATAAATCTAAGTTGGTCTACAATATAGCAATAATTGTTCAAAGTCAATACCTCAAAAAAATAAATATAAAAATGCAATATTTGTTTACGCCCGGCAGATTGTGGAACAATACGTGATCCACTACAACACCGTTCGGCTGCACAGCGCAATTGGCAACCTCACGCCGCAATATAATACGGATTCAAATAAATTCTATTGATTCCTCCATAAAAGGGGA
Organism: uncultured bacterium; assembly: GCA_964449065.1. Lineage (GTDB taxonomy): Bacteria > Hinthialibacterota > Hinthialibacteria > Hinthialibacterales > Hinthialibacteraceae > CAYVAZ01. The sequence continues at coordinate 510 of CAYVAZ010000016.1, forward strand.
ACATCGGCTTCCAGCCGGTACCGCACACCGCCTATTATTTCATTGAAGCGGTATAATTTAATATCGTGCAATTCGTGCGATTGCCAAGGCATGAAAGAATTGATCTAACAATTGCAGAGCAATATCCTATGCTTGCCTAGATTTAATTACGCCACCAGCATACAGCACTTCTTATATTTTTTTCCACTGCCGCAAGGGCAGGGATCATTTCGTCCAATCCCTTGCGCTTCGGCATAGCTCCGTAGTTCGTTCTGTTGTTGGGCGAAATACTCTTGTTCTTCACGCTGGCGGTCGGCAATCCATTGATCGGCCAACCGTTGCAAATCATTGTGAGCGTGTGCGAAGAACATCTTAAACGATTCGCAGAAGTGGTTCGATCCATTGTCTGCCGGGTCGCGGATACGGTCTTTGGTACAGCCGCCCTGGCAATAGCGCAGCCATTCGCATTCCGGGCATTCCGGCGGTAAATCTGACTTCATACAACCGAATTGGTTCTGATGATCGCTGTTTAAGAAGTCAACAATCCGGCCTTCCATCAGGTTGCCCAAGCGCCAATCGTCTTCCACAAAAAAGTCGCAGGAATAAATATCGCCGTTGTGTTCGACCACCACATAGCAGCCGCACTCCTTCAGCAGGGTGCAATCCGGTGGAGCCATATCTACATACAAATGAAATACCGAATCGAAATAACGCACCGAGGTGGTAGGCAAATCGCCGTTAAAATCTTTCTTCCAGCAATCGAAGATGCGGCACAAGAATTCGCCGTATTGCTCAGCTGAGACTGAAAACGGGGCGGCTTTGGAGGGATCACGGGGATCGCGCTCCACACAGGGGATGAACTGCATAAACTCAAAGCCCAAGTCTTTGTGGAAATCGTATATTTCTTCCGGATGTTGGGCGGAATAATCGTTCACAACCACCAACGCGTTGGTCGCTACCCCCCGGTCTAGCAATCGTTTGGCGGTATCATGCACCTTTGCCCAAGATGTACCGCCGCCTTTGGTGATGCGGTAATGGTCATGGATGTGTTCCGGGCCGTCTAAGGATAAGCCGATGAGAAAGTTGTAGCGGTTAAAGAACTGGCACCATTCATCGGAAATGAGAACACCGTTGGTTTGGAAGCCGTTGCCCACGTTTTGGCCGTCGCGCCCGTATTTTTGCTGAAATTCCACCGCTTTTTTGTAGAAATCGAGACCGAGAAGCGTCGGTTCGCCGCCTTGCCAGCCGAAGGACAAATCGTTGCCGCCCGACTGCATCACCTGCTTGACCATCTCTTCCATCACTTCGACGGACATGCGGTGCTTTTTCTGTTCGGGATACAGTTCCGCCTTTTCCAAATAAAAGCAGTAGATACAATCCAGGTTACAGTCAGCGCCCGAAGGCTTTATCAGCACCGATTGCAGTGTCTTGGTGTGTTTGGGTTGAAGGACCGGTAGTTCTAACATAAGTCTCCCCTTTTTTTAATTCCATAACAGACTAAAACAAATTTCAAAAAAATGAAAGAACTCTTCCCAAAAACTTTTAGGATTTGTTATACTATTCACAGTTGGTACAAGAGGATGTTACCATGAAATTTTTATATGTCATGTTAAGTTCCATTTGGGTCTCGTACTCCTGGGTCTGTTACGACGCGCTGCAATGGAAACCGCCGTTTGAAATGCCTCCACACGTCCGTGAAATTTTGGAAACTAGAAGTCAAGAAGACATCGAGCGCGGTATCCGGCAGGCGCAATTGTATTTGGATTCGGCCAAATTAACCAACTTTCAGCGCGCGGAAGCGAAGCGTGATCTCGCCACCGGTTACTGGCTGAAAGCCTTCTTCCAAGATTCGCGCAAAACCCAATCGGCGTATTTGCACCTATCGATTCAAGAGTTGGAAGACTATATGAAAATCGTTCCGGGCCATAAAAAGGCCAACGGCTGGATGGCGGATGTCTATCACATTCTGCAAGACTATGAAACCGCAGACCGCTATTATAAAGAAGCCCGCAAACACCACCCGGAAGACCGCTTCTTCCGCATTCGCCACCGCGAAATGAAGCAAAAGTGGGACCGGATGACGCAAGCGAATACGCAGGAAAAAAGGATGGGTTGAAGCAGAATCCATCAAGCGGTTTCACGATCCAATTCTGTAATAGAAAAGCAACACCTCAATCCATGCAGGATATACAACAGAGCATGGTTCAATTTGCTATCGCTGTTTTCCAGCGTGCATTCAATCAAGCGGGACACACAATCTCACAAACAACAAGGACGGATTCTGTCTATCCAACTCTGGAATGCTTTCGTATTATATAGGAAGAAAAAATTGGGCAGGCGTCAACAAGGAGGAGAATCTCAAGCCGAAAAGGAGTCGGAAAGACCTGAAATTGGGACGCCGCGCCTGCCCCTCAACCCGAATGGGAACAGCATGTGTTGTGCTTTTGCTTCTTTTTTCACCTCGGGCGTTGCCCTAGACTATGATAGATAACCTCTTTGGGGTAAATGGTTCTTTAGAGCCGTTTCAGTTTGTGTAGCGGCCCAGGGAACATAACCATTTACCGGCTGGAAGCCGATGCTCCCCGGTTTCAATCATACGTGGCCGCCCCGCTGTGGGGTAACCACTGGGGGTTACCCCTGCAAAATAAAAGATGAAATCACTCACCTTCTTTTTGCAACTTGGGATTACTTCTTCAAGCTGCTGAAGATGGATTTGCCCATGGGCGGCAAGGTTTTGCCTTCGCTTTTGGGACGCTCATCAAATGCGGAGGACGATCCTTTTTCCGCGAACACCAAATCGCCGATGTCATCGGTATCGCCTTCAACCGTTTCGCTGAAGCCTTTCTTTTCGACATAAGGCAAGGGGGCTTTGAGCGTGGTTTTGCGGTCGCGGGTGGATACATTGGTGCGTTGGTTATCCGCGATGCGCTTGAGATCGTTGCCTTCACGCTGTTTGGAACCGGTTGCCAAGATGGTGACTTTCATTTCTTCCTGCATAGAGGGATCAATCACCACACCGAAGATGATGTTGGCGTCGCCGTCGGCTTGTTCGCGAATGTGGCGGGTGATGGCTTTGTCGATTTCAAGCAGTTTGATGTCTTGGCCAGATGTGATGTTGATCAAGATGCCCTTGGCGTCTTGGATGACTTGTTCTTCCATCAATGGGCTGCTGGATGCTTGTTTGAAAGCGATTTCGGCCCGTTCCGCGCCTTGGCCGTATCCGACCCCCATCACGGCACCGCCGGCGGAATCCATAATGGTCTTGATATCGGCGAAATCCAAATTGATGAGGCCCGGCCGGGTGATCAAATCGGCGATGGACTGCACGCATTGTTTTAACACACTGTCGGCGACTTTAAATGCATCGATCAGTGTGGTGGTTTCTTCGACCACGGTTACCAAGCGCTGGTTGGGCACGGTGATAAGGGTATCGACTTTTTTGCGCAGGATTTGCTGGCCTTTTTCGGCATGGTTGCGGCGGATGGAGCCTTCAAACTCAAACGGTTTGGTGGTAATGGCGACCGATAACGCGCCGAGTTCCTTGACCACGTCTGCTACCACGGATGACGCGCCCGTTCCGGTCCCGCCGCCAAGGCCCGCGGTAATGAAGACGAGGTCTGTGCCTTCGAGTTCCTGGCGAATCAAATCGCGGTCTTCGTTGGCGGCTTGTTCACCCAAGATGGGGTTGGCTCCGGTGCCGAGGCCGCGGGTAATGCTTTTTCCGATATGAATTTTGCGCGGGGTTTTGGCGCGCTGCAAGGCTTGGACATCGGTGTTCATTACAATGAATTCGACGCCTTCGAGGGAACCGTCCTGCATGGTGTCTACGGCATTGCTGCCGCCTCCCCCGACACCGACGACGGCGATTTTGGGGCCGCCATCCCCGTGTTCCCCGTTTTCGGGTAGTGTAAAGTCCATCATGTCATGACTCCTTTCTTCCGTGTGGTGCTGCGGTTGTTCTTCCTGGTAGCCAAAGTTATTGGCAAATTCGATAGTCATAATGCTCTCCTCCGGTTTGTTGTATCTATAACAAAGTTGGTTTTCTTTTTTTTCCCAATTGCTTAATATGTGCTTCCGGCTCGGCGGGAGCCTCGCCCTCCCAAAATGACCTAACTCCTATTTCATAATTTGCAGCGGGTTCGATTCCCATTACCCCCTTTTAATAAGGGAAGGACAATTAAAACGTGTCGTGAACCCAGCGGACGGCGCCGCGGATCATGCGTTTGACTCCTCTGCCGTACAGCACCAAATCCTGGTCGCGTTTTTCGTAGCCGAAGTGCAGCAGCCCAATCACGGTTGCATACGACGGGCTGGTGATCATTTCCTCGTATCCGGCAACGCCGTTTGGGTAGCCGATATGGACTTCCTTGCCGAAGACGGTTCTGGCTTTCTCTTTCATGCCGTCGAGCATGGATGTACCGCCGGTGATGACGATGCCGGCGTACAGGTCATTCAAAAGATCGCGGGAACGCAAACAGCGCATCACTTCATCCAAAATCTGTTCCACACGGGCTTCGATAATTTCGCCGAGGCGGCGTTTTTCGACGACCAACGTTCGGCGGTTTTTAAAGCGGACGATTTCGATGGTTTCACCGGAAGCAATGGTTTCGACCCAGGCGCTGCCGTTGTATTTTTTGAGATGATCGGCCGTATCTTTCGGGGTTTGGAAGTAATGATTGATGTCGCGGGTGATATCTTCGCCGCCGAGTTCAATGGTTTCGGAATGATAGATGCTGCCTTTGTAAAAGACCATGAGCGTTGTGGTTTCACCGCCGATATCGATCAAAGCCACACCGGTTTGTTTCTCTTCTTCGGATAACACCGAGCAGCTGGAAGCCAGCGGTTGATAGACCAAGTGCTCAACAGTGAAACCGGCCATTTGCATACAGCGGCGGATGTTTTTCAGCACGCTGTGGCGTCCCACAATCATGTGGATGTCGGTTTCGAGTACGCAGCCTTCCATGCCGGCCGGATCGCGTATTTCGGAAGCTTCATCCAAACGGAACCAGCGGGGGACGGCTTGGATCACTTCGTAATCTTTGGGGACGGATTTGCGTTTGGCGGATTCGATGCAGCGGTCGATGTCGTCGCGGGTGACGGAACGGCCGTGATTGGATAGGACAAGAGAGCCGATGGTATTGGCGCTGTGGATAAATGAGCCGGAAATTCCCGCAACCGTGGAATGGATGTGGGCGTTGGGGATATGACTAAGCGCTTTATTACACGCACCGCTGATAGAGACGACAAGATCGTCCATATCGACAATGCCATTGGCGCCGAAGCCTGTGCATGGATGAATGCCAATGCCCAGAACTTCAATCACTTTCCGTTCGTTTCGCCTTGCCGCGACAGCACAGACTTTCGTCGTACCGATATCCACGGCAAGCATATAATCTAAATCCATCTGGGTCCCTCAACCCGAATTCATAAAGATGAAATCATGCTTGCTTTGTTTTGATATAACTGCTTCCACCGCCCGCCGTCGGATTCATCCCACCGAACGGCAAAGCCGTGTTTTGGAAACCGCGCGTCGGCATAAATGACGCGCAAATCATGTGATTCTAATACATCCCAGAACTTCGCGATTTTCTTGACCAGATCCGGCGATTGCAGGTTTCGGAATATCATAGCACCAATTCGCCGTTTTGGATGAAAAATTATACTTTCATTTTGCTGAATTTCACATTCCGCCAGCGCCGAAAAAAACGCGGGGGCATGCTGTTTTAATTTTTGCAGGAATTGTAGTGTTTCCAATGTGCGGGGATGTGTCAAGGTTTTCCCTAAATATATATCGATTTCTTCGTGAAAGCCAAGCACAGGGTACGATAGAAATTCCTGCCAATCTTCTTCACGCTTGCGGGAAAAGGTTTGGTTGATATTCGGAACAGCGGCATAAATCACACCGTTTTCATCCACGCCGTAAAAACGGTTGTCTTCCGGATTCCAGATGGTGGCGATGGCGTGGCGTTCGATAATGCGGATGTGCAGCCGGTGCGGCGGTATTCGTTGTACAAACGCCCGTTCGACAGTGGGGTGATTGGTGACGCGCTGTTGCATGGCGTCTGTATCGACCAGCCAGATGTTGGTGCCGGGCACGATTTCGGCCAGCGATTGCAGTTCGTCTTGGGTGATGCGATCGTTGCCCTCAACCGAGATTTCTTTGACGGTGAAATCGGCGGATTGAAAGAAGAAGCGTCCGACATCGATGAGGATCAGCATACTGCCCGCCATAATTGCCACCAATACGATAAAACGGCAAAGACCGCGAAACCCATGTTGGAATACTTCGATTAAGCGGGGCAACAGTTTTGGTTTTTCTTGTTTACGAGCCATTGCGCCCCTCCTGTGGGTTTAAAAATTGATTTAAAAACGTTTCTCCGGTTTTCCAGATATCGCCCGCGCCGATGGTGACGACGGTATCGCCCCTGTGAGCGGTGCGCGATAGAAAGTAGGGAATTTCATATTGATTGGGGAGATAAACCACCGGAACTTGATTGCGGCGCAATTTTTGAACCAGGACTTCGCTGGTAACGGTTGGGTGTTTTTCCTCGCGGGCAGCGTAGATATCCGTAATAACAACCAAATCCAATCCATCAAATGAATGACTGAATTCATCCATCAATTGTTCGGTACGGGAATACAAATGCGGTTGAAAGACACCGATGAGTTTGCCTTGCGACCGTTCGCGAAACGCTTGTATGGTGGATTGAATTTCCACCGGGTGATGCGCGTAATCGTCAAACACTGTGATTCCGTTGCTGCTGCCTTTGGCTTCCATGCGGCGTTTTACACCGGTAAATTTTGATAGCGCGTTCGCCGCGTCTTCGAAAGGTATGCCCACCGCCTTGGCCGCGGCGATGGCTGCCAAGGCGTTGTGATAATTCATCCGCCCACTGAGAGACATGCGCAAGACGCCCTGCATCTCTCCCTCGACGGTTACATCGCAGCGCCAACCCTGGCCGTTGCGGTTGTATTCCGTGCCGTGTATATCTGCACCGGCATGGAAGCCGTAACTCAGATAGTTTCTATTGTTGAGTTTCTTTTGTAATGCTGATGTATACCGGCAATCCGCTGAGAGAAGTATCCAACTGTTATCTTTTGTGTTTGCCAGGAAGTATTCAAACTGCTTTACGATGTCTTCGATACCGCTGTAGTAATCGAGGTGGTCACGGTCGATGTTGTTGACGATAGCGATATCGGGAGTGAAGAGTGTTAAGGAACCGTCGCTTTCGTCGCCTTCCACGATGGCCCATTCGCCCTTGCCAGTAAGAGCGTTTGAATTGAAGGCGGGGATTTCTCCCCCCGCATAGACGGCGGGGTCAAAGCCGCACTCTTTCATCATAACGGCGATTATGGCGGTGACAGTGGTTTTGCCGTGCGCGCCTGAAACGACAATACTTTTTTTATCTTGCAGCAGGTACGCAAGCATTTCCGCGCGGCGCCAGATGGGGATGCCTTTTTTCGATGCTTCTGCCAGTTCGATATGATTCGGCTTTACCGCTGCGGTGGCGATCAGTAAATCCGCGTTTTTGACATTGTGCGCGCTATGGGTGTGTGAGATGTAGACTCCTTGTTTTTGCAAACGTTCTGTGGCTTCGTTTTCGGCGGGGTCGGAGCCGGAGACGGTATAGCCTCGTCTTAGCAACTCGGGCACGAGCGCACTGACACCGATGCCGCCGATGCCGACACAGTGAATGTGCTTTACATGAGATGGGATGACGCGAACGTCTGTCATTCGTTTTCCTCAAGCATACGGATTAAGTCACGGGCGATTGTTTGCGCCGCATCGCTCCGGGCAAGCGATGCGGCACACCCGTGCATATCTTTCCGTTTTCCCTCATTGGTTAACAACCCGGCAAGTTCGTTGGTCAGTGTTTCTGCTGTCAGTTCCGGTTCGCGCAAGAGAATGGCGGCACCCGATTCTTGCCATTCTTGGGCGTTGCGTTCTTGGTGGTTGCCGCTGGCGTAGGGATAGGGAACCAAAATAGAGGGAATTCTCCATAGCGCGATTTCAGCCAGAGAACCCGCCCCCGCGCGGCTGATGATGATATCGGTATGGCGGTACGCGTCCGCCATGTTGTCGATAAAGGGAACGAGTTCGATCCGGCCGCTCCATGGCATTGCTTTTGCCATCTCGAAATTGCGTTCGCCCGTTTGCACGGTTCCGGTGTAGGAAATGTTTTGTTCATCCAATAGTTGAAAGACCGTATTGGATAGTTCCACTAATTTGCGGGCACCTTGGCTGCCGCCCAAGAGCAGCACATGCGGTACAGTAAGGGATTGTTTCGTTTCTCCATTTGCAGCGGCTTCTAAAATCGATTTCCGTAATGGAAATCCGGTGACCTTGCAATTGGGATTATTCAGATACTGCTTGCTGCTTTCATACGTGGCATATACTTGATCGCACCGTCTTGCCAATGTACGGTTCACCAGGCCCGGCAGGGTGTTTTGCTCGTGCAGACAGACCGGCCATCCCAGGCGTTTGCCCGCGATCATGGCCGGGGCGGATACGTAGCCGCCGACTCCAAACACCACACCGTTTCGGTACATTCTCATCAATCGTTTCGCTTTCGCCACGCCGCGCCAAAACAGCCAGAGCGCTTTCAGGTTTTCTATCGTGATCCGTCTGCGCAGGCCCATGAGGGGCAACCCCGCAAACGGGATATTTCGTTGTTCGACTTCACGGCGGTCACGTTCCGCGTCCCGCCCGATGTACAAAATCTCCTGATCCGGCCTCAGGTCCTGCACGGCTTCCACCACCGCCAAGGCCGGAAACAGGTGGCCGCCTGTGCCGCCGCCGGTTACCACCAGCAGCGATGATTGCCGCGATAAATACGGTTTCTCATTCAAGACAATCCTCTCAATTCACAGTCATAAACGTGTCACGCGCGACGCTGATTAAGAGTCCGACCATCGACATAAAGATCAACAGGGATGACCCTCCATACGATAAAAAGGGGAGGGTGATCCCGGTGGTGGGCATGGCGCCGGTGACGACGGCAATGTTTATCGCTACTTGGACGGCAATGGTTGTGGCTATGCCTACGGCAATCAATCTACCGAATGGATTGGTACACTTGAGCGCGATCCAGAATCCGAAAAGAATGAGCGTCAGATACATCATTAAAATGATGCTGCACCATACAAAGCCGAGTTCTTCGCCCATGGTGGAGAAAATAAAGTCGGTATGCACTTCGGGAACAAAGCCCAGTTTTTGAAAGCCTTCTCCCAACCCCCGGCCCCAAAAGCCGCCGAGCGCGAAGCTGTTCATGGATTGGAGCATCTGCAAGCTTTGATCGCTGGCGTATTTATCCGGTTCAAGCCACGCGTTGATGCGGACATACAAATGCGGTTTCATTTGCAGCAAATAGAATACACCGGCCACAAACGCGGCGGATACAGGAACCAAATGCAATACCTTGCCCCCGGCGGCGAACCAGATGGATGCGGCTATGAACCCGAGCAGCACGGTGGTGCTGTGATCGGGTTCGATCACGACCAGCCCGATCGCCAATCCGGCAAATAGCAGCGGGAAAATTAATTTGGTGCTGATATATTGAAGTTCGTCGTGACGGTCAGCCCAGGCTGCGGCCAAATATAAGATCAAGGAAAGTTTTAACAAATCCGACGGTTGAAAGTTAAACAGCCCCAGTGATATCCAGCGGTGCGCGCCTTTAGCATCTACACCGATGGGTGAAAAGACCATGGCCAGAAGAACGATGGTGAAAAGCAAAAGCCAGCGGGCTTTGCGTTCCCATTGGTTGTAATCATAGAGTGAAAAGAAACTCAAACCGGCCAGGCCGATGCTCAGGTACATTAACTGGCGTCCCATTTTGGCGTACACGTTCTGCCCTTTGATGAGCAAGATGCCGTGGCTGGAGCTAAAGACCATAATCACGCCGATGAGAACCAGGCTGATGGTGATGATGAACAATGCGCTGATGACAAAAGTTCCGGTTATCTTCACGCTTTATACTCCTTTACCGCTTGGCGGAACCGCTCGCCGCGTTCGGCGTAGTTTTGAAACATATCCCAACTGGCGCAGGCCGGGGATAGCAATAGCGAGTCTCCCGGCTGGCCGTCACGCAGGGCATGATGGACAGCATTTTCTAATGTTTTTTCCCGGTGTAAGAGGGTAATTTCTTTCCAAGACTGTTCGAATAAATCCGCTGACTCACCGATGAGATAGGCAGCGGTAACTTTGTCTGCAATAAGAGATCGAACCGGTTGCAGGGATTCGCCTTTGCCGCGTCCCCCGGCGATAAGCCGTATGGGAGCGGGCACGGATTGCAGCGCGGCTTGCAGGGCGTGGATGTTGGTGGCTTTGGAATCGTTATAGCAGCGGATGCCGCCCGCTTCGGCCACGAATTCCAACCGGTGCGGTAAATCTTGAAACGATTCGATTGCAGAAGCCGCTTCTGCTAACGGAATGCCGATACCGGTACACGCGCCGACTGCGGCGAGGATGTTGAGTTGTTTTTGCGGCAGGGCCTTGGAAAGAGAACCGGGATGGAGGAGTTCATCCTCCCCATCCCTCATCACAAAGTTTCCCTCAACGCAGTAGAGTCCCTCAACCCTACGATCATGAAGTGCGAAATTTCGCACGGAAGATTGGACCCAGCCGGGAATGTTTCCCTCAACCCCGGGACCGGTCCATAATGCCTCGTCGGCGTATTGATTTCGTACCAGTTCAAACTTTGTCTTGTAGTAATCGTGTTCGGATGCATAGCGGCCCAAATGATCCGGCGCCAAGTTGGTGATCACCGCTACCGCCGGATGAAAGCATTCAAGGGTTTCGCATTGATAACTGCTAACTTCCATCACCACCGGATTGTTGCCTTCACAATTTTTTTGTAAGACCAAATCCGATACCGCGGTACCTACGTTGCCCACCAAATCACTGCTGTATCCGCGGTTCGTGAGGATATGATGAATCATGTGGACAACCGTGGTTTTGCCGTTGGTTCCAGTAACCGCGATGATGGGGCGGTGGATGAAACGTGCGGCCAGTTCCAACTCACCCGTTACCGGGATGCGTTGCCGCTTACAGGCTCGCAGTAAAGGATGGATTGTAGGTACACCCGGACTGACTACACAGAAATCGGTATGTTCCGGCAGATGATTTTCCGGATAGAACTCCACATGATCCGCATCCCATAATGATGCCACGTCCTGCTCTTTTGCCCGGTTTTGGTCATGGGCATACACATAAGCTCCTTTGTGAACCAACAGATTCACGGCGGCTTGTCCGCTTATGCCCAGGCCGATGACCAATACCCGCTTGTCTTGCAGTTGGGGTTCCGGCAGGTGGTATCCTTGTGGGGCTGCGTTCATGTTTAGGTCTTCCAATACAGCTGTCATCTTGTGTTATTTATCTCACTTTTAATGTTGCCAGGCCCAAGACGGCGAATAAGAACGCCAAAATCCAAAAGCGCACAACGATTTGGGTTTCTTTCCACCCCAGCATTTCAAAATGGTGATGCAGGGGTGCCATAAGAAACACGCGTTTGCCGTTGCGGTATTTATAAGATGTAACCTGAATCATCACCGATAACGCTTCGGCAACGAAAATCGCGCCGATGATAATCAGCAGCAATTCTTGTTTGATGAGAATCGCGATGGTTGCCAACGCGCCGCCCAATGCGAGTGAGCCGGTGTCTCCCATAAACACCTGCGCGGGATGGGCGTTGTACCATAAGAACGCGAGGGTGGCTCCAGCCAGCGCCAAAACGAAAACGGTAACCTCACCGCTGGGCTGTACATATTGAATGCCGAGATAGGTGCTCCAATCGACACGGCCGACAATATACGCGGTGGCGGCGAAGGCCATTGATGCAATGACGATGCAGCCGCTGGCTAAACCGTCCAGGCCGTCGGTTAAATTTACCGCATTGGAAAAGCCGGTGAGATAGAACGCCACAAACGGGATATAGAGAATGCCTAATGGAATAAATGCGTCTTTCAAGAAGGGCAAAGAAAGATCGGAGCCATGTTCGGGATGTACAGGGCTGAATACATAGAGCACATATCCAACCGCGAGGCCGACCCCCATTTGCACCCACAGTTTTTGCTTGGCGCGGACGCCTTTGTATTCTTTTTTAACCAGCTTGGTATAGTCATCCACAAAACCCAATGCACCGAGTGAGAGAGTGACGATGAGGCAAGTCCATACCAATGGATTGCGCAAGTCGCCCCAGATTAACGTCGCAATGCTTAACGAAGCCAGGATCAGCGTGCCGCCCATGGTGGGGGTGCCGGCTTTGTCTTTGTGTTTGTCATAAAGCGCTTTAACCCCTTCGCCGCGGATGGTTTGGCCGATCTTCATCCGCACCAGCCAGCCGATGAACCAGGGACCGGCCCAGATCCCCAGCAAGAGGGCGGTCGCCGCCGCCATCGCGCCGCGGAACGAGATGTATTGAATGACATTCAACACCCCGAAGAGTTCGGGATAGATTCTCGACAATGGAAACAAAAACTCTAACGCCATGCTCTACCTTTTTAATTTACGCCCATGTGTTCCGCGCTTATGTATGTTATGCCAATGACCGCAAGCACTCGCGTGCGATTTTACGGTCATCAAACGGCTGTTTTTCTTGGCCGATGATTTGATAATCCTCATGCCCTTTGCCGGCCAATAGCAGGATGTCTCCGTCTTGCAGCATTTCGATTGCTGTTTGAATCGCGCCGCGCCGGTCTTCGATGACTTCTATGGTTTTGGCGGATTGTCTGAGCCCAGCCATGATATCGTTAATGATGGTTTGCGGATCTTCGGTTCGGGGATTGTCGGATGTGACAATCAAGATGTCGCTGTGGCGTTCCGCGGCCTTTGCCATCAAGGGACGCTTGCCCAGGTCGCGGTCGCCGCCGCAGCCGAAGAGTGTAATCAGCCGCTTGTGGGGGATTGCGTTCAAGGTTTCCAGGCATTTATCCAACGCGTCGGGTGTATGGCAGTAATCGACAACCACCTGCGCGCCGATGCTGTTTTCGATGCTTTCCAGCCTGCCGGGAACGGGTTGGAATTGCTTGATACCGTTTTCAATTTCTTGTATCGATAATTCCTGTGCATAGGCGGCGGCGCATACTCCCACGACGTTGTATACGTTGTGTATGCCCAATAGCGGCGTTTGGACTTCAACCGCTTTTTCTTTTATATGAAGAACAAACGATGTGCCTTTTAAATGGGTTTTGATGTTGGAGGCGGATATATCGGCTTTCGGATTCAAGCCATACGTGATGAGTTGATCTTTGGAGACACGGCTTGCGATAAAACGGCCGGCTTCGTCATCCATATTGATGACCGCTTTGCCGCTCGGTTTGAGATAGCGTGTAAACAACAGTTGCTTGGCGCCGCGGTATTCTTCCATGGTGGAATGGAAATCGAGATGATCCTGAGACAGGTTGGTGAAGACTGCTATTTCGAATTCGACTTCATCCACACGGTGGAGAGCCAATCCGTGGGATGAGACTTCCATGACTACATGCTGAATGTTTTCGTTGACGATTTCGTTTAAGTGATCGTGCAAGTCATGCGGCAGTGGGGTGGTGTTCGGTGCCGGGATGCGCTTGCTGCCATAGCGGTATTCGATGGTACCCAATACGCCGCATGGTTTGCCTGTGGATTGCAGCAGTGCCTCCAGCAAATAGGTTGATGTCGTTTTTCCATTGGAGCCGGTGATTCCGGTGAGGTGCAGTTTCTTTGCTGGGTGGCCGTAAAAGTTGGCCGCGAGTTTGGGCAAACTGGCGAGAGTATCGTTCACCTGGATTTGGGGCAGCGCCGTGTTGCAGACTTCTTCCACCACGGCACCGCACGCTCCTTTTTGATGGACATCATCTAAGAAACGGTGGCCGTCGAAGGTGGCTCCGCGCAGAGCGACAAACAGTCCGCCCGGCCGCACCCGGCGGGAATCGCAGGTAAATTGCGCGACCGTTGCCGGCAACTCTCCCCGAACCGATAGGATATCGACGTCTTGAAACACAGTACTACCCTCAACCATTTTGGTCTCCTGTATCTTTTTCTCTTCCCAAAAAAGATACGGTTTCCCTGCCTCTCCGGCATCAACACACCACACAAAATGAATCCAATACAAATTCGGCGCTTATCGCCGCGCCACTAAATCGGAAACCGACTCGACTGACGGGTCGGACAGTGCGGTTTCGCACGCTAACATTCCCACATGTGTTTTTTCGAGCAAAGCGTTTCCGGGGGCGATTTCTTGCGAGATGATTTTTCCGTGCCCTTCAAAACTTGCGGTTAAGCCGTATCCGGCTAACAAAATATAGGCTTCGCGCTTGGAAAGCCCGATGAGATTGGGCATATAACCGTCTTCGTATTTGCGTTCCGTTTCCGACAGCATGGGCAGGCGTTTCATCTTTCCGAACGGATGGGTGGAGTTGCCGCCTTGCGCGATGGAAGCAGAGTGTTCTTTTTGCTGCTTGATCAGCAGGGGATCGTTTTTGCGGGTTGGTGCGATCCCTTTGTAGGCAATGATTTCTTCGGCGATGCGTTTCCAAGCGGGGCCGGCCACTTCGCCGCCATATTTTTTGTGTTTGGGTTCATCCACCATAACGACGATGGTAATTTCCGGCTCCTGCGCGGGGAAGAAGCCCGCGAAGGTGGCAATGCGCAAGCCTCCAACATATCCCTGCCCCGGCATGGCTTTTTGCGCAGTTCCGGTTTTCCCGGCGACATAAAAGCCGGGGATACGGACGCGGCGGCCGGTGCCTTCAGGGTCTTCGGTGACATCGATCATCATGCGGGCTACGTCTTCCGCGATAAGCCGCTCTGTTACCCGAACCGGTCGTTCATAAGGATTCGGAATAAACACGCCGTCGCTGCGGCGCTGACCTTTGATCAACTGCGGTTTGCGGTAAACGCCATGGTTGGCGATGGCATTGTAAGCGCCTGCTAACACTAATGAATTGGTTTTCATGGCTTGCCCAAATGGCACGGAACTCATCAAATGAGGCAGCCAGTTGGTGGGGAGGCCGCCCTTTTGTTCCGGGATGACGGTGGTGTTTTCATCCGGATTGAAGCCGAAGCGTTCGTAAGTGTCTTTCAAGATTTTTAATTGACCGGAGAAATCGCTTTCGTCTTCGCCCATTCGCATGGCAATCTTTACCGTGCCGATATTGCTGGAGTAGACCAAAATTTCATGCGGTGTCAGATCCGCAAAGCTGTGAATGTCATCCCGGATGGTCTTTCTATGAATCCGGTAATTTCCCTCTTCGCAGTAAATTTTGGGCGCATGGGGTGTAATGACTTTTTGCTCTAAGGCGGCGATCAGTGTGAACGGTTTCATAACCGAACCCGGTTCATAGCTGTGGGTTAGGATGCGGGGGTAGCGGTGTTCTTTTGGATACTCTTCATATTTGTTTGGATCGAATGAGGGATATTCCGCCATGGCTAGGATTTCGCTGGTTTTGGTATCAATCACGACCGCGTTTACATAGGACGCATCGAATTCTTGGTAGGCGGTTTTGAGTTCACGTTCGACGACATATTGAATGTAGGCATCGATGGTCAGGACAACATCGTTTCCGTGATTGGAGACTTCTTTGGTAAAGTCACGGTCGGCGATGATAACCCCGCGTGTCATTTTGTCCGGTATACCGGCTTTGTCTACAATCAAATTTACTTCTTGCCCTTGCAGGCTTTCATTAAAGGCCCGCTCGATGCCGGATAATCCCGTGTTGTCTTTTCCGGTAAATCCAATGATTGTGGCGGCTAAGTGTTTTTCCGGATACACTCTTGATTCAGATGGTTTTAAATGGACACCGGGAAGGTTGTGGGATTTGATCCACTCTTTGTCGCTTTCGCTTAGATGGTTTGCAATGGTTCGATCAATCAATTCTTCATTGGAAAGCGCGTGCAAATGCTTTTGTTTTTCGGATTCATCAATGTTTAAGAGTTGACACAATTGTTCCAGCGACTGCCGCCAATCCCCTTCATCATCTTTTGCTTTGTTTTTATCCACACCAACGGTATAGATATTGCTATTGGTCGCCAATACCCGGCCATTGGCATCCAAAATCATCCCCCGTTTTGCCTGTAATTCTTTGATTCCTTTACTTTGGCGTTCCGCGGCTTCTTTCAGTGTTGGGGCTTTGATGACTTGTAGATAGAACATGCGTGCCGTAAGCCCGCCGTAAATTACGAGAGCCGTTGTCATCAAGAACAGTATGCGTGAGCGTTCCAATGTGTTTGTCATTCTAATTCCTGGTTATTCCACCATTTCATTCAAATAATCATGCAAGTGGGTTTCCATGCTGCGCCACTTTTTACGCATTTGATTAAACAAACTGTTGTTTTCCGGTAAAGCGGGTTTGTTTTCTGAATCGACACCATTTTGATGGAGTCCTGTCACGGGAAGACTGATCGCCGGGTGCTGCGGCGGCCCCAAGTGCGGCAGATGTTTTTCGACCAAGATCGAAATCCGTTCAAAATTTTCTTGTTCCGCGACGCGGTTATTCAGTTTGCGAATATCATTCATGAGTTCGCGTTTTTCGCCAATCAAAAGGGAGATTTGATAGCGCACCCGTTTTTCTTCCATGCCGGCCTGCACCAACAAGATAACCGACCCGAACAGGGATACGATGCAGAGATACACCAAAATCCCCCGCACATATTGCACGGTATAGTCTTGCGGGGGTTTGCGCGTCATTCGTCTGGCCATTGTGCTCTCCTAAAACCGCTGCAACACACGCAACTGCGCGCTGCGGGAGCGGGGATTGTCGTTAATCTCGGCCGCGCAAGGTTTGATGGGCTTGCGTGTAACAATTCGTCCTTTGGGTTTCAATTCATCCGGAACTTCGCCCGCCCAACGGGGTAAATTCACTTTGCCGCAGTATTGGTGAAACTGTTCTTTCACGATGCGGTGTTCCAATGAGTGGTAACTTAACACCGCGACTTTTCCACCCGACTTCAAGTGATGGAGTGCATGATACAGTCCATTGCGCAGGGCGTTGAGTTCATCGTTGACTACAATTCGTAATGCCTGAAACACCCGGGTTGCGGGGTGAATGTGCTCCAGCTTTTTATACGCTTGCGGGATGGCTTGAATCACGATATCCGCCAATTCTTGCGTGGTTTCGATTTCCCCCAGCTGGCGGCGTTTGATGATTTCCTTGGCGATTTTGCGTGAAAACTTTTCGTCGCCATACCGGTTAAAGATTTTCGCCATCTCATCCGCTTCCCACGCGTTAATGATTTCGTACGCGGTTAAAGATTGCTGTTGATCCATCCGCATATCCAAAGGGCCTTCTCGCATAAAACTAAATCCTCGTTCGCCAACATCTACCTGCGGGGATGAAAACCCGCAATCAAACAAAATACTATCTGCCGCTTCTACGTCCGCTTCTTTCATGGCGTGGTCAAAATCTTCAAACCCGCCGTGTATCCATACCGTTTGAAACGATGCGTCTTCAAATTCCTTTTTGCAATGCGCTAACGCGTGTTCATCCCGGTCGATGCCGATCAATGTTCCTTTCGGGCTAAGACCACGAGTTAAGGCCTCACTGTGTCCTCCATAGCCCGCGGTGCAATCGACGATCACCCAGTCCGTTGCTTCCGGTTTCAGCCATTCCACAACTTCTTGTTTCATCACAGGAACGTGCTTCATGATTCACCCACTTCCGTTGAAATGGCATTCGCTTTATGGAAGAGGCAACGGGTAGAGACCGGTTATTGACCGCCATTGGAATCCGCACCCTCGATATCTTCTAACCGTTTTTGTCCTTTGGCGATTTGCATCACCGAAGGGAACCACTTATTGATCATGACTTCGTTTACAGCCATTTGATCTTTGTAATAAGTCGCGTTCCAGATCGTGATCTTGTCCCAATCGCCTAATACCATCACTTTGCCTTCCAACCGCGCGTACTCCACCATATCCTGTGGAATGATAATGCGCCCTTCTTTATCTATGCTGACTTCACGCGCGTTTGCGAACATTTGGTGGCGCACGGTCATGCCCACATCCGTATATAAGTCTAGCTGGGCGATGGATTCCGCTAACGGCATCCAGTTGCTTTCCGGAAACACGGCCAGCGAACGTTTTAACCAATTGACTAGAATGAGCGGTTCTCCTTCGAGTTTTTCCCGAAACTGCACGGGTAAACCCAACCGGGATTTTGAATCGATATTCCGGTCATACGTGCCGATCATTTTTGTGATCGGGGGTTTGTATGAAGCTTGGGGAACTTCGACTTCTGTTACCCCAGCAGTTTGCTCATTCATAAGTCAATCAGATACAAATCCTATTTTGGTTAGATTTCCCACAAATTGGATTAAAATGGAAATTAATGGGTATCAGTGGGAATGATAACATTGAATAGGAATAAAGACAAGATAATTTTGCGATTTTTTAGAAAGATTACCAATTTGCTTTAATTTATACATATGTTCAGTATTCTGTAAAAATGACCCGGAATAGTTGGCCAATTCAGGTTTGAATCCTTAAACCAATTTAAATAAATAACAGAGGTTAATACTGCGTAAATCCTTTTATATTAGTAATTTATATTTACTTATCCTGTAATCGGTACTAGAAAAGGGATTAAGAAGAGAAGGGATTTGATGTTGCCTTAGTGGTCTTAAAAGAAGACAGTTTGGTCAGCGATCAACCGAATCAGGTCTGGGCCACGGATATCAAATAAATGATGATGGAACGGGGATTTGGTTTCCTGGTGATGTTGCATGGTGATATTAAGAGATTTCCATGAGACGAAGGAACGCCTCCAATAATATCTCTTAATATCTCTCCGGGATGAATGGGATCAAAGTCTCGTTTGCTCATATTACACCGCTTTGGCTTCAACAAATTCGCTGATAGAAGAAGGTTCAGGCACAGCCTCTCCCCCCGCGCGCATATCTTCAATGTGCGTATCCACCGCCTCAAAATAAGTTGAAACAATTCTTCCCGGCTCTCACCCACGGCAGCACACCCCGGAAGATCGGGCACGAATGCACCCAACTGGTTTCGCATTTTTCAATGACTGCAAAATATTTTAATGTATTTTTGCATTTAGATTTTATCCTGTTCATCCGGTTCCACATTCGGTACTATTGAGAGAAGTTATTCAAATTGATCCAAATCCACCCGATTTGCGCGCTCTTCCAAATATTCAACCGTCATTAAACTGGAAAGTTTTTCGGCAATTGCCAATACAGCAAGATGTTCAGGCGTGCTTTGATCCCTTTCCGCCGCTTCTTTCAGTTTGTTATACAATGAGTCCGGCATATCAATTGTCACAGCGCTCATTCTAATACCCCTATTTCCTTTAAAAATTGAGACGGCGTAAAGAGTTTAATGTTGAATTGTTCCACTCCCACGAAGTCTTTAACATTAAAGGTAATTATAGCATCAACTTGAGCGGAAACCGCCAATTCCGCGCCTGATGGATTCACTCGACTGGGGACGCGACGACCAAGACAGCCTGTGGGATACCGGGCAAAACCTGAAAGTGTTTCAAGAACGCACCCGCGCGTTTGTGGAAATCCAAGACGGCAGCGACCTGAAATGAACCTTTTGCAACATCCCCAGTCATTATTTATTTAAAAGATATTACTTCCTCAAATACGACTTCAGCATCCAGATGTCCATCTGCTGGGCTTCTTCGATGTCGTCGAGTTGGTTTTGGGTTTTCTTGTGTTCCAAGCCGTTTTCGATGGACTGAATCTTTTTGTTCAACGCTTCCAAGTTGGAAACCAAATGCTGCACCATTTCGCTCGCGCTTTTGTTGCCGTCTCCTTCTTTAAGCGATGATGTGCTTAAATAATCCTTCAGGGTCGATAACGGTTTTTCCCCTTGTGCCAGAATGCTCTCGGCGATTTCATCGATCCACGTTGCTACGGCCGTATACATTTCTTCAAATTTGGTATGAAGTGTAAAAAAATCCGAGCCCGTTACGTTCCAGTGATAATTGCGCAGGGTTTGATAATGCACGTGATAATCGGCCAACAGTTCGTTCAGTTCTTTTACTTTATTGCTCATGAATGTCCTCCTAAAGTCGGTTTATATTTTCTATTAATATATCTTCTGATTTTTATTTACAAAGTCAATTATGTTTATCATAATAATAGGCATTATTGATCGTGTATCATGAGGTGAAATGTGAATATCCGGGGATTTGAATATTTGTCCGCTCTGGCGAAGTACAAGCATTTCGGCAAGGCGGCGCAATCGTGTTTTGTCAGCCAGCCTACGCTGAGTATGCAAATCAAAAAGTTGGAAGAAGAACTCGGTGTGGTGTTGTTGGAGCGCAACAATAAATCCGTACGCTTGACTCCCATCGGTGAAGAAATCGTCCGGCATGCCCATAACATATTGGATGAATGCCAAACGGTGGTGGATATCGCGCAAAAGGCGCAGCATCCGTTTTCGGGCAGTATCTCGATCGGGTTTATCCCTACCATCGCGCCCTATTTGTTGCCAAGGGTGTTATCGAAGCTGCGCAGAGGCTTTCCGCGGTTGGAGTTTATCATTACCGAAGCAGTGACCGATGAATTGCTGCAGCAAGTGCCGGAGGGCAAACTGGATGCCGCCGTACTGGCGCTTCCCGCATCCCACAACCGGGTGGACGTGATTGAGATGTATTACGAGCCGTTTTTGCTGGCCGCGCATCCCACGCATCCGCTGATCAAAAAGAAACCCATCAAACAAAGCGATCTCAAACATCAGCAGGTATTGCTGCTGGACGAGGGGCATTGCCTGCGCGATCAGGCGCTGCAAATCTGCGCGCAGACCGGTGGGATGGAACGGACGGAAGTACGCTCGACCAGTATTGAAACCCTGCGGCATTTGGTGGCGGCCAATATGGGGATCACTCTGATTCCGGAACTGGCCGCGGGGAAATCGACCGCCAATATTGAATACCACCGCTTTCATAAAAACGAGGTGGGGCGCACAATCGGGATCGTTTGCCGCAAGTCGTTCCACCGCAAACCGTTGGTGGAAAAGATCGCCGAGTTAATCACCGCGATGAGCCGAAAGTGGATCGAACAGCCCTAACTGCAAGGAAAAAGACGGCAAGCCGATTCATCATCCACGCTGCGATTCAAACGTAATGCGGTGGTATTTGGAGATGGAGAGGTTGCGAATAAACGCCACGACCCGGTCGTTGGTGGTGTAGAGAATGCGGTCATGGAGCAGGCATTGATCGTCTTCACTTTGCCCCAGCAAATCGGCTTCGCGTTTTTCAAGTTTAGTCACCTCGATGGAATCGGCACAGCGGGTAACCGGTACGCTGTATTTATTATGAATGATATCCAGCAAGGAAACGGTGCGTAAATCCTCTATGGCCAAGCCGGGGCATAAATCGTTGGATACGTACGAAGTCTCTAACAGCACCGGTTCTTCTTTAATGCGCCGCACGCGGGTGATTTGAAAAATTTGATTGGCGGTTTCCAGTTTAAAGAACGGCATCATATCCGGCGGGGGGACGGTGCTCATTTTTTGCATCACTTCCGTCGTCCATGACACGCCGTAATCCAAAATATTCTCGGTTAATTTTAAAATAAGCCGGGCACCCTGTGAAGCGGCAGGTTTAAGGACAAATGTGCCTTTGCCGGGAATCTTTTGCACATAGCCCAGGCGCGAAAGTTCCTGCATGGCGGCTCGAATGACGGCTTTGCTGACGCCCTGCTGGCTGCACATGTTCTCTTCGGTTGGCAGCTGTGAACCAACAGCCAGTTCGCCTTGGTCGATCGCGCTTTTGACGGCGCTGACCAGTTGCAGATACAATTTTTGCGGATTTTGACGGTCTACAATTCTCATAATATTATAACGTCTAAAAGGATTGCATGATTGTATGAAGGGAAAGCATGGAAGTCAATCAACAGAACCGATCCAAATACAAATTTAACAGGCAATCCGATCAAATCGGGTATGATTTGCCGCCCGATCTGGATGCATGGAACAAAAAAAACGAGGGTTTTTATCGCTTGCTAACGGTTGTTACATTTTTGCTTATTGTTCTGGTGCGCAGGCATACTTCCTGGTAATCAAAGCAATTACGATTGGCAAGATTTGGCCTTACCCATCCCGCTGCAACTATACCCATATCCCTGAATATGGTAGATTATCCTTACATATTGAGCACCTATCTTGGGAGGAAACAATGATGGATCAAAGCAATCTCAACAGACGCAACGCGTTAAAGCATATCACTGCCGGTGGTGTAGTCGCGGCGGGTATGATCGCCGGACAACCGCAATCCGCAAGCACTGCCACGCATAAAGAATTATCTCTGAAAGGCAATATCAAGCATTCGGCATCGCTCTGGTGTTATAACAAAGTGGATAAAGAAACGTTCTTTAAAACCTGTGCCGAATACGGAATGGCGGGTGTAGACTTGGTCGGGCCGGATGATTGGGCTGCCGTGAAGGATCATGGATTGACCTGCACAATGGTTCCCGGCGCGGGTGGAATCGTAAACGGCCTAAACACTCCGAAAGATCATCCAACACTGATGGAAGCGTTTCAAAAGAATATTCCCGCCGCGGCGAAAGCAGGGTTTAAAAATGTGATCACCTTTTCCGGAAGCCGCCGGGGAATGTCCGATGAAGAAGGCTGGAACAACTGCGCGAAAATCCTGAAAGAAGCGGTCAAAATCGCCGAAGACCACGATATCATCATCCAAATGGAACTGCTCAACAGCAAAGTCGATCATCCCGACTATCAATGCGACCATACATCCTGGGGAGTGGAACTGTGCAAACGGGTGGAATCCGACCACTTCAAACTGCTGTACGACATCTATCACATGCAGATAATGGAAGGCGATTTAATCCGCACGATCGAAGACAATTTTGAGTACATCGGACATTATCATACTGGCGGGAATCCCGGCAGGAATGAAATCGATGATACACAGGAAATCAATTATCCGCCGATTATGAAGAAGATTGTGGAACTCGGTTATGATGGATATGTGGCGCAGGAGTTTGTGCCGTCCCGCGATCCACTGGAATCTTTGAAAGAAGCGATTTTGATTTGTGATGTGTAATTTTCATGTCGAAGATGAAATAAAGGGTGGTTCGCGTTGTACCGATCCACAGCTTGCGACTATAATTATACTGTATCACTAAAAAAAATTGTAGGAATGCATGTATGACTCAACCCAAATTGAACAATCCAGAATTTAAACAACTCTTAAAAGAAGCACTCACTGAAACCTTACAGGAGAAGCGTGAGTTGCTGCATGACGTCTTTGTGGATGTTGTTGAAGACATCGGTTTAACTGAAGCAATCAAAAAGGGGATGCAGACCGGCTCTGTCGACCGAAGCGAAGTATTTGATATTCTTGAAGGTCGTTCATGAAAACGGATTTTCGATCCAGTTTTACAAA